>NZ_DBGBQB010000080.1:0-4181 GCF_048470075.1 Cetobacterium sp. | reverse complement strand
GTAAAAATATGTTTAAGTTATTAAAGCAATGGGAAAGTAAAAAAGAACGAACGTTTAAAATAGATGAATTTAGAGAATTATTAGCGATTCCCCCGAAATACAGAATGTCTATAATAGACATTAAAGTTTTAACTCCTATAATGGAAGAGTTGCCACAATATTTTTTTAATTTGAAATTGGAAAAAATAAAAACTGGAAGAAGTATAACTAGTTTAAAATTTTCTTGGGAAAATAAAAAATTAGAAAAAAAAGACATTATAGATATTATTGAGATTAAAATATCTGAAAAATTAAATAACACTATTCAAAAAGTGAGAAAAAACAGATTTTTAGAAAAATTATTAACAATTGATAATATTGAAAAATTATTGAAAATTTTTGAAGAAAACGACCTTATAAAAGGGCTTTTATGGGCTTACAAAGAGGTAAGACAAGATATAAGTACCCTTGAATATTTAATAAAAACTATAAAAACAGGAATAGAAAAAAAAGAGAAAAAAATTGTAGTTAAACCAACAGAAAAAATTGAAAATATTTTTGATAAAACTTTTGAAGAAATTCCTTTAAATTTTGAAGAGGAAAATATAAAAAGTGAGAATCAAGAAATAGAAAATTCAATTATTAAAGAAAAAATTACAATGGATCAATACGAAAAATTATATAAAAAATATTTAGAAGAAAAAAAATTAACACATAATCCATTTATTAGAAAGGCTTTTGATATTTCTAACATAAGTAAATATGAGATTATAGAGAATAATGACGAAGATGATAAGGAACCTCCATTACCTCCTTTAGAAGAATTATCTGAAAAAGCTCAAAAGGAGGCTAAAGAATATGCAAGAAAAAGAGATCTTAAAGAACAATATATGAATGAAATTCATGAAATAACTAAAGAGGTTAGAAAATATATAGCTGAACAAAAATTAGAAATAAGAAGACTTTCTTCAAATATTCTTTCTAGAAAAATAAACCAAAAGAAAATAAGTCAATACCAGGAAGAAAATGAGTTCTTAGAACAATTAGTTTGTGAATTTGGAATGTGGGGAGTTCATTTAACAACTCATACAGGTTATCAATTATTAGGAGAAGTTGAAAAAAGATTTAATGAAAGTATTGCTGAAACTGTAGAAATATTTAATCTAATTTTTGAAAGAATGGAAATAGAAAAAAGATTAGATAAAGAATTTTTTGAAAATATGATAGCTGATTGCATTGATACCAAGTATTCATCAGCTGAAAATATATCTCCTTCGGAACTTAAAAAAAGATTTTCTTTAGCTGATATTTCTGAAGATAAATTATTATCAAAAACTGGAAAAAAGTTAGTAGGAGGAGCTTTACTTTCTAGATTGGAAAAAATAGCTAAAGAGGAAAAAATTGAGATAGAATATAAAGGGAAAATAATTTGCTAAATTTAAAATAAAAACGGAAGGGAGAGGATTATGAAAAAATTATTACTAATTCTTGCAATAGGTGGAATTATAACAGCTTGTGGAGAGAAAATCATAGAATCTTCGAA
Organism: Cetobacterium sp.; assembly: GCF_048470075.1. GTDB lineage: Bacteria > Fusobacteriota > Fusobacteriia > Fusobacteriales > Fusobacteriaceae > Cetobacterium_A. Next base: position 2,659 of record NZ_DBGBQB010000080.1, on the reverse strand, counting down.
GTTGCAAAAAATAAATGGAAGATATTATGAAATTAATCAAACAAAAGTATTTACAGGAAAAACTATACAAAAATATCTTAATGGTCAATTAAAAGAAGAATTCAACTATAAAGATGGAGTACCAGATGGGATTCAGAAAAAATGGTATGAAAATGGTCAATTAAAAGAAGAGTCCAATTATAAGGATGGGAAAATAGATGGATTTATGAAATCTTATTACGAGAATGGACAATTAGAACTTGAGAAAACATATAAAGACGGGGTACCAGATGGGATTCAAAAAAAATGGTATGAGAATGGACAATTAAAATATGAAGGAAATTATAAAGATAATCAATTTGTAGGAGACTACAAAGAGTACTACGATAATAAAAATATTAAAACTGAAATTGACTATACCAATAATATTTCTATAGAATACTCTGAAAATGGGAATTTTAAAGTCAAAAGAAAATCAAACGAAGAAACTTTATTATATAATAAAACAAATGATCTTATGATTCCTTTTATAATTGATGATATAAAAAATCAAGAGTTAACCAAAATTAAAAAAAATAATAGATACGGTTATATAGATAAGTCTGGAAAAATAATTGTTCCAATTGAATATGATTATACAGGAGATTTTTCAGAAGGATTAGTTATAGTTGGTGAAGGTGATAAAGCAGGTTATTTTAATGAAAAAGGAGAGTTGGTACTTCCAATTATATATGATATTGCTCAACCTTTTAAGGAAGGATTAGCTGTGGTAGGTAAAAGAGTACAATATGGAGGATATGGTCGGGTTGCAAAGTTTATTTATAAAGTGATAAATAAAAAAGGACAAGATATTATTCCTTATAAATATGATGAGATAGAGGATTTTTCAGAAGGATTAGCTGTGGTTAAAAATTCTGATTATAGATATGGAGTAATAAATACAAAAGGAAAAATAGTTATTCCTATTAAATATGATTATATAGAAAGTTTTTCAGAAGGATTGGCTAAAGTTAAAAAAAATAATAGATATGGATATATAGATAAATCTGGAAAAATAGTTATCCCTATTAAATATACTTCTGCACAAAAATTTTCAGAAGGTCTAGCTGTAGTTGAAATTAATAGTGAATATGGAGCTATCAATAAAAAAGGAGAGATTATTATTCCACCTGAATATGATCAAATAAAGTATTTTTCTAATGGACTAGCTATAGTTAGAAAAAATAATAAGTATGGAGTAATAAATAAAAAAGGAGAAATAATTATTCCTATTAAAGTTGGTTCTATTGGTAAGATTAATTATAAATTTTTTAAAAATGGATTTTATATTGTAGATCAAAGAAATGATAAATCAACTTTATTTGATCAAAATGGTAATAAAATAGTTATAAATTAATCTATGGATTGGATTCTGCTAATAAGACAAGGGATAACAATACTACACAATATAAACCTTTAATTTTTATTAAGATTATAGGCTTTTTTATTCTTAAAAAACTAGAAATTTTAAAGAGTGTCTCAAAAATAAAGATGAATCAATGAATTGGAATCTGTTGAGATACTCTTTTATTACTTGAAAAATAAAGGGTTCTAGTATCTCAATAGACTTATTTTTTAATTTTCTAAATTTTTTTTTATTTCAAGATTTTTTTTAAATATTTCAAGTTCTGAAATTACCTCACTCTTTGTAGGTAGTTGTCTTGCTAATAACTTAACTTCTAAATAAGAATTTACATTAGTTTTTTCTTCTAAAGGCTTCGCGTCGGTTTTTTTGTCTTTCGGCACCAAATTTGCAACTTTCTCAATGAAATCAATGGCTACTCGTTAGGGAGTAGTCTTTTTTTATTTAAGTAGTCAATAAAGTTATAATCTCTTTGACTAGTCAATTTTAGAGTTTTTAATAGTCTAACAACTCCTATTTTTAGCCTATTTTCGACTAAGGTATAGTTTATTTAAAATTAAGTTTGACCATTTTTTAAATAATATATTCAAACCCATTGAAAATATTGACTTAGTCGATTTTTTGGTGCCAAGGTACAAAAAAACCGACGCGAGGCCTGGATGAAAAATCATCAAAAATATTAATATTGATTTCAAACAAAAAAATGAGGCTGACCAATAAGGTCAGCCCATTTACTTTTTACCACAACATATAGTGATTTTTATTTTGATAAAACACAATATATTGTAAAAAAATTATTTATTTTTTACTTTTTAGTCAGCCCCATTTTTTTAGTTTTTATTTTACGAAAATTACTTATATAAAAAATAATTTGGTTAAAAACCTTGTATTGATAGTTTCCTTGGGAATCAATATAAATCGCTTTAATTCTAATTTAATAGTGAAAAATTCTTATATGTTGATATTTTTATTTTTTCTTCGGGTAGCCATGGAATATAAATAAAATCTATTTTAGGATATTGTAACATTAAATTTTCTAAATACTGAAACGTTATAAAAGAAGCAATAATGATTTGTGAAGTTTGAATGTTATTATTTTTACTTTTAAAAGATATTAGATTTAATATTTTTTTTTGATTTTCATATTGGACTTGAATAACTTTTTTTTTCTTTAAACTATTTGTAATATCCATTCCAAGAACATCGCTTATAATTCCATCAACTTGGTCTAATAGTTCAACAGCGATTGTTATATTATCATATTTAGTAATACTATAG
>NZ_DBGBQB010000079.1:0-14390 GCF_048470075.1 Cetobacterium sp. | reverse complement strand
ATGTTTGTAGGGTCTTATTTAATATTGTTAGCAATAACAACTTTTAAATTATTAGAACACATAATAAAATATGGTATTTCGAGGTAGGTGAATATATGGGAGTTGAAATACTAGTTGCTGGTGTAATCATACTAATAAGTTTATTTTCAATACGAATATCAAAGAAACTAGAGATTCCTCTATTAATAATGTTTTTATTGGTTGGTATGCTCGCAGGATCAGAAGGGGTAGGAAGAATATATTTTGACAATGCTTTGGTAGCTCAAAATATAGGAACAATAGCCCTTATGTTTATAATATTTTCCGGTGGATTGGATACGAAAAAAGGGGATGTAAAAAACTCTATTTATCCCAGTGGAATTTTAGCGACCTTGGGAGTGCTTTTAACCGCTGGTTTATCTGGGGTAGCAGTTTATTACTTAACAGATTTTACTCTGAAAGAGGCATTGTTATTCAGTGCCATGGTTTCATCTACTGATGCAGCAGCTGTCATGTCGATATTGGGAGATTCCAAATTAAAAAAAGATATAAAATCAGTTGTGGAGATAGAGTCAGGAAGTAATGATCCCATGGCATATGCATTGATTCTTTTTTTACTCTCTTTTTTCAAGGAGGGAGGAGATACCTCCATTGTCAGTGGAATAATTTTCCTTTTAAAACAGATAACCTTAGGAGCTATAATAGGGTATATCTTTGGAGTGGTAACACTACCATTAGCTAACTATATAAAAATAGTTAGGGAGGAGTTTTTAACTATTCATCTAATTGCAATACTTTTTATATGCTTTGGTTTAGCCACAGTTTTAGATGGAAATGGATTTTTAGCGATATATATAGCTGGTATTATGGTTGGAAATAAAAAGTTTAACTATAAATTAAATTCCATTAGAAATATGAGACTGATAACATGGTTTATGCAAATAGGGATGTTTGTTATATTGGGACTTCTTGTTTTTCCAAGTCAACTACTTGGATATATTTTTATTGGAAGTTTGCTATCTGTAATTATGATAATAGGTATCAGAATGGTTGTTGTATATAGTTTATTGTGGCCATTTAAATTTACCAATAGAGAGAGATTTTTTATCTCTTGGGCAGGATTGAAGGGGGCTGTTCCAATAATTTTTGCAACTATGGCTATAACAGAGGGATTGCCAAATGCTCAAGGGATGTTTAATCTAACCTTTTATATAGTTGTATTCTCTGTATTGCTTCAAGGTATGACATTGAAATACGTAGGTAAAAAGTTAAATCTATTTGAAGATGGTGAGGATGAAGATAGATTTATTGAGGTGGAAGAGCTGGAGGAGCTAGCCTTAAAAAAGATGGTACTAGATGAACATTCAGAGTATATCAATAGAAAGATTAAAGAGTTGGAGCTTCCAAATGGGATGCTAATAGTATCCATAAAAAGAGATGATAGCTATATAACTCCAAAGGGAGATGTCATACTTTTAATGGGAGATACTCTTTTATTTTCACAAAACTAATTGTATTTTTTTAGATATAGTTATAGAATATAACATAGTATGTTGATTTTTATAAATTAAAAGGATGTGAAAAATTGGGTAAAATTTTTATAAAAAAAGATAGAGAGAGAATGTGGCAAAGTGGACACCCATGGATGTATTCAGGTGCGGTTGAAAAGATAGAGGGAAATCCAGAAGCTGGATCAGTTGTAGAGGTATACAATTGGAAAAAGGAGTTTATAGGATATGGACACTATAATAAAAGCTCTAAAATAATGGTTCGTATGCTTGAAAAGGATATGGAGAAAAAAATAGATTTAAACTGGTATTGTGAGAAAGTGAAAGAGGCTTATACATTGAGAGATATACTGAATATAGATAGCAATGGATATAGACTGATTCACAGTGAATCAGACTCTTTACCAGGGGTTATAGTGGATCGTTTTGGAGATTACTTAGTGATTCAAGCTTCAACTCTTGGAATGGAAAAAGATAAAAAAATTCTAGTGGAAGCTCTGAAAAAGGAGATACCGGGTATAAAGGGAATATATGAGAAGAGTGAAGGAGATGGGAGAAAATTAGAGGGTCTTCCTGAAGTTTCTGGAGTTATTTTTGGTGAAGTTCCAGATGAGATTGAAATCTATGAGGGAAAGGCTAAATTTACAATAGATTTAAAGGGACAAAAGACAGGTTTTTATTCAGACCAAAGAGACAATAGAATACTGATGGGTTCTTTATCTAAAGAGAAGGATTTCTTAGATGTATGTAGTTATACAGGTGGGTTCTCACTTCATGCTATGGTAAATGGAGCAAATTCCACAGCACTTATAGATGTAAGTGAAGATGTTTTAAATGTGGCTAAAAAAAATCTAAGTGATTTTAAAAATGTTGAGTTTATAAAAGGGAATATATTTAATGTTTTAAGAGAGTTAGTAAAAGAGGGGCGTCAGTGGGATATAGTAAATTTAGACCCTCCAAAATTAGCTCCTAACAGAAGAGATTTAGATAAAGCATTAAAAGCTTATAAGGATATAATATTAAATGGTATTAAGTTAACTAAAAAAGGTGGATTACTTTCTATCTATAGTTGCAGTGGAGCAGTTACAAGTGCTGACCTAAGAATGGCTTTAGCCTATGCTGTGAAAGATGCTGGAGTGAAAGCGGTAATAGTAAATCAATTACATCAAAGTCCATGTCATCCAATTTCAGTGGCAGTTCCTGAGACAGAGTATTTAAAAGGTTTCTTAGTAAGAATAATTTAAAAATAAAAAGGGGAGTGGGAAATATGTATGTATTAAATAATGGTCTTAAAATTCCTAAGGTTGGATTTGGAACTTGGAAAGCAACTGATAAAGAACAGTGTAAAAATGCGGTAAGAGTGGCCTTGGAAACAGGTTACAGACATATTGATACAGCGGCTATCTATGGCAATGAAGATGCTGTAGGAGAGGGAATAGCTGAGTTTTTAAAAAATAGTTGTGTTCCAAGAGAGGAGCTATTTATTGTAACTAAAGTTTGGAATATAGAACAGGGATATGAAACAACTTTAAAAGCTTATGATGAATCATTAAAAAAATTGGGACTTGATTATATTGATATGTATCTGATTCATTGGCCACAACCTAAGGAGTTAAATAGAACTTGGGATACTTGGAAAGCACTAGAAACGCTATATAAAGAGGGAAAAGTTAAAGCTATAGGTGTTTGTAATATGAAAGAGCACCATTTAAAATATATTATAGATAACTTTGAAATAGTGCCTGCAGTAAATCAAATTGAGTTACACCCATATTTACAACAAAGAGAGTTAAGAGAGTTTTGCGATACTCATGGTATTGTTGTAGAGGCTTGGAGTCCATTGATGCAAGGAGCTCTAGATCATGAGGGGTTAAAAAAAGTGGCTGAAAAAAATGGTAGGACAGTAGCTCAAGTAGTTTTAAAATGGCATTTACAAAATGGACTATTACCTTTACCAAAATCGGTTACACCATCCAGAATAAAAGAGAATTTTGAACTGGATTTTATTTTGGATGAGGAGGATATGAACTATATAAACTCCTTAAATAAAGAGGAGAGGATAGGACCTGACCCCGATGAGATAACATTTTAAATATTAAGCGGCTAAATTAAAAGATATAGAGTTTCAAAAAATGTGAATAGAAAATAAAAAGACCGTATTGAGATTTCAATACGGTCTTACTATTACAACAACTTTTAAATTTACTACAGTAAATCATTAGTTGGTGGATTCATTGGTGGAGATGACGGGAATCGAACCCGTGTCCAAAATTGCAAGCGCCATAAGCTTCTACAAGCTTAGTCTGCTATTTGAATTCGCAATAGTTACTCCCGCAAACAGGGCTAACTAAAGCTATCCTCTAAAATGTCCCCTAGAGCTTAGAGAAATCGCTTAGGGTAATCTGTATTTTAAGTGACACCTTGATTGAACGCTCCTACAGAAAAGAATGTTCAGAGGTGAGCTGACATTATGCAGCTAAAGCGTAATTTCTGTTTCCATCTAAACGATGAGTTGATCTCTCACAGCGATCAACCTGGCCTGCTACCTATAACCTCACAACCCTGTCGAAACCTTTGCATCCCCAATTATTCAATTATAGCTTATTATAACATAATTTTTTACTAAACTCAATTGCCTGATGATATCTTTCTGATTTTTTTTACAGTTAGAAAAAACATAATAATAGCTACCGATGCATCAGATATTGGAAATGCTAACCAAACTCCAATCTCTTGGAAAAAATATCCCAAAATATAAACTAAAGGTATATTTAAAATAATAATTCTTAATATAAAAAATCTAGTTGCTATGACGCTGTCCTTTATGGACTGAAAAAAGTTATTACATGCTAGAAACATAGCTGTAAATGGCATTAGAAAAAGATTTAATCTCATGGCAGAAACTGTAAATTCAACTAAAGGTGGATCATTTTTTATAAAAAATGAAACGATTTTTTCTGTATTAAAAAGCATGAGTAAAACTAGAATAGTTGAAACGCTAATAACTGTGTATAGCTGTATTTTTAAAACCTCTTTAACTCTACTATAATTTTTAGAACCAAAGGTATAGGAGATAATTGCGGCAGTACCCTGGTTAAAACCTTGTAAACTTGTATTCATAACACTTCTACAAATAGAGATAATTCCAATTGCGGCAGTGGCAATGTCCCCTCCATAGACACCAGCTTGTATATTTGTAACAGTTATAACTGAGGATTGTAAAAGCTGATTATAAAATCTAGGACTTCCTATTCTAAATATCTCTTTTAGAATTTTTACATTGAGAGAAAAGTGTTGTTTTGAAAAAGAGATAACATCTGATTTAAAAAAGTAGAAAAGTATATAGAAAGCACTTAAAGCTGTGGCTATTAAAGTAGCTAAAGCCGCTCCACTAATTCCCATATCAAACTTAATAATAAAGATATAGTCCAATATAACATTGAAAAGTCCTGTAAAAATATTGACACCCATAGCTGTAACAGAATCACCAATTCCTCTAATTAAAGTACTTTGACCTAAAATTATTTGAAAGGTTGCAATGGGAATCAGAAAATTAGTGTACTCAATGGCATGAGATATATTGGATGAACTAGCTCCTAAAATTTTTAAGATTGGGGTATTAAAAAGAAATAAAAATAATGTTAAAAGAATCCCTACAATAAAAATCCATAAAAACCCAGTACATAAAATCTTTTCAGCACCATCTTTGTCTTTAGAACCCAATTTCACTCCAATTATAATAGCAATTCCTGAAAAAGCAAAATTGAAACTATTGATAATCATAGCGTAAGGGAAAACGAGGGCAATGGCTGCCATACCCTCTCTTCCAGCAACTTGACCGATAAAATATCTGTCAGTTAAAACACAGAGCATACCTATTATAGCCCCAAATGACGATGGGATACTAAACTTTAAAATAGTGGCTAGGGTACTCTGTTTTTCAAACTTTAAACTTAAGTCTTGCAAAATACTCCCCCTATAAAATATTATATTAAAAAATAAACTGAAAAATAATTAAAGACACTTCCAGCTAAAACGAAAAGATGCCAAATACCATGAGCAAATTTTTTATTTTTCATCAGATAAAAAATTGTACCCACGGAGTAACTAACTCCTCCCCAAATCAGTAACTTTAAAGATAGAGGTGAAGCAAGTATTTGTAAGTCTTTAAAAACAAATACAACCATCCATCCCATAAAAAGATAGATTAAAGTTGAAACAAAATTAAATCTTCCAACGAAAAATACTTTGAAAATAATACCAAATAGAGTCATACCCCATTGAACAAAGAAAAGTACCCATTTTGTGGTTCCATCAAAAACTCCAAGAAGATAGGGTGTATATGAACCTGATATCAGAATATAGATAGCTGAATGATCCAATATTTTAAAAAGTTTTTTAATTTTACCAACATATAGAATATGGTATGTTCCAGACATTGTATAAAGTAAAACCAATGAGAAACAAAAGACCATACATCCAACAACGTAACCAATATTATCTGTTTTCAAAGAGTGAACTAAAAGAGCCCCTGTTCCTATAAGTGCAAGAACAGCACCGAAGTAGTGAGTCATAGAGTTAATCCACTCCTCTAATCTTGTCAATGTATTATTCATGAGGAAACCTCCTATCCGTTTTTTCTAAAGTTTAAAATAAGTTCATCAAATTTAGGGTCTAACTGTCTTAATTTTATATTAGCAGCATTTAAAAGTTTTTTAGATGCTATATTTGAATCTGTATTATTATATTTATCAGAGAGATAAACTATTTCACTTATTCCACTTTGGATAATGCTTTTAGCACACTCATTACATGGAAAAAGATCCACATAAATAGTACATCCTTTCAGACTTTTAGTACTATTTAAAATAGCGTTTAACTCAGCATGACAAACATATGCGTACTTACTGTTTAAAAAATCCCCCTCTCTATCCCAAGGGAACTCATCATCAGAACAACCAGCAGGAAGTCCATTATAACCGACACCAACGATTCTTTTATCAGGGGTAACAATACATGCTCCTACCTGTGTTCCAGGGTCTTTACTACGTTTCGCTGATAGAATAGCAACTCCCATAAAATATTCATCCCAATCAATGTAATTAGCTCTTTTTGCCATATTAATCCTCCCAACTAATATTATATTTTCTGTTTTGTAGATATAGGTCTGTAAGAGCGATAGCCACTGCATTTTCTAAAACTATGGGCACTCTAAGAATAAATGCCACATCGTGTCTACCATTTATTTTTAAAGGTTGGATAGAACCATCTTTAAAATTAAATGTATCCTGTATCTTAAAGATACTGGAGGTTGGTTTTATTGCAACTTTTAGAGATATATCATTTCCATTTGTGATACCCCCATTTATACCCCCATTATTATTAGACGCTGTTTTTCCTTTATTATCTATAAAACAGTCATTAAATTCACTTCCAAGGAGCTCAGTTCCTTTAAAGCCAGCTCCAAACTCTATGCCTTTAACACCTGGAATGGAAAAAACCATAGATGAAATAACAGATTCAACCGAGTGAAAAAAGGGTTCACCTAAACCAATTGGGATATTTTTTATATTTAAAGATATAGTTCCTCCTAAAGAGTCACCCTCCTCTTTAATCTCAGTTAAATAACTTTCTAATTTTTCATTAAAAAAATCTTTAGATAGAAGACCAATTGTCTCTATCTCACTGAAAAAGATAGCATCTTTTAATATTTTTTTTGCAATAACTCCTGCTGCAACTAAGGCTAAGGTCAATCTTCCTGAGAAAGGTCCTCCACCTCTGATATCATTAAATCCAGAGTATTTACAAGTTGCTGCAAAATCAGCGTGTCCAGGTCTAGGATGACTTTTAAAGTCCGCATAAACTTTGGAATCAGTATTTTTGTTTTCAAAAAAAATATTTACTGGAGCTCCAGTTGTGAGATTGTTAAAAACTCCAGAGATAATTTGAGGAATATCATCCTCTTTTCTAGGAGTTGTACCAATCTTCCCAGATTTTCTTTTGGAAAGATCTGGAATAAAATCATTAGTTTCAAGCTTTATGCCTGAAGGGACACCGTCAATAAGTACTCCAATACCAGAGCCATGAGATTCCCCATAAATATGAACTCTAAAAAGAGAACCAAAACTATTCATAAAATCCTCCAAAATAAAATATTATGTATAAGTTAATTTTATCATAAAACACTGGAAATATTAAATAAAAACATACTAAAATTAATTGCAAAATATTAGAAAAAGGTGTAGAATATAACAATTAACGCAATTAAATGAATTAGAATTAATATTATAGATATGAAATATATTTGGAGGAGATAAACAGTGTTTATAGATGAGGTAATAATAACAGTAAAAGCTGGAAATGGTGGAGATGGTGCTGCTACTTTTAGAAGAGAAAAATGTATACAATTTGGAGGTCCAGATGGTGGAGATGGAGGTAGAGGAGGAGACGTAGTTTTCGTAGCTGACTCCAATATAAATACACTGATAGACTTTAAATACAAAAAGTTATTCCAAGCAGAAAATGGTGAAAATGGTGGAAAGAAAAATATGTTTGGAAAGTTTGGAGAAAATTTAGTGATAAAAGTTCCAATTGGGACTCAGGTAAGAGATATTGAAACAGGAAAACTGTTGCTAGATATGAGTATCCATGGAGAGGAGAGAGTTCTTTTAAGAGGAGGTAGAGGTGGTTTAGGAAATACAAACTTCAAAAACTCAGTTAGAAGAACACCTACTATGGCTGGAAAAGGAAAAGAAGGAGTGGAGTTGAAAGTTAAATTAGAATTGAAACTTTTAGCTGATGTTGCGTTAGTTGGATACCCTTCTGTTGGAAAATCAAGTTTGATAAATAAAATATCAGCGGCTAAATCTAAAGTAGGAAACTATCACTTTACAACTTTAGAACCTAAATTAGGAGTTGTAAGACTTGGAGAGGGAAGATCTTTTGTTGTTGCAGATATACCTGGACTAATTGAAGGAGCTCATGAGGGAGTAGGATTAGGAGATAAATTCTTAAAGCATATTGAAAGATGTAAAATGATATATCATATTGTAGATGTGGCTGGAATTGAGGGTAGAGACCCAATTGAAGATTATAAGAGAATAAATAATGAGTTAACAAAATTTAGTGAAAAACTAGCAACAAAGAAGCAGATTGTTTTAGCAAATAAAATGGACTTAATCTGGGATATGGACAAATATGAGGAGTTTAAAAACTATGTAGAATCGCAGGGGAATGAAGTATTTCCAGTATCTGTTATTCTAGGTGATGGATTAAAAGAGGTTTTAAATAGAACTTGGCATGTTTTACAGGAAACAGAGAGAGAAGAGTTGGAGGAAGAGGCTGATATCATTGATGTATTGAAAGCTAATAGAACTAGAAAAGAACCATTTATTGTAACACAAGATGAAGATGGTGTATTTGTTGTTGATGGATCGATTGTTGATGGTGTACTAGCTAAATATATCATAACTCATGACGATGAATCGGTAGTAACATTCTTACACATGCTTAGAACTCTAGGATTAGAGGAAGCGTTAAAAGATGCAGGTGTTGAAGATGGAGATACAGTAAGAATCGCTGATACGGAATTTGACTTTGTTGAGTAATGAAGAGTTATTTATTAAGCTGAGCCATATGGTTCAGCTTTTTTATTAAAATATTAAGAGGTGAAAAGATTGAAAGGGATAGTTATAGCAGGACCTACTGGAGTAGGAAAAACAGAGTTATCTATAAAACTTGCAAAGGCTTTAAATGCTGATATTATCTCAGCAGATTCAGCTCAAGTATATAATGAGATGAATATAGGTACGGCTAAAATATCAAAAGATGAGATGCAGGGTGTAATGCACCATATGATAGATGTAGTTGAACCTATAAAAAAATATAGTGTTGGAGATTATCAGAGAAAAGTTGATGATATACTCAATGAAAACGGGGAAAAGAGTATATTGTTAGTGGGAGGAACAGGATTATATATAGATTCTGTAGTAAGAGGGTTATCAGCTTTACCAGAAAGTGATCCTATTATAAGAGAGTCTTTGATGAGTAAGGATGGAGATGAGCTTTTTAAATTACTTGAAGAGATAGATGAAGAGAGTGCTAAGAGTATACATCCTAACAACAAAAGAAGAGTAGAGAGAGCTATTGAGGTTTTTTATCAAACAGGAGAAAAGTTTTCTGTACTATCTAAAAAAAATATAAAGGGGAATAACTTTAAATTTTTAAAGATAGCGTTGGAGAGGGACAGAGCATATCTATATGAGAGAATAAATATGCGTGTGGATATAATGATGAAAAATGGTCTTTTAGAAGAGGTTAGGTATCTTTATGAAAAATATGGAGATGTTCTAAAGAAAATAAATATCATTGGGTATTCAGAGTTAATTTCGTACTTAAATTCAGAGCTAACTTTAGAAGAAGCTATTGAACTAATAAAGAAAAATTCTAGGAATTATGCAAAAAGACAGTTCACGTGGTTTAAAAATGATCATGAATATATTTGGTATGATTTAGATAAAACGAGTGAGGATGAAATATTTTCAGATATTTTAGAGAGGTTTAATACCTTGTAAAGCCTTAATTAGTCTAGGATTCTATAAAAACATAAAAAATAATAGTCTTGATAAAAAAGTATTCGTATGGTATCATTGTACAGAAAAGCTTTAAAAGGAAGTGTTGGATGATAAAGAAGATTTATGTTGTATTTTTAATTATTTTGACTGCTTCTTGTTCAAATTTAGATACAGTATACAATGAAAATTTACCAAATGTAGAGGAAAAGTTACTCTCTAAATTAGAGCTTATTCAAAAAGATTTACAAGTGAACAATGTGGCAAGGCTAAAGGAAAGCTTAGATGTCTCAATTAGTGAGAGATTTGCAATAAATAGACTTTCAGAATATGACTTGTCTAAAGTAAAGTTCTACTTTACAAAACCAGAAATTTCTAAAAATTTAGGAAAAAATACCATAGGAATGAGGTTTGGTGAAGAGATTTTTTATTTTAATGTAGAGTATAAATATTTAAATGGTGATTGGAAAATAACCAAATTTACAGAGAGAAGGTGAAAGAATGCAGAATGAAATAAAACTGTATGTTCCATCCTCTTTAAAAAATCTTTCTATCATTAGGGCTATGACTAAAACATATTTAGAGCATCAAAAAGTAGAGCAAAAAGATATAATGAAAATTTTATCTATTGTTGACGAATTGGCGACGAATGTTATAGAACATGGTTATGAATATAAATCTGGTGATATAATTATAGAGCTTCAGAAGAATAACGATATTATCCATTTAGTTGTGGAAGATAATGGTGTTGGGTTTGATGAGTCTAAAATTAGTAAAGATGAAGGCGGAATGGGACTTTTCTTAGCGAAGGCTATGGCAGATAATTTTAAAGTTGAAAAGAAGATCAATGGAACAAAAATAAAAGTTGAAAAGAGAGTTAAGGAGGAAATTTAAATGACTACAAATTTTGAAATAATTGAAAAAACAGTGGATGATATAAGAGTAATAAAGGTATGCGGAGAGTTAGATGCATTGGTAGCTCCAAAATTAAAGGAAAGAATAGCTAAGCAAATAGAGCTTGATGTTAATAAGTTTGTTATAGATTTTGCAGATTTAGTTCATATCAACAGTTTAGCAATGGGAATTTTAAGAGGGAAATTAAGAGTTGTGAGAGATTTAGGTGGAGATATAAAGTTAGTTGGATTAAATGACCACATAAAAACAATATTTGAAATGATAGGATTGGATGAACTATTTGATATTTACGCAACAGAAGAGGAAGCAATAGCTAGTTTTAGATAATATTTACAAAAAGGAGAGACTATGAACTTAATATTAGGAGTTGGATTAGCTATAGTTGGGTTTGCGATAATATTTAGTATTATGTATAAAAAATCTACTATAGATAAGAAGATAGAGGAGCTTAATAACTTAGAAGATGAAAAGTTAAAAGCCAAAATAAAAGCTAAAGAGATTTTAGAGAGAGCTGAAAAAGAGTCTTTAGCTAAAAGTAAAGAGATGGAATTGAAGGCGAAAGAAACAGTTTACCAGATGAAAGAGGAAGCTGAAAAAGAGATAAAGATAGCTAAGAATGAACTTTTACAAAAAGAGGGAAGATTAGCTAAAAAAGAGGAAAATTTAGAGTCAAAGATTGAGAAGGTTGAAAGTAGAGCAGTTGAATTAGAGGAGATCAATCAAACTTTAGAGAATAAAAAATCTGAAATAGAGGATTTGAAAAAAGTTCAAGAGGAGACTTTAGAAAGAATCTCTGAGATGACAAAAAATGAAGCTAAAGATATGTTGATTTCAAAGTTAAAAGATGATTTGGTTCATGAAACGGCTTTAGCTATAAGAGAGTATGAAAATAAGTTAGAGGATGAAAAAGATAGACTATCTAAGAGAATTTTATCTACAGCAATAGGAAAGGCTTCATCTGAGTTTGTGGCTGATGCTACAGTATCAGTTGTAAACTTACCAAATGATGAGATGAAAGGTAGAATTATAGGTAGAGAGGGTAGAAATATTAGAACGATTGAAGCTTTAACTGGAGTGGATATAATTATAGATGATACTCCTGAAGCTGTAGTTTTATCAAGTTTTGATGGTGTAAAAAGAGAAGTTGCTAGAAGGGCTATTGAAAAACTTATAAATGATGGAAGAATTCATCCAGGAAAGATAGAGGAAGTTGTAAATAAATCTAGAAAAGAGATTGATAAAGATATTGTTGAAGCTGGAGAACAGGCCCTATTAGAGCTAGGAATTCCAGGAATGCATATGGAAATAATAAAAACTTTAGGTAAATTAAAGTATAGAACAAGTTATGGACAGAATGTATTGACACACTCAATAGAAGTAGCTAAGTTAGCTGCAAATTTAGCAGCTGAATTAGGAGCAGACACTAAGTTGGCAAAAAGAGCTGGACTTTTACATGATATTGGAAAAGTTTTAGATCATGATATAGAGGCTTCTCATGCAATAATTGGAGGAGAGTTCCTAAAGAAATTTGGGGAGAAACCAGCAGTTATAAATGCAGTTATGGCTCACCATAATGAGGTTGAGTTTGAAAGTGTAGAAGCGATACTAGTTCAGGCTTCAGATGCTATATCAGCATCAAGACCAGGAGCTAGAAGAGAAACATTATCAACATACTTAAAAAGACTTGAAGGGTTGGAAGAGATTGCAACTTCATTTGATGGAGTGGAGTCTTCTTATGCAATTCAAGCTGGTAGAGAGATAAGAATCATAATAAATCCTGAGGTTGTATCAGATGATGCCGCTACAAAAATGGCTAGAGATATAGCTAAGAGAATAGAGGAAACTATGCAGTATCCAGGTCAAATTAAAGTTACAATATTAAGAGAGACTAGAGCTGTAGAGTACGCAAAATAAAAGAATAAAAAGGAGAAAAGCAATGTTTTTCTCCTTTTTTTGTTGGACTATTTAAGTTAAGCTTCAATAGTTTTAAATCTATTTTGGTAATCTTTCAATGAATCAAATGCAAACTTAGAAAGAGGGAAAACACCAGACATATTTATAATAGTCATAAGAGCTAAACCAAGATCTGCTAAATTCCACATAAATATATTCTGTTGAATTCCACCGATAAAAATCATAGATAGAGCAAAAATCTTAAATAGAGTTTGACCAATCTCTCTGTCAGTTAGAAATTTTACATTAACCTTTCCATAGAAACAGATTCCTAGAAGAGTTGAGAAACAAAATAAAAACAGTATAATAGCCACAAAAATCTCACCAAATGTTGAACCTAGATGGTAGTTAAATGATTTTTGTAGAAGTTCCATTCCATTTAGTCCCTCTATAACAGAGTTTTTAGTCAATAGCATAACAAAAGCCGTAGCGGTACAAATAACAAAAGTATCTACAAAAACACCTAGGCTTTGAATTAATCCTTGCTGAACTGGATGTGAAACGTTAGCGCTAGCAGCTGCACAAGGAGCACTTCCTGTTCCAGCTTCATTGGAAAATAGACCTCTTTTAACTCCTTGCATAATTATAGCTCCAATAGTTCCTCCAACACCCTGTCTAATTCCAAAAGCTTCAGAGAAGATTTGTGAAAAAACCTGTGGTAGAAGCGTAAAGTTTTTAAGCAGGATAAAGAACACAATAAGAAGGTATAAAACAGCCATAATAGGTACTATTTTATCTAAAACTTTAGCTGTTTTATCTGTTTTTCCAAATATAACTATAGCGGCTAAAAGAGTTAAAAGTATTGAGATAATTACTGGATTGATATTAAAAGCAACATTGAAAGATTCAGTTACAGAGTTAGAAACTACTTGTAAAACCCCAGCCCAGCAGATAATTCCAGTTATAACAAAGGCTACTCCCCACCATTTTTTTCCAAGACCATTCTTTAGGAAAAAACATGGTCCTCCGTAAAAGTGCCCAGTTTTATCTTTCTCTCTAAAAATCATTGCCAATGTTGTTTCAACAAATGCTGTAGCTGCACCTAAGAAAGCGACAACCCACATCCAAAATATAGAACCAGCACCACCAATAGAGATAGCACTGACAACTCCAGCTAAGTTTCCAGCTCCAACTCTAGTGGCTGTACTTATACAAAATGCTTGAAAGGGTGAAAGGTTTTCCGAATCGTTATTTGACCTATCACTTAAAAGATGAACCATATGTTTTAAAAAACGAAGTTGAACAAAATTTGTTTTTATAGTGAAAAATATTCCTGAAGAAATAAGTAGAACAATTAGGATATTTTTTCCCCAAAGAATAGCGTTTAATGAGTTGACAATACTTTCTAAAATAAACATAATAAATACCTCCTGTAAATTTAAAATAAAAAACAAAAAAGCCTGTGGATTATATCCACAGGCTGTAAATTAACAGTTCTATGTAACAAATCCACTTACTACTATCA
>NZ_DBGBQB010000078.1:0-5804 GCF_048470075.1 Cetobacterium sp. | reverse complement strand
TATTAGGACTTATTTCAAATTGATAATTAAGTTGTGCTAATTTTTTATTTAAATTATCTACGTGTAATTTTACTCTCTTTGGATTTTTTACTTCTCCAATCAAAAATTTTATATCATCAAAAGAAATTTTTATTTCATTAGTTCCTTGTTCTTTTAATTTAAAACAAATCGAAAAAAATAAATCTAACTCTTTTGTTGAAAAAACTCCAAGATTGACTTTATTCATATCATTGTGATATTTTACAACATCTCTAGACAATTATACCCCTCCATTTTTATTTTTAATTATCCACAAATAGTAGTCTTATTAGTTATTAAACCTTTTATGAATCAAGATTACCACACTAAAGGCTACTTGTCAAATTTTAAGTAGCCTTTTACCCACAATTGGTAGTCTCATTACCCACAATTGGTAGTCTCATTACCCTATTAACCTCAGTAAAATCAACGTTAATCTAAAGCCTAAATCTTTTAAAGATTATTTAAAGAATAAAAGATTCTTTTTAAAGAAACAATAGCAGACTTTTATTTTTAAAAAATAAAAAAGAGAGAGTTTGCCGACTCTCCCTTTTTTGGTTTAATTATAATGCAATTTTGTTTACCAAGACAAACAAAACAACCAGTATAATAAACCTAAACAGTTTTGAATAAATATAACTCACCTCCTTTCAATGAGGCTTGAATATTATATCATAATTTTATTGAATTTTTTGAAATTTTTAAGTATAATATAAACACCAAGAAACAGTTGGAATAAATATAACTCGATGAGCTAATTGCCGTTAGCTCATCTTTTCTTTTTTGTAAACTTCATTTTAAAAAGCTAAACAAAATCGATTTTAACCGCACTAAAATCGATTTTAAATATACTTGCGACAGTTTTACGATAAAAACCTCAAAGAAAGGTTCTCATAGCCTTAAAATCGATTTTACAAAGAATTTGATAATTTGATTTTTTTAGTTTTAATTTGAAATAAATTTAGTTTATTTTTATTAAAAATTGCTATTTTTGAATAAGTGAAAATATTTTTTATAAAAATTCCATGATCAATTCCAATTGAATTACATTTGCAAAATTGAAATTCTTTTTTACTAGAACTTGGATATAAGAAATCTTTACAAATAGGACATATAACTCCTTCAATTATCATAAAAAACCTCCACAAATTTAAAATTATTTAAATAAGTTATTCCAAACAGTTTGCCAAAATCCAATCAAATAAGTTGTTTCATCCTCTAGTTTTTTAGGGACATTTCTTTTTTCTGCGTCTTGGATGTATAAAGCGTTATCTTTTTTATCAAAATAAAACTTTGCTTCTCCTCTCTGAACTCTGTCTATTTGCATAAGCTTTTCATAGATTTGACTCTCTCTAACTATTAATTTTTTGTTATAATTAAGATTTGTAACCCATAAGAAAAATCCAATAATTACTCCGTTAAGAATAAAGCTGATCCCTCCAACTTTTAAAAGATTTTTCCAAAAGTTTTCTCGATATTTATCTCTGATATTTTCCAAAACATTTTTACTTTCAGTGTTAAAGTTAGTAACAATAGTGTTTGCATTATCTAGAACCTTAGTATTATCTTTAATTTTTGTTTCTAGGTTAGAAATATTAGTCAGTAATGTCGAAGCCTCTGTCATTAGGTTTTCGTTTGATTTTATTAGAGCTTCTTTGTTGTTGTTCATTTCTTGATTTAAGTTCTCGTTCGCTTTCTTCAGCCAATCGCTTTGACTCTCTTTCATGTCTTTTATCATCAAGGGTATTGACTCTTCTAAGTCCAAAACTTTCTCTAAAGCTTTCTCTAGTGATGATTCCATTTTGTTGTATTGCTCTATCATCAACTTTAGTTCTAAATCCTGTTTCCTGTTGGTGTTCTGATAGTTCATTAGTAGTTCTTTCAATTGGTTGTTTTCCTGTATTAACTCTTGATAACTCTGGTCTTTCATATTGTTCTCTTGCTTTAGAAAATTCATTTTCTAGTCCCTCCTTACTCAATATTTCATGATTAAAAGTTTTACCTAAAGTATTTAATCTAAACTTATTTTTCTTTCCAGTTAAAATATTTTCTGAAACTGTGAAAGTAATATTTTTCTTATGATCTTGCCAATCTACTTGATAACCTTTTGAATCCATTTTTTCAATAAACTCATTTTTATTTTGGCAGCACGTTGATATTTCTAAAATTGAATTAACAAGATTTAAACTATCGTTTGGAACATCTTTATTTTCTAAAGATTTTTTAATAGCCATATATTGTTCTTTTTTCCAAGCGATGATTTTACCTTGTTCAGTTGTTTTTTGAGGTATTTCTAATCCATGATCTTTATTAATTTCATTAGAAATTTCTTTCCATTTTTCTAAATCATTTCTTGAGCATTGGAATTTATGTCCGTCAACATAAGAAACTGAATTAACAATCACATGACAATGGGTATGTTTTTGATCTGTATGAACTGCTAAAAAAACCTCGTTATCTTTTATAACTTTATTACAAAATTTTTCTGTAAGTTCAAGAGCTTCTTCAGGAGTAACTTCTCCTTCTTTAAAAGATTGGACATAATGAAGATATTGGCGACCATTTTCTTTATTATAAAACTCTTTAGTGTTTTGAAAATCATTAAAGGCTTCTTTCCAATCATTAGAACAATAAATTCCTTTTGTTAAATCTGCTTTTTTTCCCACATATTCTAACGCAGATTTAGCTCCACCACTTTTGGAACTTGGATTACCTATTCCTTTAAGGATTGCCATAGCTCATTCAGCTCCTTTTTTATAGTTTCTACATCATCAGAATAATGACTTTTTTTAGCTATTTGATTAAGGTTATTTGAAGCTATTTTTAGAGTCCTAAAAATCTCCTTTAATGTTGTGTTATATTCTTCAATATCTGTAGCTAAATTTTTTCTTAAAAGTTCTCTAAAAAATTGGTTTTGGGTACATTCCAAAACTTTGCATTGTTCTACTAATAAATTGTAATCATCTTCATCAAGTCTTACTGTTAATTTTTTCATCTTTTCAACTCCTTTAAAAGTTAAATAAAAAGTACCCATTTTATATGGAAATTTTTATTTAACTTAATGGGGGGATTAAAGGGGGGCTATGCCCCACCTTTACAAGTTCTACTTTGACGACTAAAACGAAGTTTTTGACGGCAAAAGTAGTAAACTTGCCCTAGTAATTTTCCACCTCAATTATATCAGATACTATTGACACTTGTAAACATTAATACTATACTTAGATTAATAAAAGTAAAAAGGGGGAAATTACGAATGATTGAAAATAATTGTAATGAGCAAAAAAAGAAAAAAACTTTTACAGAATTAAAAGAAGAAATTAAGCAACAAAAACAGAAAGCTATTAGAGAAGCAAATAAGAAAATAAAGGCTCTTGAAAAAAAAGAAAAAGAACAGAAATTAAAACCATATTTCAAATTGGTTGAAAAATATATTGATAATATTTCAGATAAAGATTTAGAAATTATGATGAATTATATAGAAACAAAATTTGGAAAAAATTATAATGAGGAGTGTTAGGATATGATTATAACATCTAAAATAAAAAAAGAAATAGAATTACTAGAACATCCTTATTCTATTCAAGATACACATTTTAAAGAAGCTAATGGTTTTATGTTTTTTTCTTTAAAAAGTATATTTGATTTCATGGAAAGAGAAGAAATAGAAAATGGTATAGTTGATAGCTCATATAGATTTGAACAACACGATTATGGAATAGATGCTTTATATATCATCGGAGATGGAAAAAATATAGAATCGTTTGAAGAGTTAGAAAATTTTAATAAAAATACTAAATTTGAATTTCATATTTTTCAATTTAAAAAAGGAAAATCAATAGATGCTGAAACTATATTAAAATTATATGAAGGAATTAAAAAAGCTTTTTTAGAAAATGATATTGATCATTCATTAAATAGTTATATGGTCGATAAATTTAATGAATTAGAAAAAATTAGGGCTAAAATAATAGATGACTTTATTTGGAAAAACGTTAGTGTACATGTCAATTTATGTTATACAGGGGTTTCACAGAACCTAAAAAAAGATCCTATTTTATTTCCTAAATTTGAAAGTATAAAAGCTATATTAAATGAAAATTGCTATGAGAATGTTTATTTAAATATATATGGTGGATCAGAGTTAATTAATAAAAATCAAGAGCCTCAAAAAATAGAAAGTATTCTCTCTTATGAAAATTCATTTAAATACATTACAGAAGATAAAGATGGAAACAAAATTAATGGTTATGTTGGAATTATAAAAGCTAGTGAGATAGCTAGTTTAGTTGAAAAATTTTCAACTCAAATATTTGAATTAAATATTCGAGATTACTATCCAAATAATAAGATTAATGAAAAAATAAAAAATACATCTTGTGATGAAGAAGAGGGTAAATATTTATGGAGTTTTAATAATGGTTTAACAATAATAGCTAAAAGTGTAGAGGAATTACCAAATCAAAAATGGAAATTAGATGGAATACAAATTGTTAATGGGTGTCAAACATCTAATAGTATCTTTAATGCTGGAGATAAATTAAATCCAGACGCGAGCTTAATAGTCAAAATTATTGAAACGGCTAATCAAGATTTAATATATAAGATAACAGAAACAACTAACGCTCAAACAGAAATAAAAGTATTTAGCTTAAGAGCTAATGAAAGTATTCATAAACATATAGAAACATTTTTCTTGGATCATGATATTTATTATGAAAGACGTATTAATTTTTATAAAAATAAATATAAAAGTCCAATAATATCAATTCAAAAATTATCACAAATATATTATAGCATTATAGAACAAAAACCAAGTATAGCTAGAGCCAATCCTAAAAAAATATTTACAGAAAACTATGATAGAGTATTTGAAATCAATCACGAAAAAGATTTTTCATTTAATTTATATTTAATACCAGTATTAATATATTTAAAAATTGAAAAATTAATAAGAAGTTATTCAAGAAAAAGTGATGTAGATATGTATAAAAAAGGATTAATGTCATATGGAAAATTTCATTTAAGTTTATTGCTTTTAAATAAAATGCTTAATTGGAAAATTTCAAAAAAATCATTAAAAGAACAGAGTCAAAATATTATAACATTATTAAACAATACGGACGATACTCTTATAAAAGAATATTTTGAAGAATGTTTAGAGATTTTTGAAAAAGTAACCAAAAAAGTAGCTGGAACAACAAAAAAAGAAGTTATAGCAACAACATTAAAAAAAGCTGATTTAGATAAGGCATTAAAAGAATATAAATACTAAAAATAATGTGAAGATAATAGTAAAAAAACTCCCATCAATGTGGGTTTCCATCAAAAAATATTTTTTCCTGATAGGATCCTTAGGGAGGGTACTAAATTTAGTGTAAATTAACTTCTTAGCTATCAAATTTTAAATGTTCAAATAGACTATCTTAGATTGGAGACTTTAAAAGTACGTTCTTCTAAGATAGTTTTTTTATCTCAAATAATTAACTAGTCAAAGAGATTATAACTTTTAAATAAAAAAACTACTTTCTAACGAGTAGCCGTTGATTTCATTGAGAAAGTTGTAAATTTGGTGCGAAGGACAAAAAATCAACGCGAGGTCTAAAGTAATTTGAAATAATTTATTTTAAGTGATATACTAAAATTAATTGAAAATTTTAATACAGGAGATTATATGGAGGGAAAAATAAAAATTACCAATCCAAATACCAAAATTTCGCTAAATTTGGAAATTCATTTATACAATAGAAAATTAATTAATGAACGAAATACATTTAAAAGTTCTAATT
>NZ_DBGBQB010000077.1:0-2352 GCF_048470075.1 Cetobacterium sp. | reverse complement strand
CTCTTTGGCCCAATGTAATTAAAGAGAACTCATTAAAAACAATAGAGTATGAATTTGCCAAAAATATTTTACCTATTCCTTGTGACCAAAGATATACAACTAAAGATATGGAGTATATTGTAGAGAATATCTTTAAAATATTAGAGGAGTAAATAAAATAAAAAGGAGGAAAAATTAATAAATACACCTGTATTCATTAAATAAAAAAATTATGAAATATATATTTGTAGGTAATAGAGCGGAAGTATTAAAAAAAATGCGACAGAAGAGTTGTGAAATTGTAAAAATTTTTGCAATTAAAAATTCATATCTTGAAAAATTTTTAAAAGAAAACATGGAAGAATTTATAGCTATTGAATCAAAAGAGCATTTAATAAAAGAGATAGAGAAAGTGGAGTTTGATTGTTTAGTATCAAATGGTTGTCCATATATATTGCCTATAGATAATTTGAAAAAGGGAAATCAAAAATTTATAAATATACATCCATCATTATTACCAGATTTAAAGGGAAAGCATCCAATAAATGGAGCGATTTTATATGGAAGAAAACATGGAGTTTCATGTCATTTAATGGATAATGGGATAGATACAGGAGATGTTATAACAAGCATAGAGATACCCATAACAGAGGACATGAGTTTAGGATTAATCTATCAAATTTCATTTTTAATGGAGGGAGAAGTTTTTGAAAAGGCACTCAAGTTAAACTTTGAAAAAATTGATGAAACAATTTATTACACAAGAAAATCTACTGATAGTATCATAAACAAAGGGGATACATTAAACATAATAAAAAATAAAATAAGAGCATTTGGAATAAATGGAATGTATGCAAAATATGTTTTTAACGAAAAAGAGTATTGTTGTAAAAAAATAAAAATTATAGACAATGGTGTCTTAGATAGATTGTTCTTTTCATATGATGACAATACAATAATTTTAAAATATGAAAATTGTATATTGATAAAAAAAGAGGGAAAGTATGTTGAAATAGAGCTAGAATCAAATGAAGGAATTGAAGTTGGAGAAAAATTCCTATAAAATTGGGAGGAATATGAATAAGGAAAAGCAGACATTAGTAACGCAGTCATCAATGCCAAAGTATGATGAATATTGTGAAGAGATAAAAGAGCTTTGGGAAAGTCATTGGTTAACTAATATGGGAGTTAAACATAAAGAGTTAGAGAAACAGCTACGAGGTTATCTAAAAACAGATAATATAACTTTATTTACAAATGGTCATTTAGGATTGGAGTGTATTTTAGCTGGAATGAATTTAAAAGGTGAAGTTATAACTACTCCATTTACATTTGTATCCACAAGTCATGCAATCGTTAGAAGTGGATTGAAACCGGTATTTTGTGATATAAACAAAGAGGATTATACATTGGATGTAACTAAAATAGAGAGTTTAATAACTGAAGATACATGTGCTATTTTACCAGTTCATGTATATGGAAATGTTTGTAATTTGGAAGAGATTGATAAAATTGCTAAAAAATATAACTTGAAAGTTATTTATGATGCAGCTCACGCTTTTGGAGTAGAATTTAATGGAGTGGGAATAGGGAATTTTGGTGATGCATCAATGTTTAGTTTCCATGCAACAAAAGTATTTAATACAATAGAAGGGGGAGCGGTAACTTATAGTAACTCAGAATTAAACAAGATACTTTATGATATTAAAAATTTTGGAATAACAGGGCTTGAAACAGTGGAATATATAGGCGGAAATGCAAAAATGAATGAATTTCAGGCAGCTATGGGTATTTGTAATTTAAGACATGTAGATAAAGAGATTTTAAAAAGAAAAAAAGTAGTGGAAAGATATAGAGAAAATCTTCAAAATATAGAGGGGATTACACTACAAAAATCTCAGGCAAAAGTAAAAGAAAATTTTTCTTATTTTCCAGTGGTTTTTGAAAACTACAAATATACTAGAGATGAAGTCTTTGAAAAATTAAAAGAGAACAATATAATTTCAAGAAAATATTTTTATCCTTTGGTAAATGATTTTGAGTGCTATAAGAAAAAATTTAATTTAAATGAAACTCCAGTGGCAGCTTATATAGCTGATAGGGTATTAACATTACCATTATACAGTGATTTAGATCTGGAGATGGTGGATAAAATTTGTAATATAATTTTAAAATAATGAATCAAAAATAATGATAAGATAAATAGTTGATTTATAAAGGGGGAAGAAACTGATGAGAAAATACTTTGGAACAGATGGAATAAGAGGAGAAGCCAATAGAGAACTAACTGTAGAGTTAGCTCTAAAACTTGGATATGCACTTGGATATACATTGAAAAAGCAATATCCAGATAAAAAAAGAATTAGAGTGATA
>NZ_DBGBQB010000076.1:0-10435 GCF_048470075.1 Cetobacterium sp. | reverse complement strand
CACTACTGTCATTACTATTAGTCGATTTATTTTCTATATTTTTTTGTATAGGACTATTAGTGGTAGTTACATCATTTTGAACACTGTCTCCAGTAACTTTTATCACTTGAGATGGAATTATGATATTTTCATATTTTTCAGTTTTAGTATTAAAATATGGAATTACTATCTCTGGAGTTTTTTCAATTCCACTCTGTTTAGGAATAAATGCCACTTCAAATATTTTTTCATTATAGTAGCTATCCCCTTTAAGTCCTTCATTATAGTTTTTCACACTTTGGAAAATATTAAACTCTTTTTGATTCTCTATTGGTAAGTTATCCAATAAAGCAAGGTTACCACTTCCAGACAGTGTTAAAGTTAGTGTTATTGCCTGACCTACATTGACCTCTTTATTTTTCCAATCCTCTTGAAAATTAAGTGTTCCTACAATATCTTTAAAATTCTTAGGAGCATTTACAGGAAGAGGTTTTATATCAATTTTTATATCCTTTCCACCCACAATAGTTGTATTTTCATAGAAAAAATCTCTTGTTGGTTCTCCAACTTTTACTTCACTTGTTGTAATATTTTTTTCACCACTACTATTAGCTTGTAAAATTCCCTTGAATATATTAAGCTCAATAGCTTGTTTTCCATCATATTCAATTTGATTTTGTACGTAGCTATTATTTGTATATTGAGTCATATCTTTCACTGAAAAATCTTGAAAGTTCGGAGCCTTAACTTGTGAGAAAGAGCTAATGTTTACTGTACTTATAAAATTCTCTTGGAAAGGTATCTTCTCTCCAAAGTAATAGCTATTTTTAGGTATATCTGCCTTTAATGTAAATCTTCCCTCCATAGCTTTATCCAATTGCTTATTCTCTTTTACATCTATTAAAATGCTCTTTTCATTTCCCTTTTCAGTGATGACTTTCAATGTAAACTCGCCATCTTTCTTAGGTTTTAGTCTATATATGTCACTTTTCATCGATGTAGTTTTTCCATTAATAACATTGTAACTATTACTTGACCCTTTAGATAATACATCAAAATTATCTATTCCATCTATTTTATATCTTTCTTTATCCTCATTTACAAATGAAACTTCTAAATTAAAAACCTCATATTTTGAAGGAGCTAAATTAGAAGAATTTAGTATTAATTCAGAAAAAGTTAACTTACAAAGCATTAACATCATTAAAAATAAATTAATTTTTTTCATTCTGCTCTCCTCTACCATCTATTCTCACTATTTTTATTTTCGCTTGTGTTTAAAACTCTCTCATTATTTTTAAAAGCTTGTTTTTCATTACCTTCAAGTCTTTGCATAATACTTCTTAGCTCTTCCTCTTTTTGTTTCATAGCTTTCTCTTCTGGTGTTAACTCCTTTGGAGCACTACCTTGATTTTGTTGTTTATTACCACTATTTTGTTGATTTTCCTGTTTTTTATCTTGATTATCATTCTGTTGCTCATTTTGTTTATTATCTTGTGAGTTATTTTTATTATCCTGATTATCCTGCTGGTTCTTGTCATTTTGTTGATTCTGTTGATTTTGATTATTATCATCTTGCTGATCTTTACTGTTCTGTTGCTCATTTTGATTATTCTGTTTATTATCTTGATTATCATTTTGTTGCTCATTTTGCTTATTATTTTGTGAATTATTTTTATTATCCTGATTATTCTGTTGATTCTTGTCATTTTGTTGATTTTGTTTATTATCATCTTGCTGATCTTTATTGTGCTGTTGCTGGTCTTGCTTCTCTTTATCAACTTTATTTTTTATAATCTCAAAATTTTTCTTAATATTCAGGTCTTCATTGGTATCCATAGCAATTTTATACTCTTCTAAAGCCTCTTGATTTTTATTCTCTTTTACCAGTGCATTCCCATTGAGAAACTTTAAATATCCAGGTTCTTCAATTGGTTTATCTTTTTTTAATTTAAAAACTCCAAAAATAATTAAAAAGATTCCAAGAAGAAGAATTAGTATTTTCCTAAACATATTCCCCCTCCTTCTCCTTTCTTCTTAAAAAATATCCAATAAGTATAAGTAGTAAACCAGCACCTAGTGGATACTGATAGTATTGTTCATAGATATTTAACTTCTCATCTCTTTGAGATGTTTTATCTAAATTTCCAATATCCTCTATCAATCTTTTATAGTTACCTGTATTCAAATTATTTAAGGAGTAGTATTGACCACCACTCTCTTTAGCTAACTCCTTTAAGAAGCTATCATTCAACTTAGATACAACTATATTTCCTTTATCATCTTTTATAAAACCATTGTCAATTGGAATTACACTTCCCTCATCAGTTCCAACACCGAATATAAAAGTTTTTATGTGATTTTCTTTTACATAGTTTAGAATCTCAGGGTTTCTTTCACCACCATCTGAAAAAATAATTACATTTTTATCCTTGGCATCTGTTTTTTCAAAGGAACTATTGGCTAATTTTAAAGCTTCTAAAAGCTCTGTTCCCCCTCCAGAGATAAGTTTACTATCTATGGCATCAATATAGTTTATAGCCATAAAGTAATCATCAGTTAAAGGCATTTGTACATAGGCACTATCAGAGAATGGAATAATTCCAACTCTATCTCCCTTTAAATTATTTAAAATCTCTTTTAACTCTTTTTTGCTTATTTCTAATCTATTTGGATATGTATCTTCAGCCAACATAGATTTAGATATATCCATCAATACATAGAGATCGCTTCCTTTAACCTCTACCTTTTCCTCCTCTTTTAACTTCTGTGGAGAAAGAAGTGCTAAAAATACTAAAATTCCACCTATAGATAGAAGTAATGCCTTTATAAACATAAATATTGTATCTTTTTTCCAACCTATTTTTTCTAATATACGCTCTCTTTTTACTATTCCTAGTATTAAAAATAAAATAGTTAAAATAGGGATAACTATAAATTTAATACTAGCTGTATTTCCAAACTCCATAACTATCCCTCCTATGGTATTCTTATATATCTAAAGAACTCAAAAAATATACCTAGTAAAAATAAAACTAATGCGACTTTTAATAGCTCTTCAAAATACTCTGTTATATCATAAATACTTCTACTATCAATTTTACTTTTCTCTAAATTATTTATCTCATTAAAGATATTCTGAAACTCTTTAGAATCACTAGCTCTAAAATATTTTCCATTTGTTTTTTCTGCAATAATATTTAAAAGATTTTCATCCAGTTCCCTATTCTCTATATATGAAGTTCCAAAGAACCCTGGAACAGGAATCTCTCTAGCTCCAATTCCTATGGTATAGACCTTTATCCCTAGCTCCTTGGCAACTTCTGCCGCCCCTATGGGACTCATCTCACCAGAGTTATTCTCACCATCTGTCATCAATATTATAACCTTAGATTTTGAGTCAGAATCCTTTAGTCTATTTAGTGCTACTCCCAATCCCATACCTATAGCAGTACGGTTATTACTTGTTATATCATCAGTGGTTATATTGGATATCATATTTTTAAGTACGCTATGATCAAATGTCAATGGTACCTTTGTATATGCCTCACCTCCAAATACAACTAGAGATAATCTATCATTTGGTCTTTTATCAACAAACTCATTTAATAACTCTTTAGATTTTTCCAATCTATTGGGATTGAAATCTCTAGCTTCCATTGATTTTGAAAGATCTAAAGCTATGGCTATATCTATACCATCTTTTTTAATAACTTTTCCCTCTGTAGTAAGCTGAGGACGTGCTAAAGCTAAAATCATAAACACAGTGGATAGATATATAAAGATTCGCCCTAAGAGATGTTTTTTACTACCTTTTGAATATTTTTTTATAATTTGTATTCCTGGAACCTTAATAGCACCTTGAGATCTTTTTCTAAAAAAAAGATAGGTAACTATGGGAATCAGTATTAATATATATGGTATCTTAAAGTTATACACTGTTCTTTTTCTCCTTTCTTAATCTCTCAACTATTTCAAAGGCTCTTTTCTTATACTCTGAATAATCTCCCTCTCTATTAGGGGCAAATTTTAAATAATCCATATCTTTAATGAACTCTATATCCTCTTTGGTAAGGGGATATATAACGTTATACTCCCCTCCTAAGAAGTTTGTACTATACATATTGTCTATATACCTACGTAACTCTAAACTTATTCTCTCTTTCCAATTGGAATCATTAACTTTAGACATCCCTTTTTTAAATATAATATACGGATCTTTAGCTCTATCAACTAAGTGCATAAAAAACGCTGTTATAATTGCAATTACTCCAGCTATAGTAGCCAAAATACCTATATGGGGGTAATCTGTTTCTATATATGTATTATTTGGATTTGAAAGAGCTTCATAGATATCCTTTTCATCTGGCCCTACTGTTGAAACAACATCTATTTTTAACTTTTTATCTCCAAGTTGAATCTCATTCTCACCGACCTTATATGTGGTAAATGTCACAGTATAAGTACCATCTTTATCTCTCTCCAAGGAAGATATCTTATAGTCCTTTAAAGCTTTTTCAATATCATTTTTACTGATATCTCCCTCTATTTTCAAAGTAATTTTATCACCTATATTATAATCTTTACTAAAAGTCAGGAGAGAAAACAAAAGAAAAATACTAAAAATTATTTTTTTCATCGCACCCTACCTCTATTAAAAAATTTTGATATCTCCTTTACATAGTCCTCTCCAACATATAGATTTATTCCATTTGGAATGTTATTTATGCCTATATCACTACTATTTTCCTTATAGTTTTCAACCACTATATGTTCTCCAGTTTCAGCGTCCTCCAATGTAAAAATAGCACCAATAGGAAGTGATTCATATTTTTTATCCCCTATTCTCACAGGAATAATCTCATGCCTTTGGGAAAGTATTTTTAACTCTTTTTCATAGTTATCATCTAAGAAATCTGATATTAGAAAAATAACAGATCTTCTCTTAAATACTTTTCCAAAATATCTTAAAGCCATAGCAATATCTGTCTTATCCCCCTTTGGAGTTATAATCAATAGATTTTCAATTATAGATAGAGTATGCTTTTTACCCTTTCTTAAAGGGATTACTCTCTCTATCTCATTAGAAAAAAACAGAGCACCTACTCTATCACCATTTTTATTGGCACTAAAAGCTAAACTTCCAACTAACTCTGTTATAAGGTCTAATTTTTCCTTAAATCTATTAGAGGCAGATATATCTACCAATAAGAAAACTGAAAGTTCTCTCTCCTCCACAAACTCTTTTACATATGCCTTTCTCTGTTTAGCAGTAACTTTCCAGTCAATTTTTTTTACATCATCTCCCGGAGCATATCTTCTAATGTCAGAAAACTCCATTCCATTACCTTTTAAACAAGATTGATACTGTCCTGCAAAAATATTATCGGATAAAATAGTCGATTTTATTTCAATATTTTTTATTTTTTTTAAAAGTTCCTTCTTACTTTCTAATTTATTATCCATAGTTTCTCCTTATGGTAAAATAACTGTTTTTAGTATATCATCAATAATATCTTCTACCTTTTTATCTTCAGCCTCAGCCTCATATGTTAAAATAAGTCTATGACGTAATACATCATAGATAACTTTTTTTATATCCTGTGGCATTACAAAATCTCTTCCATCTAAAAATGCTGCTGCTTTAGATGCTATAACAAGGCTGATACTTGCTCTAGGTGAAGCTCCACATGCTATATAATCAGATTGCTCCCTAGTTTTAAATACAATATCTAAAATATATTTTTTTAATTTAGAATCTATACTAACCCTTTTTATTGTTTCTTTAATCTCCTCTAAATCTTGTAATGATACTATTGTTTCAATTGGGATATCTGCAAACTCCTTTTCTCCTGTTAAAAGGTCAAGTATTTGCATCTCCTCCTCATAAGTTGGATACTCTATCTTTACCTTCATTAAAAATCTATCCTGTTGAGCTTCTGGTAATGGATATGTTCCATCTTGTTCAATAGGATTTTGAGTAGCTAAAACTATAAATGGTTTATCAAGTTTAAATGTGTCATTGGCTATTGTAACCTGTTTCTCTTGCATAGCCTCTAAAAGAGCTGATTGAACTTTTGCAGGTGCTCTATTTATCTCATCAGCAAGAACTATATTTGCAAATATAGGACCTTTTTTTACACTGAACTCCCCTGTCTTTTCATTGTACATCTCTGTACCTACAATATCACTAGGTAGTAAATCAGGAGTGAACTGAATCCTTGAAAAACTTAACCCTAAAGTTTCAGCTATAGTATTCACAGTTAATGATTTTGCTAATCCAGGAAGACCCTCTAATAGAATATGATTTCCTGTTAAGATTCCAATAAGGATTTTTTCTACCATATCTTTTTGTCCAATTACCTTCTTAGAAATCTCGTTTTTTAAAGTATTAATTCTTTCCATGTTTTCCTCCTAAACTTTATTTAAAATTATATTTTTATTATACAATACCTTTTATAAAATCCCCAAAATCTTTGACGAAAAAAAAAGAGCAAAAGTCTAAAACTTTTACTCCAAAAATACCTATATATTTACAATATTGTTTCCTCTATCACATTTTTAGGTAATGGTTTTGAAAATAGGTAACCTTGGATAAAATCTGCTTTCATATATCTTAACAGACCTAACTCCTCCTCTGTTTCAACACCCTCTGCTACCACCCTTAAATTTAAAGCGTGTGCTGTGTCTATACATAACTTAACTAAGGTTCTATACTCATCACTATCTTTCATACCCCAGATAAAACTCTTATCAATTTTAATATTTGAAAGAGGTATCTTAACTAAGTAACTAAATGAAGAGTATCCTGTTCCAAAGTCATCTAGAGATATTTTTATTCCTATATCTTTAAGTTCCTTTATTTTAAGTATATTCTCCTCTATATTTTTTAACAATACAGTCTCTGTTATCTCAATTCCAATATTTTTAGGATCTACTCCCGTTTCCTCTATTACCTTTTTAACAGTTCTTACAAAGCTATGTTTCATTATTTGAACCGCTGATATGTTTACAGATACTATAACTTTTTTATCTCTGTTTTCATTTATTTTTTTAGCGAATGAAAAAGCACTTTTCAGTATAAACTTTCCAATCTCATCTATTAAAATTGACTTTTCCATAATGTTTATAATATCCAGTATAGGAACTTTCCTATATTTGTCGTTATTCCATCTAAGAAGTGCTTCCAATCCTCTAAGCTCTTTAGTACAAGTATATTGTGGTTGGTAGTATAGCTCAAACTCATCTTTATCTAAGGCATTTCTTAAATCTTGTTCTATCTCCTCATTTAAACATCTTTTTTTATCTAAATCTCTATTATAAAACACATATTGATTTTTCCCCTGATCCTTAGCTTTATAAAGTGCTAAATCCCCTTTAGTTAGAAAATTATCAATTGTTTCTTCAGCAGTATTACCTGTAACAATTCCAATACTTGCTGATAGTTTATTAAACTTTCTTTTTTTGCCATTTAAAAGATTTAAAATCTTCTCTGCTATCTCTGTGGCAAACTCCTTATTCATCTTGCCTTCCCATATAATAAC
The DNA here is from genome assembly GCF_048470075.1 of Cetobacterium sp. Classification (GTDB taxonomy): domain Bacteria; phylum Fusobacteriota; class Fusobacteriia; order Fusobacteriales; family Fusobacteriaceae; genus Cetobacterium_A. The sequence continues at coordinate 2,912 of NZ_DBGBQB010000076.1, read as the reverse complement.
AAACTCATCTCCACCAATTCTGGAAACAAACCCATCTTTACAAATTGTTTGAAGCTCTTCGCCAAACTCTATTAGAATCTGATCTCCATGCTGATGTCCAAAGCTATCATTCAATGATTTAAAGTTATCTAAATCCATAAACATAATAGTGGCATCTGAATATTTTTTAACAAGCTTATTTTCAACATAGTCGTACAGTCCTCTTCTATTGGCAAGACCTGTTAAAGAATCCGTATAAGCCATTTTCTTTATTCTAGCCTCTTGACTTTTGACCTCTGTAACATCTCTCATTGTACATACTATACCTATAACCTCTCCTGAGATATCTATAATAGGGGATTTAAAAACCTCTACAATTTTTTCTCCACTCTTTGTTTTTAAAGTTCTCACTAGGGCTATACTGCTTTTATTGTATATGACATCCTTATCTTCAATCTCAATACTCTCTCTATGTTCCTCTCCTAAGAAGTTTTCCTCTTTTAATGAGATATATGAATATCTATTGATCTCTGTTAATTTATGAAATGTTGAATTGTTTTGGATAATATCTCCGCTTCTATTCTTAGTAAAGACTGCAAATGGCATATTCTCTAAAAGAATATCAAACTTAACATCTTTATTTTTTAAATCTGTAATATCTTTAGCTATTCCCATTGTTCCTAAAATATTATTTTTTCTGTCAACAACAGGTACTTTATAGATATTAAACTGTTTATATCCTTTTTTACCTGGAATTATCTCATCGAAAACTAACCGTTTTCTTTCAGTCATAACCTTTAAATCATATTGGCGACAATTTTCCCCAATCATGCCATCCCATACGAATTGATCCCCTTTTCCTCTGATAGTATCAAAGTCTTTGCCACAATGTTCCTTAAACTCATTATTTACAATCATATATTCACTTTCTTGATTCTTGAACCAAGCCATATATGGAATATTATCCAAGAGAGTATAAAACTTTAACTTATTATCCTCCGCTTCCCATTTAATTGATAGATTATTTTTTAATTGATCTAAAACTAATCTAATCTCCTTTAATGAGTATGGTTTTAAAAGAAAATTTTGTGCACCTCTTTTTATATAGTCTGAAGGCCTTTCCTCTTTTAAAATATTTACAGATACTATTATTCTATCCAGTCTTTCCCTAAGACTTTCAAAAAGATAGTCATTATAACTATCAAATATTATAAAATCATAGATTTTAAAATTTGTTTTTAAATAGTCTATAATATTTGAGAATTCAAATTCATAGTCCTGTAATAGATGTAACCCCAACTCTTCGAGGGATATTTTAGTGCTTTCACTTTCATGTATAATTAAAACCTTTGATTTTTTCATTTAACTTCCTTTACTCCTGATTATTTGCATTAAAATGCATACTCCATACTATTTTAACATATTTTATAAACATTGAAAATATTAATATTGAAATTCTAATCTTTTGATATTATAATGTTTATAAAAATTAATTTAGGGGGATTGCATGTATAAATTAATAGTTTCCGATTTAGATGGAACTTTGGTAGATGGTAATAAAAAGGTTTCTGAATATACAAAAAAGGTTGTAAAGCGACTTAAAGAGATGGGAATTGAGTTCATTATAGCCACTGGAAGAAGTTATAAGGGTGCTAAACATATCTATGATCTATTGGAGTTAGATGGTGAAATTGTTTGTAATAATGGAACTACTATCTATGATGGCAATGGGGAACTTATATTCCAAAGAACACTGAGCTCTAAAATCACATATGAAGTATTTAAAAAAGCCTTAGAAGAAAACTGTATTTTTTTTGCTACATATGGAACACAGATATTCATTGGAGAGGGAACTATAGAGGTTGCCAATAACTTCCTATATAATCCTCTTGAAAATCCCATTGAAATAAATATGGATAATATACATCAATTTACATTTGAAAAAATAGTATTGATGGATAAAAATCCTGAAAAACTTAAAACACTTTCTAAGTATTTCAATCAATATGATGAAATAAATGCTTTTATATCACAGGAGGATTACCTTGATGTTGTTCACTTTGAAACCTCTAAAGGACAGGCAATAAAGACTTTAGCAGATTTAAAAAATATTGATTTGAAATATGTAATAGCCTTTGGAGATGCTTTTAATGACTATGAGATGCTTAAGGTAGTTGGTAAAGGACTTGTTATGGAGAATGGTTTTGAAGAGTTAAAAAGAGAGTTTGAAACAATTGAGTTTACCAATGAGGAGAGTGGTGTTGCAAAATATCTGGCAAACTGCTTCTCTATAGATATATAGGAAAAGGGAACCTCTATGGTTCCCTTTTTAATATTTTTAATTAAAAGAAGTTATAACCTAATGTAAAGCTAACTTGCTCTAACTTATCATTACCTCTTCTATCTCCATCTATCTTAGTTATAGAGTATAGTATCTCTCCCTGTAATGAAAAAATATCCATTCCTATTCCTGCCCCATAGAAATATTTTCCATCTGGGTTAGAGTTAGAAACGCTATCACGAGTATATAGTACCTTACCCGCTTTTCCTACTAAATATGGTTTTACACCCACTGGAAACAGGTTCATTTTTACAAGTCCATAAGCTGGAACTGTTTCAATATCTGTTCCTGATGTTTTCCCATTATAGGCAATCCCCACTCCAACATCTGCTAAAAGCAAAGTTTGAGTTACTTCCAATCCTATTGTTGGAGCATAGCTCTCAAAACTTTTATCCTCTTTATTATAAGATTTTGCATTAGTTATTGCTCCTAATCTTAAATGTGCATCCACTGCAAATGTAGTAGCACTTGCTACTAAAAATAAAGCTATTAATCCCTTTTTCATATCTTCTCCTTAAATATAATTAGTGTTACCGATATTGTATAATATTTTAAAAAGAAGTACCATCTTTATTTTTTTATTTTATTTAAA
>NZ_DBGBQB010000075.1:0-15734 GCF_048470075.1 Cetobacterium sp. | reverse complement strand
AAAATAAATTTTATTCAAGAGGAATCTGACGAGAACATACTCAGATTTGTAAAATACATTGATACAGATATATTGAAAGAGTTTAATATTAATAAACCAAAAGATATAAAAGATATTTCAGAGTTTATAAAAAAATATCTTTTTATAGAGGAGAGTGAAACTACTCAGCTAAAAGATGAGGATAGGGTTCGACTTTTATATTTTTTAAACAGATATAAAAGAAAGGTTTATAATAGTGGAGTACGTGTAAAAAACAATATGTATAATAGCCCTCTGTTAAAAGAGAGAGAGGGAGAAGTAGTGGATATTTTTTACAATGAGTTTTCAAAGGAGAGTGTTGAAGTTTATTTAAAAGAGAAGTTTATAGACAGAGCTAAAATAATAAAATAAATACTAGGAGAGATTATGTTTAAAAATTTTTTAAAGGGAATTGTAATAGGTATTGCAAATGTTTTACCCGGTGTCTCTGGGGGAACGTTAGCAGTTGTATTGAACATTTATGACAAATTGACAGAGGCAGTTGGAAACTTTTTAACAGCTCCAATGAGTAAAAAAATTGAATATGCTAAGTTTTTATCTCAAATTGGATTGGGTGCAGTGGTAGGAATTGTAGTTTTTGCTGGAGTGATATCTAAAATGTATGGACTATATCCAAAAGGAACAACAGTTGCTTTTTTACTATTGATAATACCATCTATCCCAGTAATTTTAAAGGGTGAAAAATTTTTTAAAAAAGATAATTTAATCGCCTTTTTAGGTGGAGTTATTTTCACAGGAATATTCATCTATGTGACTAAAATTTTTGCAGGAGAGGAGATAGTGAGAACTAGCGAATCAGTATTCACATTTTCCTATGGAATAAAACTTTTCTTTTGTGGATTAGTTGCTGCAGGAGCTATGGTAATACCAGGAATTTCAGGTTCTCTACTACTGATGATCCTAGGGGAGTATTATAATATTTTGGGATATATAAAAAGTTTTAATATAGTACCCTTAGGAGTTTTTGCCATAGGTACTGCAATAGGTTTAGTATTGGTTTCAAAGGGAATAAATATACTGTTAAATAGGTATAGAAGCTATACACTGAATTTTATAGTTGGAATAATCATAGTCTCTTTAATTCAGATAGCTGAAACACTATTTGTATAAAAAAGGCTGACCTTTTTGGGGTCAGCCTTATTTTTTTATTATAATTTTTTTAATGCTTCTAAAGCTAAATCGTAGTTAGGCTCTTCAGTAATCTCTTTTAAGTATTCAGTATAAGCCACTTTTCCATCTTTATCAATAATGATAACAGCTCTTGAAGTCAATCCAAGCTCTTTTATATATAGACCATAGTTGTGTGAAAATTCTCTATCTTTATAATCTGAAGTAGTTATAGCATTTTTAATATCTTTAGCTCCGCAGAATCTAGTTAGTGCAAAAGGTAGATCCATAGAGATTGTTAAAATAACAACATCCTCTAATTTTGCAGCTTCTTTATTGAATCTGATAGTTTGCAATTCACAAACTGGTGTATCAATAGATGGCATAGCAGAGATAACAACTGTTTTTCCTTTTAAATCTTTTAATGAAAGAGGTGATAAATCAGTCTTTATAACAGTAAAATCAGGAGCTACATCTCCAACAATAACCTCTTTTCCAATTAATGTTAAAGGATTTCCTCCAAATGTAATAACATCTTTTCTTTCCATGATAAAACCTCCTAAGAATTTATATTAAAATTATACTCATTTGGTATACAAAATGCAAGAAAAATTTTTGAAATTTTTAACGTCATCAGCGCCACTTAAAATCATGCTTTGGAAAAGTTGATTTTTAAATGTTTCAAGAGTAACTTTAACGCCCTCTTGTCTGCCACCAATAGATCCCCAAATGATAGGTCTACCTATTAAAACTCCATTGGCACCAAGAGCTAAATATTTAAGAATATCGACACCCTCTCTAACAGCTCCATCAGCTAGAACTATAATATCATTACCAACAGCTTTAGAGATATCTTGTAAAACCTCAGCAGGAGCAAAAGTTTCATTTAAACAACGTCCACCATGATTAGATACAACAATGGCAGCAGCTCCAGCTTCAACACAAATCTTAGCTTCATCAACAGTTAGGATACCTTTTACAATAAAAGGTAGAGTAGTTGAAGATATAATCTCCTTTAAATCCTCTAAAGATTTAGGACCAACAGGTTGATTAAAAAGTTTCATTGTAACAAGTCCAGCTCCATCCACATCAACACCAACAGCGATAGCACCAGCTTCTTCAGCAATTTTTATTCTTTTTATAATTTCAGAGTTCTCTCTAGGTTTGATTATAGCAATACCTTTTCCATTTGCTTTTTTAATAGCATTGATACCAGATTCAAAGCAAGTGGGATCACCAGTATCTCCAATCATTGCAATTGTACCTGCGTCCACTGCACCTAAAACAACATCATTTGAATACTCCTCATCACTAACATACCCACCCATATTGAATTTAGTTCCAGTTATTGGAGCTACTAAAGCTGGGAAAGATAACTCTTCTCCAAAAATATTACATTTAAGTTTAGGGTTAGATACATTGTGTAAAGTTCTCATAGCAATTTTAACCTCTTTTAGCTTCTCATGGGCTCTTTGGAAGCTACCACCACTACCTGCACCACCCATACCAGGAACTTTTCCAGCGCACCAACGACCATTGCACTCTGGACATAATATACAAAACTCCTTCATTCTTTCCTTTGCATTTTTTTTAATCTCTCTTATATCCATTTCTCCTCCCAATGTATAAATAAGTCTATTTTGAACAATCTTTTGTGTCAATAATTAAAGTTACAGGGCCATCATTTAAAAGTTCTACTTTCATATCCGCTCCAAAAATACCAGCTTCAGTTTTAAATCCAAGATCCTTACATTTTTTTAGAAATTTTTCATACAACTCATTTGCCATATCAGGTTTAGCGGCATCTATAAATGCTGGTCTACGTCCTTTGATACAGTTTCCATATAGTGTGAATTGAGAAATGATTAAAAGTTCACCATCCACATCTTTTAGTCCTAAGTTCATCTTATCTTCAGAGTCATTAAAAACTCTTAAATCGGTAATCTTTTTAGCTAACCATTCAACCTCTTTTTCAGTATCTGTGTGAGTAACACCTAAAAGTACAAGAAACCCTTGTTTGATCTCTCCAGTAATTTGATTATCTACAGTGACACTCGCATGCTTAACTCTTTGTATAACAGCTCTCATAATGCAACTCCTTTTCTATTTTTATTGGTAATTATATCATAAAAGTGATATAATTATTAAGAAAAATTAAAAACTAATAATTTAAAAGAGGGATAATATGGGGAGAGAAAGAGTTTTAACAGATTTTGCAAAAGTTATTAATTCTGATAGATATCAATATACTGAGAGTGATATTTTTTTAATGGAGCATATGGAGGAAAAAGAAGCTATATTTGATATGTATTTTAGAAAGACAGAGGATGGCGGTTTTGCTGTTGTATCGGGAGTTCAAGAGGTAATTGAACTAATAGAGATTTTAAATGAAACTAGCGAAGAGGAGAAAAGGGAGTACTTCTCTAAAATAATAGAGGAGAAACATCTTTTAGAATATCTGGTGAAAATGAAATTTACAGGTAATCTTTATGCTATGAGAGATGGGGAGATTGTATATCCTAATGAACCTATAATTTCAATAAAAGCACCTTTAATCCAAGCTAAAATTTTAGAAACTCCAATTTTAAATTTGATGAATATGCAGTTGGCAATAGCAACAAAGGCATCAAGAATAACAAGAGCGGCACATCCTATTCCAGTTAGTTCTTTTGGAAGTAGAAGAGCCCATGGTTTTGATAGTGCGGTTTCAGGTACTAAAGCTTCAATAATTGGAGGGTGTTTATCTCATTCAAACTTAGTTACAGAGTATAAATATGGAGTTCCAAGTGTTGGAACAATGGCTCACTCGTTTATACAGGCCTTTGGTGTGGGTGCAGCAGCTGAAAAAAAAGCGTTTGACACATTTATAAAATATAGAAGAGAGAGAAAAGCAAACTCTTTAATACTGTTGATAGATACGTACAACACTTTAGGTATAGGGTTAAAAAACGCTATACAAAGTTTTAAAGACAATGGAATAGATGATACATATGATGGAAATTATGGGATTAGAATCGATTCAGGAGACTTGGCATATCTATCTAAAAAATGTAGAAAAGAGCTGGATTCTGCAGGATTAAAAAAAGCTAAAATATTTTTAACAAACTCTTTAAATGAATCTTTAATAAAATCATTAAAGGAGCAAGGAGCTTGTGTAGATATTTTCGGTGTGGGAGATGCCATAGCTGTAAGTAAATCAAACCCTTGTTTTGGAGGGGTTTATAAAATTGTAGAGATAGATTATAAACCTGTTATAAAACTTTCAGAAGATGTTATAAAGATTTCAAATCCAGGATTTAAAGAGGTCTATAGAATCTATGATAGAGATGGATTTGCCTATGCGGATTTAATAACTCTTGTAAATGGTGATTCGGATAAGGAGAGGTTATTAAAGGGAGAGGATCTAATAATAAGAGATGAGAAGTATGAGTTTAAATCAAGTCTATTAAAAAAGGGTGAGTATACCTATAAAAAATTGACATGTGAGTTTGTAAAAGATGGTATGGTAATGGAGGAGAGTATCCAGTTAATGGATGTATTAAAGTCAAGAGAGTACTATTTAAACTCTTTGAGTAAGATATCTGATGAGAGAAAAAGATTGGAGAATCCACATCAATATAAGATAGATTTATCTAAGGAGCTAATTGAGTTAAAATATAATCTGATTAAAGAGATAAAAAGTCAAATAAATTAAAAATAGGCTGACTCATGTCAGCCTATTATAATCATTTGTCTAAACCAACAATAAGTAATTCAGCAGTAGCTAAATTTGTAGCAATTGGAACTTTATGAACATCAGCGATTCTTATAAGTGCCGAGATATCGGGTTCATGTGGCTGAGATGTTAAAGGATCTCTAAAAAATAGAATAGCCGCGATATTATCTGTAGCTACTTCAGCACCAATTTGTTGATCACCACCTATTGGGCCTGATTTGAAGCGTTGGATTTGTAGATTAGTAGCCTCCATAATTCTAAGTCCAGTTGTACCAGTTGAAACAAGAGGGTATTTTGCTAAGATATGCTCATATTTTTGTGCAAAGCTAACCATTTCTGGTTTCATGTTGTCGTGAGCGATTAATGCTATTTTTTTCATTTTGACCTCCATAAGTTTTACTATAGACATTATACAATAAAAAATTAATATGTAAAAGGAGTAAGTGTATGAATTTTGATAAAATTAATTATATTGAGAGGAAAACAGGAGAAATAAAAACAGAAACTCCGCCTGGGGAGAGTTTTTTAAAGTTTTTATACTATAATCCATTAGGAAAGTTGCCTCTGAATTTAGTTGTTAGAAAAAAATTTTTAACAGATTATTATGGAAAAAAGATGTCTGAAAAATCATCTGTAGAGAAAATAAAGCCTTTTGTAGAGGAAAATTCAATAAATATGGATGAGTCTAAAAAAAGAGTTGAAGATTTTACATCTTTTAATGATTTTTTTATAAGAGAGCTAAAAGAGGGAGCAAGAGAGATAGCCACTGGGAAAGATATATTAGTATCTCCAGCAGATGGAAAAATATTAGTTTTCAACGATTTAAAAGAGACGTCGAAATTTTTTTTAAAAGGGGATGAGTTTACTCTAGAAGAGTTTTTAATGGATAAAGAGAAGGCTAAGAAGTTTATAGGTGGAACAATTATGATTGTGAGACTAGCTCCAGTGGACTACCATAGATTTCACTTTCCAGCAGATGGAGTTATTGGAGTATCAAAACTGATAGATGGATACTATTACTCTGTATCACCTTATGCTATAAGAAGGAATTTTAGAGTTTATTGTGAAAATAAAAGAGAGGTTTCTATCTTAAAAACAAAAGAGTTTGGAGATATTGTTTTAAGTGAGATAGGAGCTACAATGGTTGGAGGAATAAAGCAAACTTATAAAGCCGATACTTTTGTAAAAAAAGGGGATGAGAAAGGGTACTTTTTCTTTGGTGGTTCATCTTGTGTTTTACTCTTTGAAAAAAATAGAGTTGAATTTGATAAGGATATTCTAGAGAATAGCAGTAAAGGAGTTGAAACAAAAGTATATATGGGCGAAAAAATAGGAAGAGCTAAGTAGGTGGATTTGTGATAAGGCAAAAAAGATATTTTAGAAAAGGAGATATAGTAGTCTATACTCTTCTAATAGTAATTTTTTCTATATTAGGAGTTCAAATAACAAAGTTTAAAGCTTCAGATGCAGCTAATGCTGAAGTCTATGTAAATAATCAATTAAAATATGTCTATCCGTTACAGAGTGAAGAAAGAGATATATTTGTTCCCACGGATATAGGTGGAGTGAACATAAAGATAAAGGATAAAAAAATAAGGGTAACAACTTCAAACTCGCCACTGAAATTAAATGTAAAACAGGGATGGATTGGTCAACCGGGAGAGGTCATTATAGGTGTACCAGACAGATTGATAATAAAAGTGGTTGGGAAAACAAATGAGAGAACAGATGATGTGGATTTTGTAATCAAATAACAGAAAAATAAAGAGAGGAGTAAAGTTGTGAAAAAAGAGTATATACATTTCTTTATAGTAGGATTTTTATTAATTTTAATTCAGACATTTTTTCAGTATAATGAAGCCTTTAACTCTATGGCAGGACAGATGGTAAACTCCATAACTCCGTTTATATATGCTATTTTTATAGCGGTGTTAGTTAGCCCCCTTGTAAAAATATTTGAAAACAGGGTAAAAATGAGAAGATCGTGGGCAATCGGTATAAGTTTAATGATTGTTTTTCTGGTTATAATTGAATTGATTTTAATAATTGTTCCAAATATAATAAGCAGTATAACAGATTTAATCGATAAATTTCCAACGATGTTAACAAGTTTAAGCTCAAATGCAGAGCATTTAATTGATTTCTTAAAATCAAAAGATCTATTATTCTTTGATCCAAAGGAGATTGAAAACAGTTTAATAAAGTTTACCAGAACCAATCTAGGTAATTTTAAAAACCTAGCTTTTGGGTTGGGAGCTGGAGTTTTAAAGAGTGTAATGGGATTGATAAACTTTTTTATAGGAGTTTTTATCTCACTGTATCTGCTGTATAGTAAAGAGTATTTTATGGAATTTTTAGAAAATCTTTTTTTACTTTTTATGCCAAGAAATAGAGCTAAATATAGCGTTGATTTTGTACGAAAAGTAAATGACGTTTTCTTGAAGTATATCTTAGGTAGAATAATAACATCTGCTGTAGTTGGGTTTATAGTGTTCTTAGTGTTATTTATAGCAAAGGTACCTTATGCTCTATTGAGTGGTGTTATGGTAGGAATAGGAAATATGATTCCATATGTTGGTTCTATAGTGGCTGGAACAATAGCTACTTTTCTGATACTGTTGGCAGCTCCATTGAAGGTTATCTATCTTTTTGTAGCTATAGGGATAGGACAAGCGGTAGATGGATTTATAATAGGACCTAAAATAATGGAAGAATCAGTTGGTATGAGTAGTTTTTGGACTATTGTAGCTGTTATGGTTTGTGGAAGTTTTTTTGGACCTCTGGGAATGTTCCTGGGAGTTCCAGTGTTTGTAATTATAAAATTTATATATTTAGAGTGTTTAAAAAGAAGGAGTGAATAGATGAGTAAAAAGTATAGATTAATAGCGTCGGCAACAATGGGATTAGAAAGTGTTGTTAAAGATGAGTGTAAAGAGTTAGGGTTTGAAAATATAGAAACTTTTAATGGAAGAGTTGAATTTGATGGAGATGAAAAAGATATCGTGGAAGCGAATCTTCATTTGAGATGTGCAGATAGAGTTTTTGTAAAGATGGGAGAGTTTAAAGCTTTAACATTTGATAACCTATTTGAAAATATAAAAAGATTACCATGGGAGAATATTATCTCAATTGATGGGGAGTTTCCAATAAGCTGGGTAAGCTCTGTAAAGTGTAAACTATTTTCTAAATCAGATATTCAAAAAATAGTAAAAAAGGCTATTGTTGAAAGACTAAAGATGGCCTATCAAACAGATAGACTTGTTGAAACAGGTGCTCACTATAGAGTTAAGATACAGGCTCATAATGATATATTTTTAGTTATGATTGATACAAGTGGAGAGGGATTACATAAGAGAGGATACAGAAACTTAATCAATGAGGCCCCTTTAAAAGAGACAATGGCAGCAGCTTTAGTGTTATTAAGTCGTTGGAAAGGTGGAGATAGACCACTTGTTGATCCTATGTGCGGAACGGGGACTATAGCTATTGAAGCGGCTATGATAGCTAGAAATGTTGCTCCAGGGGTAAATAGAAACTTTGCTTCAGAAAAATGGGATATTATTCCAGAAGAGCTGTGGATTGATTTAAGAGATGAGGCTTTCTCTAGAGAGGACTACGATAAAGAGGTAAAAATTTATGCTTCAGATATTGATGCTGAAACTGTAGAGGTTGCAAAATCAAATGCTTTAAGAGCTGGAGTGGAAGATGAGATAGAGTTCAGATGTATGAACTTCTTAGAGCTAGAAAACATGGCAGAAAAGGGATGTATTATATCAAACCCTCCATATGGAGATCGTTTATTAGATGAGGATGCAGTGGAAAGACTATATGGACTTATGGGAGATATATTCCAAATGAGATTCCCTAAGTGGTCATACTATATAATCACTTCATATGAAAACTTTGAAAAAGCATTTGGGAAAAAATCTACTAAAAATAGAAAACTATATAATGGTGGAATAAAGTGTCACTATTATCAATACTATGGAGCTAGATAATGAATAGATTTGATTTAATAGTAGTAGGTGGAGGTCCTGGTGGAATTTTCGCAGCTATTACTGCAGCACAAAGAGGTTTTAAGGTTGCCCTATTGGAGAAAAATAAGCGTATAGGTAATAAAATATTGGTTGCTGGAAGTGGTAAATGCAATCTGACTCACATAGGAAAACCTAAGGATTTTTTAACTAAATATGGTACGAATGGGAAATTTTTAAAAGAAGCCTTAAATAAATACTCGCCAGAATCTTTAAAGGAGTTTTTTAAAGAGAGTGGCCTTCCACTGACCTTGGTGGAGGAAAGTGGAAAATATTTTCCAGAGACATTTAGTTCTTTAGATGTGGTGAACCTTTTAAGGGGTAAAATGCTAAATCTAAAGGTTGAAATAATAGAAAATCTAAAAATTGAAAAGATTGAAAAAACTTTAGACGAATTTAAAGTGAATACGGATTTAGGTACCTATCTATGCAAAAGTTTAGTTTTGGCCACTGGAGGGAAATCATATCCAGGAACAGGAACTACAGGAGATGGATATGTAATGGCAAAGGAGTTAGGTCATAAGATTATACCACCTAAGCCTGCCTTGACTCCAATATATGTTAAAGACTATATTTTTCAAGAACTTTCTGGAATAAGTTTTCAAGATGTGGAGATTATAATTTGGAAAGATAATAAAAAGGTTATTGAAAAGAGAGGACCAGTACTATTGACTCATACAAATTTTAGTGGACCAGGGATTTTAGATAACTCAAGATATGTTGAAAATGGTAGTTTTTTAGAGATAAACTATATAGACAAAGACTACGAAAGTTTAAATAGAGAGTTGATTGATGAAACAAATAGAGATGGAAAAAAAGCTATAAAAAGAGTTTTATTAAAATACTTTTTACCTGAAAGATTTGTAAAAACAGTTTTAAATAGAATTGATATAGATGAAAATTTAAAATTAGCTGAACTATCCAAAGAGAAAAGAGAGAGCTTAGCAAAATACTTGACTTCAAACAGAATGGAGATAACAAAGGTAGGAAGTTTTGAGATGGCCATGGTAACGAGAGGTGGAGTCTCTCTAGATGAGGTTAATCCCAAGACTATGGAGTCTAAAAAAGTAAAAAATCTTTATCTGGTTGGAGAGATACTGGATATAGATGGAGATACAGGTGGATACAACATTCAAGCTGCGTGTTCTATGGGAGTTTTAGCTGGAAAATCTATGAAAAAAGAGGAGAGAGAATAGATGGAAAGAGAGAATTTTATAGCATATGCTCAAGAGGTAATTTTGACAGTTTTAAAAATGACATCTACACAGTTAGATAAATTGAGAGAGATGGGCGATCTGTCAGGTGTAGAGATACTGGAAGAGAAAGTTATAGTTCCATATGAAAGAATATATGGAGCTCTTTTAGAGATGAAAATAGATAAGATGGATGATGAAGAGTTTGAATCTTTTAAAAATATGGTGGAAGAGATAAGAGAAAAAAATGAACTATCTATGGAAAAAATAGAGGAAGAGTTAGGAAAAAGAGAGTTATTTAAGGAAAAATCAGGTGCCACAGTTGTAAAAAGATTTTTTAAATATAATTTAAATAGACTTTTAGATAGAAAAGACAAGATAGTTGAAAAATACAATGAGTTAGCAGTGGAAGAGCAAAATTTAGAAAACTTATTAAAAGACACTATACAAGAAGAGGAACAATTTGATATAATTTATAAACTGCAACCAGTGAGAGAAAAACTTAGAGGTATAGAGGATAAGTACTTATTAGTTGAGAGAGATATTAATCAATTAAAAAAGAAGTTAGAATCTAAATGGCCTTATGAAATTTATGGGGTTGTTTCAGAAGAGGAACTTCTAGAAACATATAAAGAAGCTTTTAAAATGGAGGACTAGTAAGAATGGAAAAAGGATTCAAACAGATTTTAATTTTATTGGCAGTATTTATTGTCTTTTTTCTTTCGAAAAAGATGTTTGCAAAACCAAGAGTTGTATTAGGAAAAAATATGGAGGTAAGAAATATGAAACAAGTAAAATTAAACGCTAAAATAGTTACAGCAAAAGGAGATATTAATTTAGTTCTTTTCCCAGAGGTAGCACCAGTAACAGTGTTAAACTTTGCACATTTAGCAATGAGAGAGTATTATAATGGAATAAAGTTCCACAGAGTAATTGAGGACTTTATGATTCAAGGTGGAGACCCAACAGGAACTGGAACAGGTGGACCTGGATACCAGTTTATAGATGAGTTTAAAGAGGGAGTAGTATTCGATAAGAAAGGAATATTAGCAATGGCTAATGCTGGACCAGAAACAAATGGTTCACAATTCTTTATCACACACGTTGAAACTCCATGGTTAAACTATAAGCATACAATATTTGGTGAAGTTGCATCTGAAGCTGACCAAAAAGTTGTAGATTCAATAAAGCAGGGAGATATTATTGAGAGAATTGAAATTACAGGAGATGTAGAGGAGTTCTTAAAAAATGAGGAGAACGCTGAATTTACTGCTCAAATGGATGAAATTTTAGATTCTCAATTTCCAAATTTAGTTCAATACTAATTTTATAAAAGTAGGGGGAGTGAATCTCATGATAACAATTGAGAATGAAAAATTAGTTGTGCAGATAAATAGATTTGGTGCAGAACTGAAAAGTGTAGTAAGTAAAGATAGTGGGATTGAGTATATCTGGCCAGGAACTGAGGGAAGTTTTAAGAAAAGTGCTCCAAATCTATTTCCGTTTATAGGAAATATTTTAAAGGGTGAGATTGATTATCCTTTAGGAAAAGAGGAAAGAGTGACTTTACCAATGACAAAACATGGATTTGCTAGGGATTTGGACTTTGAAGTGTTAGAAATATCTAAAACAATGGCAAGATTTCAATTGAAGCCAAGCACATATACAAAAGAGAGATACCCATATAATTTCTCTTTAACAGTTGAATACATACTAGAGGATGACGTATTAAAACATAACTATATAGTAAAAAATAATGATGTGGTTGAGATGTACTATCACATTGGAGGGCACACAGCTTTTTATTGTAACTATAATGGAGATAAAAAGTTTGAAGATTACTATTTAGAGTTTGAAAAAGAGGAGTGCGAAGTCTATAAAATTGATGAGAGTAATAACTCCTTCTTGTCTGAGGTTTCAGAAAGTACAGTAGTAACAGAGAACTTTATGTTATCAAAAGAGAAGTTCTCGAAAGATGCGTTGGTATTTGTGGGTTTAAAAAACTCAGTTATAAATATAAAGCATACAAAATCTTCTCATGGAGTAGAGTTTAAATTTGAAAATTTACCAGTATTAACTTTATGGACAAGTACGGATTCAAGTGAGTTTATATGTCTAGAACCTTGGGCTGGAATAACAGATTTCACAAATGGTTCAAATAGAGTTGAGGATAAAAAAGATATTCAAAAATTAAATTCTAATGAACAAAAAAGATATTCACAAATAATTAAATTTTATTAAAAAGATAAGGGATAGCTTAAAAGATAAAACTTTTAAGCTATCCCTATTTTTGTTGGATATTATTTTCCAAAAGAGCAGTGAGGGAAGGTACAGATAGAACAATCTAGACATAACCCTCCATGACCATATGAAGCTATATCTTCAAAAGTGACCTTTTCATCGGCTAAAATTCTAGGTAAAACTAAATCAAAAGCGGTTCGCTTTGAGTGCATTACACAACCGGGTAATCCTAAAATAGCTCTTTTACCGTGATAAGCTAAAAGTAACATAGCTCCAGGGAGTACAGGTGAACCATAAGTTATTAATTCACCGCCCATTTCACGAATAGCAAGTGGTGTTCTATCATCTGGGTCAACTGACATTCCACCAGTACAAAGTATAAGCTCAGCATCACTGTTGAGAGCTTCCTGTATTTTCTCTTTTATCATCTCTTTATCATCAGAGGAAAAAGTATGATATACAACTTCACATCCATACTCTTGAACTTTTTTAGTTAAGATAGGGCCAAACTTATCCTGAATTCTTCCATAATAAACCTCATTTCCTGTGCTAATAATAGCAATTTTTTTAGGTTTTATAGGCAATATTTCAACAATATTTTTTTGGGCAATCTCTTCCATTTTAAGTATCTTACTCTCCTCAATAACTAAGGGTATAACCCGAGTACCAGCAACTTTTGTTCCCTTTTTTACAGGTGTGTTATTATGGAGAGTTGAAACAATAATCTCTCTTAGACTATTGATTTTAAAAAGTTCAGCTACATCAATCTTTAAAAGACCATCAATATCGGCAATAAAATCTATCTTCCCCTCTTTTATTGTTGAAAAACCTAATCCATTTCCAGCTATATGGTCTTTTATTCTAATTGCAGCATCATTTTCATGGAGCATTCCCTCCTCATATTCCCATACATAAAGATTATCTTTTCCAAGTTTTAAAAGTTCTGGTATATCCTCCTCTTTGATGATATGTCCCTTTTTAAAAGCAACGCCCTTAAACTCCCCAGGAACAATTTTTGTGATATCGTGGCATAAAATCATTCCAACAGCATCAACAGTTTTAACAGTTTTCATAAAAACCTCCCTAAGCATATTGTTTTATAAGGATTTTAAACTTCCCCTTTTTATTTTCTCCCAAATTTTTTTCTAAAACAAATTTCCCTTTTTTTCTAATTGTAATTATAGAGCCCACCTCTATCTGCTTATTTTTACTTTTTTCTACATTATAATTGACTAAAACATCTCCACACTCGATTAAATCCACACCTATATTTCTAGAGATATTAGCGATAGAAGCAACAATGGAATCCAATCTAAAAGAGGGTATAGTATCAGTAAACTCTTTAAATTGAATCTCTGGAATCTCTTTTGGAGATATAACACTTATTTTAGCGGGAATGCTATTTATTTGATTAAGGTTTCCCTCAATGATTTTAAAAACCTCATTTGTTGAAATGCAATAACCTATATTATCCTTGACTAGAATATCTCCCAAAGTCTCTCTCTTTAAACCTAGACTCATTATTGTTCCTAAAAAATCTTTGTGTTGTAAAGTTTTAAATTTATTGGAACAATCTATTTTAAAGTGTGTTAAAGTATGCTCTAAATCCTCTGGGTTAAAATCCTTTGGAGTGAATATAACAAGTTTCTTTTCACTGCCTTCATTTAAGCCAAAAGTTAAAGCGTTTAAGTTTATTGTTTTACAGAATTCAGAAATTTTAATCCAGATATGAGGCGGTAGAAAAACACCACCATATACGGGATAATCAATATCTAAACACAACAGAATATCCTCCCAGATAGATGCGATTAAGAACTCATCCTCTTTGGGGAAAAGATTAAAAAAATAGTTTTTATTCATGATACAACTCTCTTTCAATTTGGAATATTTTGAAAAACATAGATATATTGATTTTATAGTATAAAAACATTATACTATTTTAAAAGCTAAGAAACATTGAGTTTAAAAGGCTTTATTACACTATAATTTTTTCAAAAAGTAGCATTTTTTTTGTTGTAGCTAACAAATAGCTAACAAATAAAAAATACTATTTGTGTTATTATATCAGTTTATTAACAGCTTTGTGTAGTTCTTTTATATCTTTATGGGTATAAAATTTTTCTGTTGTTGTAAAATTACTGTGTCCCATTAAATCTTTAGTAGCTGTTTGATTAGCATCAGCATTATTTAAAAGAGTTGCAAAAGTGTGTCTACAATCATGTACTGTATGTTTGGCTGCTATTTTTTCCATAAGTGGAGAGAAGTTTAATGTTCTCCAGTTATTATATTGAAGTTTTTTTTCTCTTAAAGTTTGGAATAGATATACTTTATTATTGTCAATATACTTTTCGACAACAGTAAATATTTTATTGTTAAAAGGAATTAATCTATCTTTTCCTGCAGTAGTTTTACTTCCAGCTCTACAATATTTTTCCTCAATATTTATATCAGCTATTTTTAAATCTAGAAGTTCTCCAATACGCATACCGGTATAAATCATAATTAAAGTCATATCGGCATCACTATTTCCTCTTTTAGAAAGATCCCAAAGTTTTTCGATTTCTTCATTTGAAAAAATCATTCTTTTTACTACTTTTTCATTTCTTTTATTTATATCTATAAGTTCTGCGTAGTTTTTCTCAACCAACTCTCTTTTTAAAGCAAAGGTGTATATTTGAGTGCATAATGACTTTTTTTGTCTATTTGTAGCATATGATGTTTCATCAGCATCAAAGAGGTCTTGTAAGTTAATTAGTTTCAAATCTCTTATAGGTACATTATAAATTGGTTCAAAAGTTTTTATAAGACTCTTCTTTAGCTTTATAGTAGCCGAACTTAAAACTTTATCGTTTTGAAGTAACATCTTTTCAAAGACTTCATAGAATGTGATTTTTGCAGCGTTTAAATCAAATGGATTTTTATTGTAGTTAGCTAGTGCAAGATTAGCTTCTTTTCTCGTTTCGTAGTAGCCTAAAATCACTCTTTTTTGTCGCCCACCTTTTAGCGATACTGTTTTAACAACAATAAAAGGTCTTCTCCTTTTCCCACTAAGTTTATAAACAGATCCATATCCATTTGGGTTTCTCACATATATCATCTCCTTTATTTTAATAAAATAAAAATCATGATATAATATTGTTTTCGTCTACATTATATCATGATTTTGCGTGATTTTAATTTTCGTTCAAAACTTTTTTAACTAATTCAATATCTTTTCCTTGTTTCCACAAATTATATCTTTCTCTATTTATATAAATTTTACATCTTTTTAAGCTGCCATTTCGAGATGGAATAGCCCATGCAAAATATTGAAATTTATTTTCTTTAATCGCTTCTCTTGTCATTAAATCAGTTAATCCTAAATCACGAGCTAACTCTTTAACTGTCATTGTTGCCATACTTATC
>NZ_DBGBQB010000074.1:0-66500 GCF_048470075.1 Cetobacterium sp. | reverse complement strand
AAAGAGGTGGGCAAGTGTTAAAAAAAATATTTATATTAAATATAGTTGTATTTTCAATGGGATATTCAAGAGAGGTAACAGATGGGATAGGAAGAGTTATTGAAATTCCAGAGAAAGTGGAGAGGGTTATTTCAACAGTTCCATCTAATACAGAGATAATTGTAGATATGGGATTAATTGATGTTTTAGTGGGAGTGGATACATATTCTGAAAAAATATCTAAAGAGTTACAAGGGAAAGGGATTTTAAATACAGATAGATTAAATGAGGAAAAAATAATGGAGTTGATGCCTGACTTGGTTATAACATCTCAACATAGTCTATCCAAAGGGGCTGATAGCCTAAAGGTATTTGATGAAGTAGGGATACCTGTGTATGTGATAAAAAATCCTAAAACCTTAGAGGGAGTTAAAGAATCTATAGATGAGATTGGAAATCTTCTAAATCAAAGAGAAAAAAGTGATAGATTAAAGGATAACTATATAAAAAAATTGGGAAAGTTAGTGTCTAAAGAGCAATCAAAGAAAAAAAGAGTATATTTTGAAATTTTAAATAATCCTATATATACAACTGGAGATAACACTTTTTTAAATGATGTACTGGAAAATGCCGGTGGAGAAAATATATTTAAAGATGGTGATGGATGGATATCCCCAACTTTAGAGTCTATTATAGAGAGAAATCCTGAATATATATTTGTGGGTGAAGATAGAAAAGAGAGTGTTGAAGATATAAAAAGAAGAGTTGAGTGGCAAGATATAGATGCCATAAAAAATGGGAATGTATACTTTGTAGATGAGGGAATCAATAGACCCTCACCAAGAGTTATAAAAGCGTTAGAAGAGATAAAGGAAGTGCTTTCAAATGATAAGTTTTAGTTTTGTTCCTAAAAATGGAGAGGAAGAAAGTTTTTTAGAGATATACAAAGAGTTAGAAAAAGATGGAATAACAGGGGTGGAAACTATAATAGGAGACCATCTACCCATAGAAAGTTATGGTAAGTATCCAATAAAAGGGGTACATTTATTATACTATCCAACGTGGTTGGAATTTTGGAAAGAGGAGAAAGAGAAGATTCAAGAGGATTTTTTCAATGAAGAGGGAGTGATGAACTACTATCGTTCTTTAGAGAAGGAGATTCTATTAGAAACTTTTAAAAAACAATTTGAAAGTGCTAAATTGGTGAAAGCAAAATACTTGGTCTTTCATGTGTCCCATGTCAGACCTAAAGATATATTTACATTTGATTTTGAATATACCTCTAAAGAGGTATTGGATGAAACATTAAAAATAGTGAATGAGGTCTTTAAAGGAGAGGGACCGTTACTTCTTTTTGAAAATTTACCATGGCCTGGGTTGACTTTAAAAAATTATGAATTGGCAAAATATTTTTTTGAAAGAGTGGAGTATAAAAATAAGGGTTTTTTGCTAGATCTATCCCATATAGTTTGTACAGAGAAAAATATAAAAAACTTTCAAGATACAGACAGATATATAGTAAATAAAATTAGAGACTTAAAGGAGTTAAATAGATTCATATATGGTGTTCATGTGAATGGAATAGAGTTTAAAAGATACCTGGAGAGAGATTTTTCAAAAGAGATAGAGAAGTGGAAAAAAGGGGACAGAGGTCAAAAGTTTAAAGTGGAGTTAGAACATATGAAAAATCTTGATCCACATAGAGTTTATGGAGGGGATTTAAAGTCTATATTCAATGAGCTTCCAAATTTGAAATATATAAATTTTGAGTTGAATTTTTCATCTTTTGAAAATTTAAAAGAAGTGGTTAAAGAACAATTAAATTATGTAAAATAAATTCTTAAAAGGTAAAAAATGTGATATACTCTATATTATAGAATGTTAAGATTTTCGCGGGAGGATATATGACACAAGGAAATTTAGATATAGATAAGAATATAGATGAAACAGCATTACAAGAGAGTGTAGAGATACAGGAGGAAGTGGTATCAGACCCAAATAGATTGTATAATATTTTGGGGGTAATGTTTGAAACTACTAAAAAGAGATATAGTTTTGAGATAGTTGATGATGTAGAGTATAAAAAAGGTGATAAGGTAATAGTTGATACTATCAGAGGAAAAGAGATTGGTGTTGTTTATGGAGGACCTATGCAGCTACCAGAGAGAGTATTGGTATTGCCATTAAAGCCTGTTATAAAAAAAGCTAGTGAAGAGGAAATCAAAAAGTATGAACTACTTCGTCAAGAGGCTAAAGAGGCATTTAAGGTGTGTAAAGAGAGAATTATTCACCATAAATTACCAATGAAACTGATAGAGACAGAGTACACATTTGATAAAACAAAATTGATATTCTACTTTACAGCAGAGGGTAGAATTGATTTTAGAGATTTAGTAAAAGATTTGGCTAATATATTTAAACTTAGAATAGAGTTAAGACAGATTGGTGTTAGAGATGAGGCAAGAATTCTTGGAAACATTGGAGTATGTGGTAAAGAGCTTTGTTGTAGAACATTTATAAATAAATTTGATTCAGTCTCTATTAAAATGGCAAGAGATCAAGGATTAGTAATAAATCCAACTAAAATATCTGGAGTATGTGGAAGATTACTGTGTTGTATAAACTATGAGTATAAACAGTATGAAGAAGCTCTAAGAATCTATCCAGCTGTAAATCAATTGGTTAAAACTCCAAAGGGAGAGGGAAAAGTTACAAGTATAAGCCCTTTAAATGGATTTTTATATGTGGATGTTGAAGGAAAAGGAATCATGAAAGTATTTATTGATGAGATAAAGTTCAACAAAAAAGAGGCTAAAAAGTTACAAAACGTTTTATCAACAGAGGAGTTACAACATAAGGTTTTAGAAAAGGAGTAATATAGAAGAGATGATTTTTGAAAATGAAGATATAGCTAATATTTGTGAAGGGTATACCTTAATTCAAAAAAAAGATGGATTTAGATTTGGGACAGATGCAGTTTTATTAGCTAATTTTTTTAATGGAAAGAAAAATGCTAAAGTTCTGGAAATAGGGACAGGAAATGGTATAATACCAGTATTATTGTGTGCTAAAGATAAGATATCTAAGATAAAAGCAGTGGAAATACAAAAAGAGATTGCAGAGTTAGCGATTAGAAATATTAAGAGAAATAGTTTAGAAGATAAAGTGGAGATTGTAAATACGGATATTAAAGATATTCAAGAGGGAAATACCTATGACTATATAATTTCAAATCCACCATACATGGTATTAGATGGAAAAGAGATTAATGACAAGGATATAAAAAGTATAGCTAGACATGAGATTAAGCTCAATTTAAGGGAGTTTGTAGCAAATGCTAAAAGGCTATTAAAACCGAGAGGTGAACTTTTTATGGTTCATAAAAGTTATAGATTTTTAGAGATCTCTGAGGAACTTGCAAAATGTGGATTTTCAATTAAAAGAGTAAAGTTTGTTCACTATTCTAGAGAGAAAGATTCAAGTATTGTTTTAATTGAAGCTAGTAAAGGGCGAAAAAACATATTAAAAATTGAGACTCCAATTTTTTTAAACGATAACTAAGAGATACTTTAAGGGAGAGGAGTTACCTCTCCCTATTTTAATGGAGGTGTCATAAGTGTTTAAATTAAATTCAAAATATATTCCAACTGGGGATCAACCAGAAGCTATTAAAAATCTAGTTAAAGGTTTGCAAGAGGGCGTGAAAGATCAAACACTACTAGGTGTAACAGGATCAGGAAAAACATTTACCATAGCCAATATAATAAGGGAGAGCGGAAGACCAGCTTTGATATTAGCCCCCAATAAAACTTTGGCAGCTCAACTATTCTCAGAATACAGAAGTTTTTTTCCAGAAAATGCTGTGGAATACTTTGTATCCTACTATGACTACTATCAACCAGAGGCTTATATAGCTACAACGGACACATACATAGAGAAGGATTCGTCAATTAATGACGAGATTGACAAGTTTAGAAATGCAGCTACAGCCGCTTTAATAAATAGAAAAGATGTTATAATAGTAGCTTCAGTATCAGCTATATATGGACTAGGATCACCTGAGACATATAAAAATTTAACAATAGCAATAGATAAAAAGACAGGATATAGCAGAAAAAAACTTATATCAAAATTAATAGAATTAAGATATGAAAGAAATGATATTGCATTTGAAAGGGGAAAGTTTAGAGTTAAAGGTGATGTGGTGGATATATACCCCTCATATATGGAAAATGGTTATAGAATAGAGTTCTGGGGAGATGATATTGAGGAGATATCAGAGATAAATACATTGACAGGACAAAAGGTAAAAAAAGATATAGAGAGAGTGGCAATCTCTCCAGCAACTCACTATGTAACAGAGGAGGGAGAACAGGAGAGAATCATAGAGGAGATAAAAAAGGACTTAAAGAAAGAGGTTAAGGACTTTGAAGATAGAGGTAAGCTTTTGGAAGCTCAAAGGCTTAAACAAAGAACAGAGTACGATTTGGAAATGATAAGAGAGGTCGGTTATTGTAAGGGTATTGAAAACTATTCCAGATATTTGACTCATAAGAATCCAGGTGATAAACCAGATACTTTAATGGATTATTTTCCTAAGGATTTTGTTGTTTATATAGATGAGTCCCATATAGGTGTTTCTCAAATAAGGGGTATGTACAATGGGGATAGAGCAAGAAAAACAGCTCTTGTTGAGAATGGTTTTAGATTGAAGTCCGCTTTGGATAATAGACCCTTAACCTTTGAAGAGTTTAGAGAGAACTGTAACCAAACAATCTTTGTTTCAGCTACACCTGGAGATTTTGAAATAGAAAAATCCAATGGGCATATAGCGGAACAGCTAATTAGACCTACTGGAATACTAGACCCTATTATAGAGGTAAGAGAAACTAAAAATCAGGTAGATGATCTATTGGAAGAGATTAGAAAAAATGCGTTGAAAAAAGAGAGAGTTTTAGTGACAACATTGACTAAAAAAATGGCAGAGGAGTTAACAGAGTACTATTTAACTCTTGGGGTTAAAGTGAAGTATATGCACTCAGATATAGATACATTGGAAAGAATTGAAATTATAAAAGGCTTAAGAAAAGGTGAGTTCGATGTTTTAATAGGAATAAATCTATTGAGAGAGGGACTTGATATTCCAGAGGTATCTCTTGTAGCAATACTAGAAGCGGACAAAGAGGGTTTTTTAAGAAGTAAAAGATCTCTGGTTCAAACTATTGGAAGAGCTGCTAGAAATGTTGAAGGAAGAGTAATTCTATATGGAGATACGATGACAGATTCCATGAAATATGCCATAGAGGAAACAAATAGAAGAAGAGAAAAACAGAATAGATATAATATTTCAAATGGAATAGAACCTAAAACAATATATAGAGAGGTATCTGAATCTGTATTTACTTGGGAAGTGGAAGAGGAAAATATTATAGAAGCTAAACATTTTACAAGTAAAGAGGATATTGAAAAAGAGATCGATAAATTATTAAAAGATATAAAGAGATTGTCAGAGGAGTTAGACTTTGAAAAAGCTATAGAGAAAAGAGATGAGATGAACAAATTAAAACTGATGCTTTTAGAGATGTAGGAGTGATTTATGAGTGAAAAAATATATAGTGTAACAGAGTTTAATAAAATGGTAAAAGGATATATTGATGAAAATCCAAATTTTCAAGAGTTTTTTCTAAAAGGTGAACTTTCAGGTGTAACATATTATAAAAGTGGGCATCTCTATTTTACATTAAAAGATAGTAAGAGTCAGATAAAATGTGCAGCTTTTAATTATAAATTTAAAAGAATACCTGAGGACTTAAAAGAGGGAGACTCTATAAAAATATTTGGAGATGTTGGGTTCTATGAAGCCAGAGGTGATTTCCAAGTACTAGTGAGGCATGTCCAAAAAGAGGATAAGTTGGGAGAGATGTTCGCTAATTTAGAGAGATTAAAAAGAGAGCTAGAAAAAGAGGGGCTATTTTCTCCACTGTTCAAAAAGCCTTTACCTAGATATCCAAAGGCAATTGG
This sequence comes from Cetobacterium sp., assembly GCF_048470075.1. Classification (GTDB taxonomy): domain Bacteria; phylum Fusobacteriota; class Fusobacteriia; order Fusobacteriales; family Fusobacteriaceae; genus Cetobacterium_A. The sequence goes on along the minus strand of NZ_DBGBQB010000074.1, from coordinate 60,500 downwards.
AGTTGTAACAGCATATACAGGAGCGGCATTTCATGATATAGTAAATACAACTAGAAAAAGATTCCCAAATGTTGATATCTATATATACTCTGCTAAGGTTCAAGGAGTTGGAGCAAAAGAGGAGATTGTAAAGGGAATAGAAGTTTTAAATAGAGTTCCAGAGGTAGATTTGATAATAGCAGGTCGTGGTGGTGGAAGTGTTGAGGACCTATGGGCTTTTAATGAAGAGGTTGTGGCTAGAGCTTTTTTTCAAAGTGAAAAACCAATAATCTCAGCAGTTGGACACGAGATAGATAATCTATTATCAGATTTGGTTGCAGATGTGAGAGCAGCAACTCCAACTCAAGCAATAGAGATAGCTATACCTGTAAAAAAGGAGATTGAGACACAGTTAATAGAAAAAGAAATAAAGCTAAAAAATAGTATTAATAGATTGATAAAAGATAAACAAAACCAACTTAATCAATTGAAAGAAAATTATGTTTTAAAAAACTTTCTAAAAACAATAGAGGAAAAAAATCATGAACTACTTTTAAAAGAGGATAAACTTAATGAGAGTATAAGAAGAATCTTTAAAGATAAAAAATATGAGTTGGAGATTAGAACTGAAAAGTTAATAGCATTAAATCCTTTGGAGATCTTAAAAAGAGGTTACAGTGTAACTAAGAAGGAGCAGAGTATAGTAAAAAGTTGTGCTCAAATAAAAGTTGGAGATCAAATTGAAACAATATTAAAAGATGGGAAAATAATTAGTAAGGTAGAGGAGATAAATTAAAATGAAAAAAATAGTGGGAATTTTATTTCTATTTTTAAGTCTTGTGGCTTTAAGTGATCAAAGACCACAATATATCCAGAGTTTAGAGAGTCAAATAGCGAGAGAGGATGATAGAGATAAGGCAGCAGTGCTACTAAAGGAGTATGAAAGATACTTTAAAAGTTATATAGACTCTATAAGTGGTGATGAAAATCAAGTTTTTTATCTGGGAGACCAGTATTTTAGAAATAGAAAATATGAGAGAGCGGCACAAATTTTTAGTAGTAATATAGATAGTTCAAGAAATCTATTTGGAGCTGCAACAAGTTACAGATTTATAGGTGACTACAATAAGGCAGTGGATTTTTATAGCGTGGCAATCAGTGTAGAACCAACTATGAAAGAGGCTTATTTGGGAAGAGGGTTGGCTTATAGAAATTTAGGAAGATACAATAAAGCTGTGGATGATATCCAGATTTATATGAATTATTCTCCAAGTGTAGAGGGTTTTTTAGCTCTAGGAGATATCTATTTAGCAGAGAAAAAAATTGAAAGAGCAAGAGAAGTTTTACAGGAAGGAAGAAGACTATATCCACAATCAAAAGAGATTAGCAACATGTTAACATCTACATATTCTAGATAGAAGAGGTGGAAGATGGAGTGGTATCGATTAAAATTAATAGGTTTAAAAAATAGTAAGATTAGAGTTTTAATGGAAAATTGTAAAAGATACAAGGAAATTTTTGAAAAATTAGAAGAACTTACAAATACCTTAAATTTAACTACAGATGATACCCAATTAATTTTGAATTCAAAAAACTGTGAAAAATATTTGGAGGTTATGGATTATTTAGAAAATAATGGAATAGGACTTATAGATATGAATGACTATAGATATTCTGAAAGTTTGAAAAATATCACAAAACCTCCACTTTTTCTTTTTTATAAAGGAAATGTAGAACTTTTAAATAAAAAGAGAGTAATAGGAGTAGTAGGAACAAGAAGAGCTACTAAATATGGAGAACTAGGTTGTGAAAGAGTGATTAAAAATCTCGTAGATGGAGGAGTTGTTATTGTCAGTGGATTGGCTTTAGGAATAGATTCTATTGCACATACAGAAACTCTAAAATTAAAAGGGAGTACCATAGCAGTTTTAGGTTGTGGTATAGATGTATACTATCCACAAGCAAATATAGGTATCAGAAAAGAGATTGAAAAATATGGGTTGGTAATTTCAGAGTTCCCATTGGGAATGAGACCTATTCCTAAAAATTTCCCAATAAGAAATAGAATAATAGCTGGATTATCTAAGGGAATAGCTGTTATTGAAAGTAGTTTAAAAGGGGGAAGTCTAATAACAGCAAACCTCTCTTTAGATGAGGGAAGAGATGTTTTTGCTATCCCAGGGGATATAACATATCCTCTATCCCAAGGTTGTAATGAACTCATAAAATCATCTCAAGCAAAACTTATAACATCGGGAGATGATATTTTAAAGGAGTATGGTTGGGATAAAAAAAATGAAAAAGGTGAAAACTTTAATAGATTAATAGGAATAAAACTAGAGATATATAGTGTATTAAAAACGAAAATGCATCTAGAGGAAATAAAACAGAAAATCACTTGTGATACGAATGAACTATTGAGTAATTTAATGGAGTTAGAAATAGAGGGATATATTCAAAGCCTGCCAGCTGGAAACTATAGAAGGTGTTTGTAAATAGGAAACTTAATGACCTTAGTTGATTTTTTTAACAATTTCTAATATAATTAAGAGCGAATAATGTATATAGAGAAAAAATTAGGGGTGAAAGCAGTGGCGAAAAAAAATTTAGTAATAGTAGAATCACCTGCAAAAGCGAAAACAATTGAAAAAATATTGGGGAATAATTTTCATGTTACAGCTTCTTTTGGACATGTAAGAGATTTACCTAAAAGTAAAATAGGAGTGGATGTAGCAGATGATTTTAAACCTAGCTATTCTACGATAAGAGGAAAAGGGGATGTAATAAAAACTTTAAAGGATTTAGCAAAAAAATCAAATAAAGTATACTTGGCATCAGACCCGGATAGAGAAGGAGAAGCTATTGCGTGGCACATAGCTCAAACATTAAAATTAGATGAAAATGAAGCTAATAGAATAGAGTTTAATGAGATAACAAATGGAGCAATAAGAGAGGCTATAAAAAATCCAAGAAAAGTTGATATAAATAGAGTGAATGCTCAACAAGCAAGAAGGATTTTAGATAGATTGGTAGGATATGAGATAAGTCCGCTTCTATGGAAGTCAATCTCTTCAAATACCAGTGCTGGAAGAGTGCAATCGGTTGCTTTAAAATTAATATGTGATTTAGAGGATAAGATTACAAAATTTATTCCTGAAAAATTTTGGGATATAAAAGGTGAGTTTGAAAATAAAATGAACCTTTCTCTTTATAAAATAGAGGGAAAAAGATTTGAAAGAGTAACTGATGAGGATATTGTAAAAAATATACAGCTGACTTTAAACTCAGAGTATGCAGTTATAAATTCAAAGGTATCTAAAAAGACTAAGAACCCTCCATTACCACTAAAAACAAGTACATTACAGCAACTTTCTTCATCTTATTTAGGATTTTCTGCATCGAAAACTATGTCAGTAGCTCAAGGACTATATGAGGGTGTAAGTATAGATGGAAACCAAAAAGGTTTGATTACCTATATGAGAACAGACTCTACAAGAATATCAGATGAAGCAAAAGATATGGCAAAAAGCTATATTTTAGAAAATTTTGGAAAAGAGTATTTAGGTAAAGAGGGAGCTAAAAAGAAAAAAGATGAAAAGATACAGGATGCCCATGAAGCGGTTAGACCAACTGATATCTATTTAGAGCCAGATAAAATAAAAAAGGATTTAGCACCAGATCAATATAAACTTTATAAACTTATATGGGAAAGATTTATGATATCTCAACTTGCTCCTATGCAGTATGAGCAATTTGAAATAATCTTAGAAAATGGAGATTATCAGTTTAGAGGTACATTAAATAAGATAACTTTTGATGGATACTATAAAGTTTTTAAAGATGAAGAGGATCTTCCACTGGGAGAGTTCCCTTCAATAAATGAGGGAGATTTCCTAAAACTAAAAAAATTGAATATAAAGGAGGATTGGACAAAACCACCTTCAAGATTGACAGAGTCCTCTTTAGTAAAAAAATTAGAGGCTGATGGAATAGGTAGACCATCTACATATGCTTCAATAATAGAGACTTTAAAAAAGAGAGAGTATGTTGTGATTGAAGGAAAAAGTTTTGTTCCAACAGAGCTAGGATATGAGATAAAATCAATTCTGGAAAAAAACTTTAAAGATATAATGGATGTTAAATTTACAGCCTCATTAGAGGATGGCTTGGACTTAGTTGAAGAGGGAGAAAGAGATTGGATTGAGATACTAAAAGATTTCTACTCAAAACTTTCAAGGGATTTAGAACTATATAAAGTTAAGGTAGAGGAGGAATCTAGTAGAATTATAATGTCAGATGTTCCATGTCCATGTGGAACTGGAAATATGATTATGAAAAATGGTAGATTCGGAAGATACCTTTGTTGTACAGATGAAAATTGTAAAGAAAAATACTCTTTAAAAGGGATTGATATACCGTTAGAGGATATAAAAAATGGAAGTATAAAAGTTAGAGAGTTATTGGAAGAGCAATTGAGAGTTAAGCAAGGAAAGTTGACAGATGTATTTTTAAGTAATGGAAGCAGACTTCTTCTAAAACTAGGACGTTTTGGTAGTTACTTAGAGAGTGAAAACTTCAAAGAGGATAATGAGAGAGTATCTTTACCTGGAGAGGTGAAAAAACTCCTTATGAATGGTACAATAGAAGAGAAAAATGGAATCGTTCAGTTAAAATGGATAATGGACAAAATCCAAAAGGAAGAGGATGAGATTCTAAAAAATGCTGGAAATTGTGAAAAGTGTGGAAGACCATTTAAAATTGGAAGAGGTAGATGGGGTAAATTCCTAGCTTGTACTGGGTATCCAGAGTGTAAAAATATAAAAAAATTGGAAAAAGAAAAAAAAGATTAGTTAAAAGGACTCGCCTTTTTAGGCGAGGCTTTTGTATGTATAAAAAAAGGAGAACAGATGATAAATAAAGAGGTTATAGTAATAGGAGCTGGATTGGCTGGTTCAGAGGCAGCTTATCAATTGGCAAAAAATGGAGTGAAAGTTAAATTGTATGAGATGAGACCTAAAGTTTCAACAGAAGCTCATAAAAGTGATAAGTTTGCAGAATTAGTATGCAGTAACTCTTTAGGTGGAGACCATTTAGGAAATGCATCAGGATTGATGAAAGAGGAACTTAGAAGAATGGGATCGCTACTTATTGAGATAGCAGATGAAGTAAAAGTTCCAGCAGGACAGGCTTTAGCCGTAGATAGAGAGGGATTTTCAGAAAAAGTTACAAAGATATTGCACTCTATAGAAAATATAGAGATAATAAATGACGAACTGAAAGAGATACCAAAAGATAAGATAGTTGTAGTAGCTAGTGGACCATTGACATCAGAGGATCTATCAAAAAATATAGGGGAGTTACTGGAGCAAGATTATCTATATTTCTATGATGCAGCAGCTCCAATTGTAACTTTAGAATCAATAGATAAAAATAAAGTATATTTTCAATCGAGATATGATAAAGGGGATGGAGAGTATATAAACTGTCCTATGAATAAAGAGGAGTATGAAGCTTTTTATGAGGCTCTAATATCAGCTGAAAGAGCACCTTTGAAAAAATTTGAAGAGGAAAAGTTATTTGAAGCTTGTATGCCTGTAGAAAGAATAGCTCAAAGAGGATTTAAAACTCTACTATTTGGACCACTAAAACCAAAGGGATTAGTTAATCCTAGAACAGAGAAAGAGGATTTTGCTGTAGTTCAATTAAGACAGGATGATAAAGATGGAAAGCTATATAATTTGGTAGGGTTCCAAACAAACTTAAAGTGGGGAGAGCAAAAAAGAGTTTTCTCTATGATTCCAGGACTTGAAAATGCAGAGTTTGTAAGATATGGAGTTATGCATAGAAATACATTTATAAATTCAACAAAACTATTGACACCTGCTTTGAATTTAAAAAATAATGAGGATATATACTTTGCTGGACAGATAACAGGTGGAGAGGGATATGTATGTGCTATTGCTACAGGATTAATGGTTGCAACAAATATTCTTAGAAAAATGGATGGGAAAGAACCTCTGGTACTAGATGATAGAAGTTCTATTGGAGCGATTATAAAATATATAACAGAGGAAAAGAAAAATTTCCAACCAATGGGACCAAATTTTGGTGTTATAAAATCTTTAGATGAAAGAATTAGAGATAAAAAAGAGAAGTATAATAAAATATCTAAAATAGCTTTGGACTATTTAGATGAAAAGTTAAGTCAAGAGAAGTAAAAGGAGTTTGGGATGGGTACTCTTAATTTATTAGGGGATATAAAGGAGTTTTTATATCACTGTGAATTTGCTAAAGGAAAAAGCTTAAATACAATAAAATCATTACGAATAGATCTGTATAGATTTAATGAATATATTGTAAAATGCAATGATTTAGAGAAAATATCAGATATAGATGGATTTAATTTTAGAGAGTTCCTAATAGAGCTTCAAGGTAGTGATATAGGAAAAAGATCTTTAAATAGAAAGATCTCCTCTTTAAAATCGTTTTTTAAACACCTAAAAGATACTGGGAAAGTTAAGAATAATCCTGCTCAACTGATTGTAGCTCCAAGTTATGATAGGGGAGTTCCAGAGGTACTTGAACTAGAGGAGATAAGAAGGATTAGAAAAGCCATAGAGTTAAAAAATTATCATAGTTTAAGAGATAGATTAATTGTAGAACTGCTATATTCTAGCGGAATCACATCGCAAGAGCTTCTAGGATTAGGAGAGGAAGTCTTTAATTTAGATGAGAGACAAGTTATTGTAATGAGCTTTAAAAAGTATAGAACGGTGTTTTTCAGTGAAAGAGCAAAAGAGTTCTTTAAAAGATATGTGGCAGCAAAAAAGGAGAAGCTGGGAGATAAATACAGTAAGGAGATACTATTTGTCAATGGGTCAGGAGGTAGACTAACAGATCGTTCCCTAAGAAGACTTATTGATAGATATGGTATAAAGGCTGGAATAACTAAAGAGATTAGTCCCCATAGTTTCAGACATACATTTGCAGTGCATATGTTGGAGAATGGAATAAGTTTATTGCAACTTCAAAAACTTTTAGGCCACTCAAATTTAGATTCAACAAAAATATATTTAGAAGCTTTAGAGAAAAAAAAGAAAAAAGAGTTGTCTAAAGAGTTAGAGTTAAAATGATATAAAAATATTAATAGTATAGATTGAAGGAGAGTTTATGATAAAAAAATGTATAGGATGTGGAATTGAACTTCAAGGAGAAAATCCAAATTCCAATGGATATTTACCTAAATCAGTTTTAGAAAGCGACAGTAAAGAGCTACTTTGTCAAAGATGCTTTAAAATAAAAAACTATGGACAGTATATTCCTATAAAAATGACAAAAGAGGACTATAGAAAAGAGGTTCAAAAAAGCTTAGAGGAAGCGGATGTAGCTATACCGGTATTTGATATTATAGATTTTGAGGGATCTTTTGATGATGAGATATTGGATATTTTAAGAGAGATGGACTCAATTGTAGTGATAAATAAGTTAGATTTAATTCCAGATGATAAGCACCCATCTGAAGTTGCCGATTGGGTTAAAGAGAGATTGGGAGAGGAAGGAGTATCTCCACTTGATATAGCGATAGTGAGTTCAAAGAATGGGTATGGAATAAATGGAATATTTAAAAAAATAAAACATTTCTATCCAGAGGGAGCCAATGCTTTAGTTTTAGGAGTTACTAATGTTGGTAAATCAAGTATTATAAATAAGCTTATAGGAGCAAAAAGAGTAACTGTATCGAAGTTTCCAGGAACAACTTTAAAAAGTGTTAAAACTGAGATTCCTTTCTCAAAAATAACACTTATAGATACACCAGGATTGATCCCATCTGGAAGATTCTCTGACTTTGTATGTCAAGAGTGTAACCAAAATATAATTCCAGCTAATGAGATATCAAGAAAGACTTATAAGGTGCAAAAAGATAGAGTTATACTAATTGGTGGAATGATTCAAATGAGAGTATTAAATGAAGATGATTTAAAACCTATATTCTCATTATACGCATCAAAAGATGTAACATTCCATGAAACTAATGTAGAAAAAGCAAAGGAACTAATGCAAAGAGCGGAGTTTTTAACTCCACCATGTGATAGTTGTAGAGATGAGTTTAATGAGTTAGAAAAAAATGTGGAAGTTTTTACAGTGGAAACTGGAGAGGAATTAGTGTTTAAAGGTCTTGGATGGCTATCTGTAAAAAGAGGTCCATTAGAGGTTGAAATAACATCACCTAAAGGTGGAGATATAATTATTAGAGAGGCTTTTATAAAACCAAAAAGATAGAGTGAGGTTATAGAAGTATGGAAAAAGACGGAAGAATAACTACTTTAAATTGGATTATAAATATAGCTGTAACTATTTTATTTATATATCTAGCTATGAGAGGAATTGATGATCTAACAGGGACATATAAAATTGATGAAACTATTAGAAATACAAAAGAGTTAAGAATCGCTTTAGAAAAATACTATCAAATAACAGGAACTTATCCTGACTTAACTAAAGCTGGAGCAAATATGAATCTTCATATCTTAGATTATGTGGATTCTAATGGGCAAAAAATCTCCTTTGCAGAGATTTATGGACGTAAAAGTTTGGCAAAAACCTATGGAAGTAACGCTATAATAGCTTCTAACAATGTATATGATGTACAGGATTTTGAGAATGCTAGTAAAAATGGCGGATGGAACTATAACTATTCTCAGAAAACTGGGGAGATTCATCCAAACTTACCAGAGGATATATATTTAGAAAAAGTAAACTGGTTTAGACAGTAAAGAACATAAATGGAGGAAAGTAAATGTACGATATTATATTTTTAGGTGGAGGACAAGCTGGAGTTTTCGGAGCTTATGAAGCCATTAAAAAAAATAAGGATTTAAGGATTTTAGTTTTAGACAAAGGAAGAATGTTGACACAGAGAGTTTGTCCAAAAGAAAAGTTAGGAACATGCGTAAAGTGTCCTACTTGTGCAATAATTTATGGAGTTTCTGGGGCAGGAGCTTTCTCTGATTCTAAATTCAATATGGATTATAGAGTTGGTGGAGATGTACACGTTCTAACAGGAAAGACAATAGTAAATGAAACAATCCAGTATGTGGCTAATATTTATAAAGATTTTGGATTTGATGAAAAGCCATCAGGATTAGAGTATAATCAGGTTATGTTAGATATAAAGAAAAGATGTATTGAGAACAATGTTCAATTGGTAGATACACCAACAATGCATCTAGGAACAGATGGTTCAAGAGAGTTATATACAAAGTTAGTAAACTCTCTTTTAGAAAAAGGTGTAGAGTTTATAACAGAGAGATCAGCTGAGGGGCTAATAATTGAAAACGGTGAAATAAAAGGAGTAACTGTAAAAAATAAAAAGGATGAAGTAGAGAACTACTATGCAAAAAATGTTGTAATAGGTTTAGGTAGAAGCGGTGCTAAAAAACTTATGGAGATGTGTGAAGAGTCAGGAGTTTCCTATGAGACTGGAGCGGTGGATTTAGGAGTTAGAGTGGAGATTCCAGATTTAGTAATGAAGGATATCAATGAAAACTTCTATGAAGCTAAGATGATCTACCATACAACAAAATATAGAGATAAAATGAGAACTTTCTGTTCAAACCCAAGTGGATTTATAGCGGCTGAAAAGCATAGTGATGATGTTGTATTAGCAAATGGACATGCTTATAAAGATAAAAAGTCACAAAATACAAACTTGGCACTGCTATGTACTAAAACATTTACAGAACCATTTAAGCAACCATTTGAGTATGCAACAGCAATAGCAAAGATGTCATCAATGTTAACTGGTGGAAAGATATTAATGCAATCCTACGGAGACCTTAAAGTTGGAAGAAGATCAACAGATGAATCTATAGCTAGATTAAATATTATACCTACAACAGAGGATTATGTAGCTGGAGATATAGCTCTTGCTTGTCCTAAGAGAATTCTTGACAACATTATAGAGTTTATTGAAGTGCATGACAAAATAACACCAGGGTTCGCATCAAGTGATTTATTATTATATTTCCCTGAGATTAAATTTAGAAGTACAAGAATAAAAATAGATGCTAATATGGAAACTAATATAAAGGGGCTATATGCAGCAGGGGATAGTTCAGGATATGGAAGTGGATTGAACATCGCCGCAGTAATGGGGATATTAGCTGTAAGACATATAATTTCTAAATAATATGGAGGAGTATAATGGGATTTTTTAATAAACTTTTCGGTAGAAAAAAAGAGGAGAAAGTTGAAGAGCAAAAAGAAAAGTTAGAACAGGAGATAGTTCAAGAGGAGATTGATTCTAGCAATGAACTTAAAGAGGAAAGAGAAGAGGAAGAGAAAAAAATAGATGAGGCAGTGGAAAAATCTGTTCAAGATGAGACCGTTGAAGAGGAAAAAATTGAAGCGGAAAAAGCTGAAGATGAAGAGATAAAAGATGAAGTGGTCTATGTAGAAAAACCAAAAGTTGAAAAAAGAAGCTTCTTCGCCTCATTAAAGGAGAAACTATTTAAATCAAGAGAGGGACTGTTTGGAACTTTAAAGAATATCTTTACAGGAAAGTCAATAGTGGATGGAGAGATGTATGAGGAGTTGGAAGACACCTTAGTGCAATCAGATATTGGTATCGAGATGACTTTAAAAATTGTTAGAGATTTAAAAGCTGAGGTAAAGGCTAGAGGAGTAAAGAAGCCAGAGGATGTGTATCCTGTATTAAAGGATGTTCTAGAAAGTTATCTAATAACTGAGGATACTAAATTAGATATTCAACCAGGTAGAATGAATGTAATTTTAATAGTGGGAGTTAATGGTGTAGGAAAAACAACTACTATTGGAAAAATTGCAGCAAAATTGGTTAAAGAGAATAAAAAAGTTGTAATTGGTGCAGCGGATACATTTAGAGCTGCAGCAGTTGAGCAGTTAGAAGAGTGGACAAAAAGAGCTGGAGCTGAGCTTGTTAAACACCCTGATGGAGCAGACCCAGGAGCGGTAGTCTTTGATACACTAAAAGCTGGAGAGGATAAAAATGCAGATGTTGTAATTATAGATACTGCAGGAAGACTACACAATAAAAATAACTTAATGAAAGAGTTAGAAAAGATAAACAATATTATAAAGAAAAAAATAGGAGACCAACCTTATGAATCAATACTGGTTTTAGATGGAACTACAGGTCAAAATGGATTGATTCAAGCAAGAGTATTTAATGAAGTGACAAAATTAACAGGATTCATTGTTACAAAATTAGATGGAACAGCTAAGGGAGGAATACTATTTAGCATCTCTGAAGAGTTAAAAAAACCTATAAAATACATAGGTGTTGGAGAAGGAATAGAGGATTTAAGAGAGTTCAATAGTAAAGAGTACATACAAGCAATTTTTGACTAATATATTAAAAAAAATAGAATTTCTGTTGTAAATATATATAAAATTTGTTAATATATAGTTGAAAATTACGAGCACTATTACAGTATGATTAAAAAAGTGCAATTTATTTAATAAAATTCAAGGAGGACTTAAAGTGAGCATTATAGTTCAAATTAAAGAAAAAGCAAAAACTTTAGGAAACAAAATAGTTCTTCCTGAAGCTACTGATGAGAGAGTAATCAGAGCGGCTGCAGGAGTAGTTGAGGAGAAGTTAGGAACTCCAGTTTTAGTAGGAGATGTAGAAACAATAAAAACATTTGCTGCTAACTTAGGAGTATCTTTAGAGGGTGTTGAGATTATAGATCCAAAAACTACTGACAAATTAGCTTCATATGTAGAAAAATTATGTGAATTAAGAGCAAAAAAAGGGATGACTCCAGAGGAAGCAGAAAGAATCTTAACATCTGATGTTAACTTCTTTGGTGCTATGATGGTTAAAATGGGAGACGTAGCAGGAATGGTTTCTGGATCAGACTCACCTACAGCTAATGTTTTAAGAGCAGGATTACAAGTTGTTGGAACAAAGCCAGGAGTAAAAACTGTATCATCAGTATTCTTAATGGAGTTAAAGCACAATGTAGAAACTTATGGAGAGATTTTAGTATTTGGAGACTGTGCTGTAATTCCTGAGCCAACATCAGAGCAATTGGCTGATATCGCGTCAGAAGCAGCTGTAACAGCATCAACAGTAGCAGGATTAGATCCAAAAGTTGCACTTATGTCATTCTCTACAAAGGGATCAGCAAAGCATGATTCAGTAGATGTTGTAAAAAGAGCGGGAGAGATTTTAAGAGAAAGAGATGCGAAATTTGCATTTGAAGAGGAATTACAAGCAGACGCTGCTTTAGTAGCATCAGTGGGAGCTAAAAAAGCTCCAAACTCTACAGTTGCAGGAAAAGCTAATGTATTAATTTTCCCTAACTTAGCAGCAGGAAACATTGGATATAAATTAGTTCAAAGATTGGCTGATGCTGAGGCATATGGTCCTTTAATTCAAGGATTAGCAGCTCCAATAAATGACTTATCTAGAGGATGTTCAGTTAAAGATATCGTAGATTTAACTGCAATAACTTCAGTACAAGCTGGAAAATAATAGCGATTTAATAGATTTAAATTAAGGGTAAAAAATCTGTAAGGGGTAGAGATACCCCCTACTGATCAAATATATTAAAAAAAAATAAAATTAAGGTGGTAAATTTAATGAAAGTTTTAGTTATTAACTGTGGTAGTTCATCTCTAAAGTACCAATTATTAAATCCTGAGTCAGGAGAGCTTTTTGCAATTGGTCTTTGTGAAAGAATTGGAATTGAAGGTTCAAAAATGGAGTATGAGACTCCAGCTAATGATTTTGAAATCGAAATAAAGCAAGATATGCCAACTCATAAAGAAGCTTTAGAGTTAGTAATAAATGCTATTACAAACCCAGAGTATGGAGTAATAAAATCAGTTGATGAGATTGATGCAATCGGTCACAGAGTAGTACACGGTGGAGAGAAGTTCGCTTCATCAGTATTAGTAACTCCAGAAGTTATGACAGCTATGGAGGAGTGTTCAGAGTTAGCTCCATTACATAACCCTGCAAACTTATTAGGAATCAGAACAATGCAAGAGTTAATGCCAGGAAAACCAAATGTTGGAGTATTTGATACATCATTCCACCAAACAATGCCAAAAGAAGCTTATATGTATGCATTACCATATGAGGATTATACAGATTTAAAAGTTAGAAAATACGGATTCCACGGAACATCTCATAAATTCGTTTCAGGAGTAGCTAGAGAGTTATTAGGAAACCCAGCTGAGTCAAAAATAATCGTATGTCACTTAGGAAACGGTGGATCAATATCTGCAGTAAAAAATGGAAAATGTATAGATACAACAATGGGATTAACTCCATTACAAGGAATTATGATGGGAACTAGATGTGGAGATATCGATCCAGCAGCAGTTTTATTCATAAAAAATAAAAGAGGATTATCTGATAAAGAGATGGATGACAGAATGAACAAAAAATCTGGAATCTTAGGAGTATTTGGAGAGTCTTCTGACTGTAGAGATATGGAAGTTGCAGCAGCAGCAGGAAACGAGAGAGCAATATTAGCTGAAAATATGTTCGCTTACAAAATTAGAGGATATGTTGGAAACTATGCAGCTCAAATGGGTGGAGTAGACGCAATTTGCTTCACTGGAGGAATTGGAGAGAACTCTGGAAAAGTAAGAGAAGATGTATTAAAAGGATTAGAGTTTATTGGAGTTGAATTAGATAAAGAGGTTAACTCTAAGAGACAAAAAGGAAATGTTGTTTTAAGTAAAGAAACATCTAAGGTAAAAGTATTCAAAATACCTACAAATGAAGAGTTAGTAATAGCTAGAGATACTTATGAAATTGTAAACGCTACAAAGTAATTTGTATCAAAAGCTGTTTAAAAAATAAACATATTAGTCAGTAAAAATTATATTTGGTTGAATTAGTTTAAAAATTTCTTAAAAAAATCAAGAACTTTAATTGACAATTAATAGGATTGCTCGTAAAATAGAGTTAACTTTAGAGTCAATTAAAAAAGGGAGGACAATTCAAATGGCTAAAAAAATGCAAACTATGGATGGTAACCAAGCTGCAGCATATGCATCATATGCTTTTACAGAAGTGGCAGGTATCTATCCAATAACTCCATCATCGCCAATGGCTGAGTACACTGACGAGTGGGCATCAAGAGGAATGAAAAATATGTTTGGAGTTCCAGTAAAAGTTGTTGAAATGCAATCAGAGGCAGGAGCAGCTGGAACAGTTCACGGATCTTTACAAGCAGGAGCTTTAACAACAACATATACAGCATCACAAGGATTACTACTAAAAGTTCCTAACATGTACAAAATAGCAGGAGAGCTTTTACCAGGAGTTATCCATGTATCAGCGAGATCACTAGCAGCACAAGCGCTATCAATCTTTGGAGATCACCAAGACGTTTATGCAGCTAGACAAACTGGATTTGCTATGTTATTTGAGAGTTCAGTACAAGAAGTAATGGATTTAGCAGGAGTTGCGCATTTAGCAGCAATTAAATCTAGAGTTCCGTTCATGAATATATTTGATGGATTCAGAACTTCACACGAAATTCAAAAAGTTGAAGTAATGGATTATGATGTATTCAAGAGACTAGTTGATATGGACGCTATTAAAGCTTTCAGAGAAAGAGCTTTAAATCCAGAGCATCCAGTAACAAAAGGAACAGCACAAAACGACGATATCTACTTCCAAACTAGAGAGGTACAAAACAAGTTCTACGATGCAGTACCTGCAATTGTAGCTAACTACATGGAAGAGATTTCTAAAGTAACAGGAAGAGATTATAAGCCATTTAACTATTATGGAGCAGCAGATGCAGAGCATATTGTTATTGCTATGGGATCTGTATGTGAAACATTAATAGAGACAGTTGATTATTTAGTAGGAAAGGGAGAAAAGGTAGGACTTATCAATGTTCACCTATACAGACCATTCTCTGCTGAGTACTTCTTCAATGTATTCCCTAAGACAGTTAAGAAAATTGCTGTACTAGATAGAACAAAAGAGCCTGGAGCATTAGGAGAGCCATTATATATGGACGTTAGAGGACTATTCTACGGAATGGAAAACGCTCCTGTAATCGTAGGTGGAAGATATGGATTATCTTCAAAAGATACAACACCAGCACAGATGAAAGCTGTATTTGATAATTTAAAACAAGATGAGCCAAAAAATGGATTTGTAGTAGGTATCAATGATGACGTTACTTTCAAATCACTTGAAGTTGGACCACACATTGAGACAGGAGCAGAGGGAGTAAGAGAGTGCTTATTCTTCGGTCTTGGATCAGATGGAACAGTTGGAGCTAACAAAAACTCAATCAAAATTATTGGAGATAAAACAGATTTATATGCACAAGGATACTTCGCATATGACTCAAAGAAATCTGGAGGATCAACAAGATCACACTTAAGATTTGGTAAACATCCAATTAAATCAACTTACTTAGTATCAGCACCAAACTTTGTTGCATGTTCAGTACCAGCGTACTTAACTCAATATGATATGATTGGTGGATTAAAGCAAGGTGGAACATTCCTATTGAACTGCGTATGGGATAAAGATGAGGTTATAGCTCATTTACCAAACTCAGTTAAGAAACAATTAGCAGAGAAAAATGCTAAGTTCTATATTATCAATGCTAATAAACTTGCTGCAGAGATTGGATTAGGAGGAAGAACTAATACAATAATGCAATCAGCATTCTTTAAATTAGCAGATGTTATTCCATTTGAAGATGCACAAAACTATATGAAGCAATATGCTGAAAAGTCATATGCTAAAAAAGGTGACGCTATTGTAAAAATGAACTATGAGGCTATCGATAAGGGAGCTGGAGAATTAGTTCAAATAGCTGTTGATCCTTCATGGGCTAACTTAACAGTTGAGGCTGTAGAAGAGAAAGGAACTTGCTCTTGTACAGGATGTGGATGTGGATCAACATCTAAATTAGAATCATTTGTTGAGAAAATCGCAAAACCTGTAAATGCATTAAAAGGTGAAGAGTTACCAGTTTCTACATTCTTAGGATATGAGGATGGAACATTTGAGAACGGAACAACTGCTTTTGAAAAGAGAGGAGTTGCAGTAAACGTTCCTGAGTGGAAATCAGAAAACTGTATCCAATGTAACCAGTGTTCATTCGTTTGTCCACACGCAGTAATAAGACCATTCTTAATGACTGCTGAGGAGAAAGCGGGAGCACCAAACGAGTTAAAAACAAAAACTCCAATTGGAAAAGGTTTAGAAGGATTAGAGTACAAAATTCAAGTATCTCCTTTAGATTGTACAGGATGTGGACTTTGTGCCAACGTATGTCCAGCTAAAGAGAAAGCTTTAGTAATGGTACCAATCGGACAAGAGGTTGAAAAAGGAGAGCAAGAAAATGCTGATTACCTATTCAACAATGTAACTTACAAAGATGAGTTTATGCCTAAAACATCAGTAAAAGGATCACAATTTGCACAACCATTATTCGAGTTCCACGGAGCTTGTGGAGGATGTGGAGAAACTCCTTATATTAAAGCAATAACTCAATTATTTGGAGACAGAATGATGATAGCTAACGCTACAGGATGTTCTTCAATCTATGGAGGATCAGCACCATCAACTCCATATACAACAAATAGCTGTGGAGAAGGTCCATCATGGGGTAACTCATTATTTGAGGATAACGCAGAGTTTGGATACGGAATGGCAACAGCTGTTGAAACAATGAGAGATAGAATCCAAACAATCATGGAAGCAAACATGGCAAATGTTTCTCCAGAGGTTGCAGCAATGTTTGCTGAGTGGATTGAAAATAGAGCAGATGGAAACAAAACAAAAGAGATTAGAGACAGATTAGTTCCAGCTTTAGAGGCATGTAACTGTGGAGTATCAACAGAGATTTTAGAGTTAAAACAATATCTAGTTAAGAAATCACAATGGATATTTGGAGGAGACGGATGGGCTTATGACATCGGTTACGGAGGATTAGACCACGTTTTAGCTTCTTCAGATGACGTTAACGTTTTAGTAATGGATACAGAGATTTACTCTAATACTGGAGGACAAGCATCTAAGTCAACTCAAACAGGAGCAGTAGCGAAATTCGCAGCAGCAGGAAAACCTAATAAGAAGAAAGACTTAGCAGCAATTGCAATGTCTTATGGACATATCTATGTTGCACAAGTATCTATGGGAGCTAACCAAGCTCAATACTTAAAAGCTATAGCTGAAGCTGAGGCATATCCAGGACCATCATTAATCATCGCTTATGCACCTTGTATCAGTCATGGATTAAAGAGCGGAATGGGTAACAGCCAACTTGAGATGAAAAAAGCTACTGAGTGTGGATACTGGCCAATATTCAGATACAATCCTCTATTGGAGAAAGAAGGAAAAAATCCTCTTCAAATCGATTGTAAAGAACCTAACTGGGATAACTACAATGACTACTTAATGGGAGAGGTTAGATATGCAACATTAGCAAAATCTCATCCAGAGCATGCAAAAGAGTTATTCACTAAAAATAAATCAGAGTCTCAAAGAAGATGGAGACAATATCAAAGACTTGCATCATTAGACTTCACAGCAGAAGCTAAGTAATTCTTTGAATTAGAAGGGTAGGATAGAAATATCTTACCCTTTTTTTATTAGAAAACTTTTTTGTAAATTAATGTATTATTTGGTATAATTAAGAGTAAGCAGCAAAAAAGAAAGGGTGAAAAGATGAAAATATCTGTTGCAATGATAACTTTTAACGAGGAGAAGATATTAAGAAAAACTCTAGAATCAGTTAAAAACTTAGTAGATGAAATAGTTATTGTAGATAGTGGATCAACAGATGATACTGAAAATATAGCTAAAGAGTTTGGCGCTAGATTTTATAAGGAATCTTGGAAGGGATATGGACCTCAGAGAAACTCAGCTATAGAAAAGTGTGAAGGGACATGGATCTTAAATATAGATGCAGATGAGGAGATTTCAGAGGAGTTAAAAAATAAAATATTGGATATCACTAGCGATAAAAAAAATAAAAAAGAGATATATAAAATAAATAGATTGTCAGTATGCTTTGGAAAAAAGATAAAACATGGTGGCTGGGGAACATCTTATGCCATAAGATTGTTTAAAAAAGGAGCTGGAATCTTTAATGACAATGTTGTGCATGAGAGCTTTGAAACAGATAAAGAGATATATAAAATAAAGGAAAATATATATCACCACTCATACTTAACAATGGAGGATTACTTCAATAGATTTAATAGATACACAACTGAGGGAGCAAAAGATTATTATAATAAAGGGAAAAAAGTGGGGATTTTTGATATCACTCTAAATCCAATATATAAATTTTTAAAGATGTATATATTTAGATTGGGATTTTTAGATGGGGTTGAAGGATTTGTTATAGCTTCAACAAGTTCATTGTATTCGATGATTAAATATTTTAAATTAAGGGAGATGTATAAGAATGGCTCATACATACAAAAGAATAATAATAGCAAGAACGGATAAAATAGGTGACTTAATTCTATCGATCCCTAGTTTTTTTATGATAAGAAAAATGTATCCCGATGCTGAAATAACTTTATTAGTGAGAAATTATAATTATAATATAGTAAAAAACTTACCCTATATAAATAGGGTTGTTCAAATAGATAGATATAGACAAAAAGAGCTTTTAGAAAAAATAAGCTATTTTAATGCAGATGTATTCATAGCTTTGTATGTGGATAAATTTGTCATGGAGCTGGCAAAAGCTAGTAAAGCTAAGATAAAGATAGGACCTCTTTCAAAATTAAAATCCTTCTTTGTATTTAATAGAGGTGTTTTACAAAAGAGATCTAAATCGATAAAACATGAGGCTGAGTATAATTTAGATTTAATAAAAAAACTTGATAAAAAACTTTTTGAAGAGAGATTTGAAATAAATACACAGATTTTTTTAGATAAAAGTAACTTAGATGCGGCAGAGAAGTTTTTTAAAGATAATAGTATTGGGACAAAGACCTTGGTTGTAAATCCATTTATGGGAGGTTCAGCTAAGAATATAACTGATGAGCAATATGCCGATATTATAAGAGAGGTTATAGATAGAGAAAGAGATGTAGATGTTATTATAACTGCTCATATCTCAGATGAGGAAAGAGGGTTGAAGCTTTTGGAAAAGATAGGTAGAGATAGAGTCTATCTTTTTGCCAATGGTGGAGAGTTATTAAATATTGGAGCTGTTATAAATAGAGCTAAAGTGTACTTTGGAGGTTCTACTGGACCAACACACATAGCAGGGTCTCTGCAAAAGAGTATAGTGGCATTGTATCCTAAAAAACCTACTCAAAGTCCAACAAGATGGGGAGTTTTTGGAAATGATAATGTAACATATATAATTCCAGATGAAAACTCTAAGGAGAACTATAGACACAAGGAGTTTGACTCTTATAATAAAGAAACTGAAAATAGAATAGTTCACGAGATAATAGAGAGATTGGAGAGATAGACAGTGAAAATATTAATTATACATACAGCGTTTATAGGGGATATAGTTTTATCAACACCACTATTAAAAAGAGTAAAAGAGATGTATCCTGAAGCTAAAATCACATATGTAACCACTCCTGTGGGAGCTACTATTTTAAGGAATAATCCACATATCACTGAGATAATAGAGTATGATAAAAGAGGAAATCACTCTGGAATCAAGGGACTTTTGGCTTTAGGTAGAAGATTGAGATATGAAAATTTCAATATGGTTCTTACTCCACATAGATATCTACGTAGTTCTATTTTATCATGGTTAACAAGATCTCCTAAGAGAATAGGTTATGATATTGCAAGTGGAGCTTTATTATTTACAGATAAAATCAAGTATGATAAGACTAAACATGAGGTAGAAAAACTTTTGTCATTCTTGGGAGATGTACCTAAAAACCCTAGAGAAAACTATCCAATAGAACTATATCCAAGTAAAAAAGAGAAAGAGGCAGTTGATAAAATTTGGGAAGACAATAGTTTAAGCTCTGAGAAAGTTATAGCTATAGCTCCAGGGAGCAAATGGTTCACCAAAAAATGGCCACTGGAATACTTTAATAAAGTTATAGAACTATTGGTTAAAGATGGAATAAAAGTGATTGTTATAGGTGGAAAGGATGAGTTATTCCTAAATGTTGTAAACCATAAAAATATTATAGATTTAAGAGGAAAAACCACTCTATTGGAATTGGCTGAGGTTTTAAAAAGAGTTAAAGTAGTCTTAACAAATGACTCTTCTCCAATTCATATAGCATCAGCTTTTGCAAACACCAAAATTATAGCTATTTTTGGTCCAACAGTAAAAGAGTTTGGATTTTTTCCATGGAGTGAAAATAGTAAAGTCCTTGAAGTTAATGGTTTAACATGTAGACCTTGTGCAATTCATGGTGGAGATAAATGTCCAAAAGGACATTTTAAGTGCATGCTAGAGATAAAACCTGAACAGCTGTATGGAGAGATCCTACAAGAGCTAAAGAGGTAATAATGGAAAGAGTAGTATGTAATAGTGACATAGATTTTAATCT
Organism: Cetobacterium sp.; assembly: GCF_048470075.1. Lineage (GTDB taxonomy): Bacteria > Fusobacteriota > Fusobacteriia > Fusobacteriales > Fusobacteriaceae > Cetobacterium_A. The sequence goes on along the minus strand of NZ_DBGBQB010000074.1, from coordinate 39,986 downwards.
AATAAATAAGATAAAAAGATTAGAGTTTAAAGTGATTAAAGAGTTAAAGAACGATAAGAGAAGTAAGGTTACACTGATAGAGATAGATAATAAAAGGTATGTATATAAGATACCTAAAGAGAAGAATACGAGAGTTTGGCAAAGAATTACCTCTTTAGTAAGAGGGAGTGAGAGTAAAAGAGAGTATGAAAACTACTTGAGAATACAAAAGTTAGGATTTAAGGGTCCTATTCCAATTATGTATTGGGAAAGAACAACAATGGGTATGAGTGTTGACTCTTTTTTAGTGAGTTCTTACTTAGATGGAAAATCAGCTACAAAAAAAGATCTTGATAAGGTGGGAAAACAGCTGAGAGAGATTCATAAAAAAGGATATTTGCACGGCGATTCTCAACTGGATAATTTCATAGTAAAAAATAATGAGATATATTTAATAGATGCAAAACTAATGAGAAATATATATAAAAAAGCAGGGGAAGCATATGAGTTTATATACTTAGAGGAAAGTTGTCATGAGGATATAGACATCTATGACAAAAAAAGTTTAAGTTATAAATTAGCAAAAAGTTTAAATAGTTACCTGCATTGGATTGGAAGAGTGAAAAAAACAATTCGAAGAAAGGATAGATAAATTGAGAGTTTTAATAATAAGACTTAGTTCAATTGGAGACGTTATATTGACTACTCCAGTTTTAAAAGAGTTGAAAAGAAAGTATCCAGATATTATTATAGACTTTTTGGTTATGGAAAACTTTAAAGACGCTATATCTGGGTGTCCATATATAGACAACTTAATCCTATTTAATAAGAAAAAACATGATGGATTAAAGAAGATGATAGCCTTTGGTAAAGGACTAAAAACAAATAACTATGACTATATATTTGATCTACATGCTAAAGTTAGATCAAAAGTTATAAGTAATGCAATTGGAGTCAAAACCTATACATATAAGAAAAGAAGTCTATTGAAAAGTATTTTGGTAAAAACAAAAGCAATAAAGTATAAAGTTGACGATACAATAATAAAAAATTATTTTGGGGCATTTAAAGTTTTAGGATTAGAATATATAGGTGAGGATTTAACTTTTAGTTTTGACAAAAAAGATATGGATAAATTAGATACGCTTTGTATAGAATATGAAAACGTGCCTATGATAGCTCCCGGAGCTTCTAAGGAAACTAAAAAATGGACAAAAGAAGGGTTTGCAGAATTAATAAAACTCCTTTATAATAAATATGGGAAAAAACCTATAATAATAGGTTCAAATAGTGAGTACGAGATGTGTGAACAGATTAAAAATCTTGCAGGAGATGTAGCTGTAAATTTAGCCGGGAAACTAACCTTAAAAGAGAGCGGAGCATTACTCTCAAAAGCAAAATTCTTAGTGACAAATGATTCAGGACCATTTCATATAGCGAGAGGAGTAAAGTGCCCAACCTTTGTTATATTTGGGCCTACTAGTCCAGAGATGTTTGAGTATGATAAAGAAAATGTATTGATCTATTTAAATGAACCTTGTTCACCTTGTAGCTTACATGGTGATAAAGCATGTCCACAAAAACATTTTAATTGTATGAAAAAATTAAGTGCAAAAATGGTCATGGAAATTATAGAAAAAAATGGGAGGTAATTGAGTATGGCAAAAAAATCAGTGGATACAACAGACAAATCAAAAGCGTTAGAAACAGCGTTAAAACAGATAAGAAAAGATTTTGGAGAGGGTTCAATAATGAAGCTTGGTGAAAATCAAGGTATGAATATTGAAGTTATTCCAACAGGAAGTATAAATTTAGATTTAGCTCTTGGTTTAGGAGGAGTTCCTAGAGGAAGAATTATAGAGGTGTATGGAGCTGAAAGTTCAGGAAAAACAACAATAGCTTTACATATAGTAGCTCAGGCACAAAAAATGGGAGGAGTAGCGGCATTTATAGATGCTGAACATGCTTTAGATCCAGTATATGCAAAGGCTTTAGGAGTGGATGTAGAGGAGTTATTAATCTCTCAACCAGATTTCGGAGAGCAAGCTTTAGAGATTGCAGATATGCTGGTTAGATCAGGTGCTATTGATGTTATAGTTGTTGACTCTGTGGCTGCCTTAGTTCCAAAAGCAGAGATAGATGGAGAGATGTCAGATCAGCAGATGGGACTTCAAGCAAGACTTATGTCAAAAGCTTTAAGAAAATTAACAGGATCTATAAACAAATCAAAGACAACTATGATTTTTATAAATCAAGTTAGAGACAAAATTGGTGGATTTAGCTTTGGACCTCAGACTACAACAACAGGTGGAAAAGCACTTAAATTCTATGCTTCAGTGAGAATGGAAGTTAAAAGAGTTGGAAGTGTAAAACAGGGAGAGGACGTTATTGGAAATGAAACTGTGGTAAAGGTTACAAAAAATAAAGTTGCGCCTCCATTTAAAGAAGCTAAATTCCAAATTATGTATGGAAAAGGAATCTCTAGAGTAGGAGAGATTTTAGATATGGCATTAGACAATGATATAGTTGCAAAATCAGGAGCTTGGTTTAGTTTTGGAGATATAAGATTAGGTCAAGGTAAAGAGAATGTAAAAGCGAGATTAGAGACTGAGCCAGAATTATTAGCAGCGATTGAAGAGAAAATAAACCAACTTTTAGAAAAAAATACTATAGTACTTCATGCATCAGAGGGAGAAGAGGTTGAAGCTGAAGAAGCTATTGAAGAATAAGTTTCTCTTTGAAAATGGGTTAAGTATAGGACTAAATAATGAAATAATAAACAAATATGATTTAAAAAGGAGAGAGGAGCTATCTCATGAGGAATACTTACAAGTGTTAGAGTTAGCTGCTCTCTCCACTTCATATTATTATTTAGCCAAAAGAGACTATAGTAAAAAAGAGATATACAACAAACTACTTCAAAAATATAGGGAAAAATCTTCAGTATTAAAAGTTGTATATAGATTGGAAGAGTTGGGTTATATAGATGATAGGGAGTTCGCTACTTCCTATGTAAAAAGTAAAAGATGTGGAAGAAAAAAAGTGGAGTATGAGCTAAAAGTAAAAGGGATATCCTCAGAGATAATAGAGGAAGTATTAAATTCATATGAGGGAGAGAGTGAACTGGAGGAGTTATCTAAGGCATGGGATAAACTGGGAGATAGAGATGAGCAGAAAAAAATAGCTTCTCTTATGAGAAAGGGGTTCTCCTATGGCGATATAAAAAAAATTATAACAAAGAAAAGGGAGGAAGAATGTTAACACTGCTTAAAGTTACAATGGTGGCACTACTGAATTTTAGCTATATAACTCTGTTTAAAGCTAGAAGAATAAAAAAAATGGCCAATGATAAAGCTCCATTTGCAGCGAGAAAAGAGTTGAAAAAACTTTCAGAAAGAATTGTGAAAGCTGCCAAAATAGAGTTAGAAGTGGTTTATTTAGATGAAGCTGAGTATAGAAAGATGAGATTGGAAGATGGGATAGTTGTGGTATCAAACCATGAGAGCAACTTAGATATTCCAGTTATAGTTACAGCTTTAGATATCCCTGTGGGCTTTGTTGCAAAAAAAGAGATGGAGAATTGGCCATTTTACTCAATGTGGATGAAATTAAGTAAATGTATCTTTTTAGATAGATCAAATCCAAGAGAGGGAATAAAAAGCATAAGAAAAGCGGTTGATATAGTAAAGAAAGGATATCCAACTGTAATATTTCCTGAAGGAGAGAGAACACTGGATGGAGAGATAGGTAATTTCAAAAAAGGAAGCTTCAAATTAGCTACTGAGACAAATGGTATTATATTACCATTGACAATAGATGGAACTTTTTTTGTTCAAAATAGAAAAAATATTTTTATTAAGCCTAATCAAAAGGTAAAATTAACTGTAGGAAAACCGATAGATTTGAGAAAAATGAATCAGGAAAATAGCAAAAACCTTAGTGAAAGTGTTCGAGAAATGATAGCTCGCGAAAAAGTATAAAGAAAAAATTAAAAAATAACCACTAAAAAAGTATAAAATTAATCGTTAAAAACTTGGGAAAAGTTTGACACTAATTATTATTTGTGCTATAATCTCCTTGAAAATTAAGTTGAGCTTAACAGGGCTTAAACGAAAAATATAAATGGAATATATATAATTTATAATCCACTCAGGAGGAAAAAGATGGAAAACTTACAATCTTACTGGTCAGATTTCAAAGGAAATTTATGGAAGAAAGAAATCAACGTTAGAGATTTCATTCAGAACAACTACACACCATATACTGGGGATGAGTCATTCTTAGTTGGAGCTACTGAAAATACTAAAGCTGTTTGGTCAAAGTTAACAGAGATGTTCAAAGAGGAGATTGCAAAAGGTGTTTATGATGCAGAAACTAGATACCCACAAGCAATTGATACTTATGGACCTGGATACATTTCAAAAGAAAACGAGTCAATCGTAGGACTTCAAACAGATGCACCATTAAAGAGAGGAATCTATCCAAAAGGTGGATTAAGAATGGTTGAGAACTCTTTAAATGCATACGGATATGAAATAGATCCAATAACTAAAGAGATCTTTACAAGATATAGAAAAACACATAATGAAGGAGTTTTCTCTGCTTATACAGATGATATGAGAGCAGTAAGAAAATCAGGAATCGTAACAGGATTACCAGATGCTTACGGAAGAGGAAGAATAATCGGAGACTACAGAAGAGTAGCTCTATACGGAGTAGATAAATTAATCGAAGAGAGAAAATTCGAATTAAAGAAAGCTGAAGCTCCAGAGTTAACTGAAGAGATCATCAGAAAAAGAGAAGAGATTACTGAGCAAATCAACGCATTAAAAGCATTCGTAAAAATGTGTGCTTCTTATGGATTTGACGTAACTAAACCAGCTACAAACGCTAAAGAAGCTGTACAATGGGTATACTTCGCATACTTAGCAGCTACAAAAGATCAAGATGGAGCAGCAATGTCAGTTGGAAGAACTGCTACATTCTTAGATATCTTTATTGAAAGAGATTTAGCAAAAGGATTAATCACTGAGACTGAAGCTCAAGACTTAATCGACCAATTTATCATAAAATTAAGAATAATCAGATTCTTAAGAACACCTGAGTACAATGAGTTATTCTCAGGAGATCCAACTTGGGTAACTGAAGCTTTAGGAGGAGAAGGAGTAGATGGAAGAACTTTAGTTTCTAAAACAGCTTTCAGATATTTAAATACTCTTTATAACTTAGGACCAGCTCCAGAGCCAAACTTAACAGTATTATGGTCACAAAAATCTCCAGCAAACTGGAAAAACTTCTGTGCTAAAGTTTCAATAGATACATCAGCTATCCAATATGAGAATGATGATTTAATGAGACCTGAGTTAGGAGACGACTACGGAATCGCATGTTGTGTATCTCCAATGAAAATAGGAAAGCAAATGCAATTCTTCGGAGCTAGAGTAAACTTACCAAAAGCTTTATTATATGCTATCAACGGAGGAAGAGATGAGAAGTCAGGAGCACAAGTTGCACCTAAATTCGAAGGAATCACTTCTGAGTATTTAGACTTTGATGAAGTAATGCAAAAATATGACTTAATGTTAAAATGGTTAGCAGGAGTATACATCAATGCTCTAAAAGTTATCCACTACATGCATGACAAATATTCTTATGAGGCGTTTGAAATGGCTCTTCACGATGTAGAAGTTTTAAGAACTCAAGCATCAGGAATCGCTGGATTATCTATCGTTGCTGACTCATTAGCAGCTATTAGAGATGCAAAAGTAAGAGTAATCAGAGACGAGAGAGGAATCGCTGTTGACTTCGTAAGAGAGGGAGAGTATGTACCATTCGGAAATAACAACGATGAAACAGATAAATTAGCAATAGAGATTATGGAAAAATTCATGAACTACATCAGAACTCATGAGACTTACAGAAACTCAAAAGCTACACAATCAATCTTAACAATAACTTCAAACGTAGTTTATGGAAAGAAAACAGGAACAACTCCTTGTGGAAGACCAGCTGGAACTCCATTCTCACCAGGTGCAAACCCAATGAACGGAAGAGATACAAGAGGAGCTGTAGCAGCACTTGCTTCAGTAGCTAAGTTACCATTCCACCATGCAGAAGATGGAATTTCTTACACATTTGCTATCACTCCAGGAGCTTTAGGAAAAACTAGAGAGGAAAGAGTTGCAAACTTAGTAGGATTAATGGATGGATACTTCACAACTGATGGAGGACAACACTTAAACGTTAACGTATTTGATAGAGCATTATTAGAGGATGCAATGGCAAATCCTGAGAAATATCCTCAATTAACAATCAGAGTATCTGGATATGCAGTTAACTTTGTAAGATTAACAAAAGAGCAACAATTAGACGTTATTTCAAGAACAATTAACGGAAATATGTAATAACTAAAAAGTAATAATAAAGGATGTGCTAAGAAAATGAAAAAGGGATTTATTCACTCACACGAGAGTTTTGGAACTGTAGATGGACCTGGTATTAGATATGTAGTGTTTACTCAAGGATGTCCTTTAAGATGTAAATACTGTCATAATTGTGATACATGGAAAAAAGAGGATGCAAAATTCTTGGAGACTCCTGAACAAACTTTCTTAGAGATCTGTAGATATAAAAACTTTATAAAAACAGGAGGAGTAACGGTCACTGGTGGTGATCCGTTAACTCAACCTGAATATGTAAAGGAGCTATTAAGACTTTGTAAGCAAGATGGTATACACACAGCGATTGATACTTCGGGGTACTTATTTAATGATAAAGTTAAGGAAGCTTTGGAGTATGCAGATCTTGTATTGCTGGATATAAAATCGATAGATCCTGTACAATATAAAGAGTTAACTGGTGTTGAATTAGAACCAACATTACAATTTGCAAAATATTTAAAGGAGATTGGAAAACCAATGTGGGTAAGACACGTTGTTGTTCCAGGAATAACTGATAATGATGAGTTATTAGGGAAGCTAGCCGACTATTTAAAAGATTTTGATAATCTTGAAAAAGTAGAGGTTTTACCATATCACTCTCTTGGTGAGTATAAATGGCAAAAAATAGGACTGGATTATCCTTTAAAAGGTGTTGAACAGCTTTCAGCTGAGAGATTTGAAAATGCAAAAAATATATTTAAAAGTAGAGGTTTATCAGTTAAATAGTAAAGTTTTGACTACCTTAGAACAAAAAAGTTCTAGGGTAGTTTTTTATATATTTTAATAAAAAATATGTTATAATTAAATAAAAAAAGGAGATACCAATGATAATATTAGGAATAGAAACATCTTGTGATGAAACATCTATAGCTGTTTTAAAAGATGGGAAAGAGGTTTTATCTAACAATATCTCTTCTCAAATAGATATACATAAAGAGTATGGAGGAGTAGTTCCTGAAATCGCTTCTAGGCAGCATATAAAAAATATAGCCACAATATTGGAAGAGAGTTTAGAAGAGGCAAAAATTACAATGGATGATGTTGATTATATAGCGGTAACATATGCACCGGGATTGATTGGAGCTCTATTGGTAGGGATATCTTTTGCGAAAGGCTTAGCATATGGGCATGATATACCACTGATACCTGTACATCATATAAAAGCACATATCTATGGAAATTTTATAGATCATGATATAGAGTTACCATGTATAGCTTTAGTAGTATCTGGAGGACATACAAATATAGTTCATATAGATGAGAATCATAACTTTGTAAATTTAGGAGCAACTTTAGATGATGCCGTTGGAGAAAGTTATGACAAGGTAGCAAGAGTTATGGGAATAGGATACCCAGGTGGACCTATAGTGGATAAGCTATACTACAAAGGAGATAAAGATGCTTTAAAAATACCTGAACCTAAAGTTGATGGTTATGATTTTAGTTTCTCAGGAATTAAAACGTCGGTTATAAATGCGGTGAATAAGGCTAGAATGAAGGGCGAAGAGTTTAAACCAGAGGACTTATCAGCTTCATTCCAAGAGAGAGTAGTTGATATACTGTGTAAAAAAACTTTAAAAGCAGCTCAGGATAAAAAAGTAAAACAGATTATAATAGCAGGTGGAGTTGCTGCTAATTCATTACTGAGAAGTGAACTTACTAAGAGATCAGAAAAATTAGGAATAAAAGTAAACTATCCATCTATGGCTTACTGTACAGATAATGCAGCTATGATAGCAGAAGCTGCATACTATAAGTTAAAATATGGAAAAGAGCCAATTTTTGCAGATTTAACATTGAATGGAAAAGCAACTTTAGACATAATGAAAGATTAAAAAATACCCCAAGTTTTGGGGTATTTTAAATTTCATGGTATAATTGATATGGTATAGAAATATGGGGAACTTAAGTGAAATGTAGGGGTATTTTACATTGAAAAACTCTTGAAAATATGGTAAAATTTTTGGATAACAAACTGTTATTTTGGAGGTAAAATGAAGATATATATTGCCCCTTTGGCTGGGGTTACAGATTATACATTTAGAGGAATTTTAGATGAATATAAACCAGATCTTATGTTCACAGAGATGGTTAGCATAAATGCTTTAGAGATGGAAAATGAAAAAACATTAAATCAAATTTTAAGAATAAGAGATGGTGAAGCTGTTCAGATTTTTGGTAAAGATGTAGAAAAAATGGTTTACAGTGCCAAGTATATAACTGAAAAGCTAGGAGTAAAACACATTGATGTAAATGCAGGATGCCCTGTTAATAAAATTATAAAAAATGGGTATGGTGCAGCACTGTTGGAAGATCCAGACCATATTAAAAGAATTTTATGTGAGATTAGAGAGGCTATACCAGAGGATGTGGATCTATCTTTAAAAACAAGAGTGGGATATAAGGGAGAGAAACAGCATAAAAAAGTTGGTAAAATAGCTGAGGAAGCAGGTTGTAAACATATCACAATACATGGAAGAACAAGGGAGCAAATGTACAGTGGAACTGCTAATTGGGATCTTATAAAAGAGGTAAAAGAGAGCGTAAATATAGAGGTTATAGGTAATGGAGATATATTTACAGCAGAGGATGCCTATGAGAAAGTTAAACATTCAGGTGTTGATGGAATAATGCTAGCGAGGGGAATATGTGGAAACCCATGGCTAATAAAACAGATAAAAGAGAGATTTGAAACTGGAGAGGTTCAGACACAGGTAACTCCAGAGATGAGACTTGATATGGCAATAAGACATGCACTACAAGGAAAATTAGACAATCCAAATAAAAAGTTTTTATTTGAACTTAGAAAACACCTGTGTTGGTATTTAAAGGGAATAAGAAATGGAGCCGCTTTAAAAGGAGCAATAAATCAGATAGAAAGTTATGATGAGCTAATTGAACTATTAGAAAGGGCCAAGGAAAATTTAAAGTAAGGAGATGTGATTTTTTGTCAGCAGATACGCCATTAATGGCTCAATATAAAGAGATAAAAAAAGAAAATCAAGATAATATCCTATTTTTTAGATTAGGGGATTTTTATGAGATGTTTTTTGATGATGCAGTAACTGTTTCTAAAGAGTTGGGATTAACATTAACAAGTAGAAACAGGGAGAAAGGTATAGAGGTTCCCTTAGCGGGAATCCCATACCACTCATCAGCGGGATATATAGGAAAGCTTATAGCTAAAGGATATAAAGTTGCTATATGTGAGCAAGTAGAGGATCCAAAAACCACAAAGGGACTTGTAAAACGAGAGGTTGTTAGGGTTATAACTCCTGGAACAATAATCGATACCGAGTATTTAGATGAAAAAAGTAATAACTATTTAATGGGAATAGTTTTGAAAAAAGATTCTATTGGGCTATCGTATATAGATATAACAACTGGAGAGTTTGTAGCCAGTGAAAAGGAAAAAACAGAGGACTATATATATAAAATTTTGGGAGAGATAAATAAAGTTTCTCCAAGAGAGATATTAATAGATGAGAACTCCTACCAAGATTTGGAAAAAGAGTTAAAGCAATTTGCTCAATTAAATAAAATAAATATTAACTCCTATTTAAAAGTGAAAAAAAGTGAGGAGTTTTTAAAAAATTATTTTAAAGTTATATCTTTAGATAGTTTTGATTTGAATGGTAAAACATCAGCAGTAGAAGCTTCAGCTATGATTTTAGAGTATGTTTTAGAACTTCAAAAAGGAAATGAGATTCCAGTGGATAAAATAGTATATACTGGAAGTGAAGATGTTATGGAGCTTAATCTGACAACACAGAGAAACTTGGATATTGTAGCTTCAAACAGGGAAAATGGTGTTTTAGGAACACTTCAGTGGGTCTTAGATAGCTGTAAGAGTTCAATGGGAAGTAGATTATTAAAACACTTTTTAAAAAATCCATCGACATCTAAAGAGATAATAACAGAGAGACAAGAAAATATTGGGTTCTTTTATAACAATGTTCTTTTGAGAGAGGAAACAAGGGAAAGGTTAAAAGAGATCTATGATATAGAGAGAATAATAGGTAAGCTTATTTTAGGAAATGAAAATGCCAGAGACTTAGTAGCTCTAAAGAGGTCTATATTAAATAGTTTAGAGATATATAAAATTTTAAAAGGGAATCCTATTTTTGAAATAGCTTTAGATGAACTTGTAGAGATATATAATCTTATAGAAAAAGCTATAAAGGATGAAGTTCCATTCTCTGTAAGAGAGGGCGGAATGATAAGAGATGGATATAATAGTGAGTTAGATGAACTACACAATATCTCAAATAATGGTAAGGATACCATATTGAATATTGAAAATAGAGAGAGAGAAAGAACTGGAATAAAGGGATTAAAAATAAAATATAATAAAGTCTTTGGATATTTTATAGAGGTAACTAAAGCTAATATTCACTTAATTCCAGATGATTATATTAGAAAACAGACATTGGCCAATGCTGAGAGATACATAGTTGAAGATTTAAAAATTTATGAGGAAAAGGTATTGAACGCTAAGGATAAAATAGAGAACTTAGAGTATATGCTTTTTAAAGAGGTTTCAGAAGAGATAAAAAAACATAAAAATATACTTCATGATTTAGCATACAAATTAGCTTACTTAGATGTGGTCACAAACTTTGCACATGTGGCAACTAAGAATGGATATATAAGACCTGAGATTACCACGGATGGAGATATGGAGATAATTGGTGGAAGACACCCTATTGTAGAGCAATTAGTCGGGAAAGAAAATTTTGTAAAAAACAGTATTGTTTTAAATGATGATAAAAATTTGATAATTTTAACAGGTCCAAATATGTCGGGAAAATCTACATACATGAAACAGGTAGCTCTAATCTTAATTATGGCACATATAGGGTGTTATGTTCCAGCAGAATATGCTAAAATAGGGATTGTGGATAAAATATTTACAAGGATAGGTGCAAGTGATGATCTAGTGACTGGACAATCGACCTTTATGTTAGAGATGAGTGAAGTAGCAAATATAGTTAACAGTTCTACTAGAAATTCATTTATCATACTGGATGAGATAGGAAGAGGTACATCAACATTTGATGGAATATCAATAGCAACAGCGATAACAGAGTATATCCATGACAATATACAAGCTAAAACAATATTTGCAACTCATTACCATGAGTTAACACAACTTGAATCTAAATTAAATAAATCCACAAACTTTAGAATTGAAGTCAAAGAGGATGAAAAAGAGATTCTTTTCTTAAGAGAGATTGTAAAAGGTGGAGCTGATAAGTCTTATGGAATAGAGGTTGCGAGATTAGCTGGACTTCCTAAGGAGATTTTAGATAGAGCCAGAGAGATGGTAAAGGTTTTAGAAAATAGAAAAATGATAATAGAGAAAAAAGTAAAAAAAGAGCAACTAATACTATTTGGAGAGTTTGAAAGTGAAATAAAAGAGGAACCGATGAAAAAAGTAGAGGAGGCTGTACTGGAGCTAGAGAGTGAAGAGAAGATTGTATTGCGTCTTTTAAGAGAGGCTGAATTAGACAAGATGACACCATTGGATGCTTTTTTAAAGCTAAATGAATTGAAACGTATCTTAAACTAGGAGGGTAGTATGGATAGAAAAAAGATTGCCTATAAAGTAGTTATAGTTGCAGTATTGGTTTTGGGATATTTAAATTATTTCGGTGATGAAAAAAAAGTTGAGAAAAAAGAGGAGATAGTTGAAACAACAGGTGCTATATATGATACTGAGGGATATCATATTGAAGCCGATAAACAAAAAGATTTTCTTAAAACAAATGAAACTACCTTTGAAAAAGCTAAAGCCGTAATAGATGGAATGATTTTAACAGGGGATAACGCATTTTTAGATGCGGGGAAAAACTTGCTATTAAAATCAAATATTTTAGGTAAAAGTTTAAATGGTTGGGAATTTGAGACTCAAGAGGCCAAATATAATAAAGAGAATGGAGAGGTTGAATCCACAATAGGAGTAACAGCTATAAACAAAGCTGAAGGTATAGAGGTTTCAGGAAAGAACTTTAAAAGTGATACCAAGATGGAAAATGTTGTGTTATCAGGAGATGTAAAATTCAAAACTAAAAATATAACTTTAGCAGCTGAAAATGCAAAATATAGTGATAAGGATAAAATAATAGATATAGAGGGTGATTCATTCCTATCAGGTTCTAACTTTGGAGACGGTTCTGGGATATTAAGTGGAAATTTTAAAGGATTAAAATATGACACCAATACCAATCTTTTAACAACATCTAACTCATTCATGTTAGACTATAATGGAATTAAGCTTTATGGAGATAATCTAGTTTTAAATGACAAAACAGAAGCCTTTACAATTAGTAAAAATGTATATGTTTTAGCTGATGGATATAAAATTAACATGGAGAGCATAACATCTGATGGTGGAGATAATATCAATTTTAATGGTAAAATTGATGGAAGTAATGGAATATACTCATTTAAAGGTGATGATGGAGTTTATAACAAAGTTACTAAGAAGTTTGTCGTTAAAGGGGATGTTCAAGGAAACGATACAAAGGGTGGAGAGTTAACTGCTGATATGGCAATCTATGCAACTGATACTAAAGAGCTTGAACTAATCAGTGATAAAGATGTTAAATATACAAGTCCCGAAAATAAGATTTTGACAAAAAATCTAGTTTATTTAACTCAAACTGGAGAGTTATACTTAAAAGATGGATATACTTACTTCAGTACTAAATATGATAGTAAGGGAGAGAGCTTCTTCTATAATAAAATAACTGAAAAGGGATATGTTATAAAAGGTGATGTAAAAGATAAGATTGATAAGCAATACGCTTCAGGAGATAGAGTTGATTTTGATAGACAGGAAGATAGTTATTTGGTACAAGGAAATGCTTACTTTGAAAATAATAGTTATATTTTTGAAAGTCAAAAAATTGATTACTTAGGAAAAAAAGGGTTTGTATATCTTCCAGAGAAATATGTTTTAAAGAGAAAAAAGGAGAAAGATATTTTTGAAGGGTTAAAAGGTGAATATAATTTAACTACTGAGGTATTTAAATCTTTTGGAGAGTTTAAATATATAAGTCCAGATAATGTAGTAGAGGGAGTAAACTTAGAGTTTAATCAAAAAACTGGTATTGGAACAGTTGAAAAAGATCTAGTTGCATTTGATAAAAAGGGAGAGACTAAAGTTGTATCCTCTTTTGGAGAGTTTAAAGAAAATGAGTTTGTTAAAGTTAAGGATAAGTTGGTTTTAACAAGTGGAGATATAGTGGCTAATGCTAATTCAGCGGACTATCAAATAAAAGATGAAAAGATCTATATTCCAGGAGAGATTCTATTTGAAGATAAGGTAAAAAATAGTTCTGGAAAAATGTACAATGGAGTGTACCAAACTGATAAAAAATTATTCACTGGTGAAAAATTTAGTGGAAAAGATGTGAAGAATACATTAAAAAGTGATATAATAAAGTACTTTACTTCTCAAGGAGATTTTGTTTTAGAGAAAAATGCTGAGATAAAAGATGAGACATCAACTTTAAAAGGTGATCACTTAGAGTACAATAAAAATACAGAAATAGCAAAATCACCTAAGGCTTTCACTATTAAATATGGGGATTATGACGTATTTGGAACAAGTGGAACATTAGATAAAAAGACAAGTCATCTGACTGGAAAAGATATTGTAATCAAATCTACACAGAATGAGGAGTTTAAAGGTGATCGTGTAGATGGAACATTAAATAATATGAATTTAGATTTTATAGGAAATGTTTCAGGTAGAATATATCAAGATGGAGTACCTGTAGATTTTAAAGGGGACTTTGTAAGAGCCTACTTTAAAAAAGATGCACAAGGAAAAAATCAGATTCAGAGAGTTGAAATCAGAAAGAATGCGGTTATAACAAAAGAGGGGACTACTCTATATTCAGACTACTTAGAGATTCAACCAGAAAAAAAACTGGTATTTGGAAAAGATAATACTAAAGCAGTTTTAAAAGATAAAGATGGAACAGTTACAAATGTGACTTCTAATATGATGACGGGTAACTTGAATACAGAGGTTATTGATCTGGTAGGTAAAGTTGTTATAGTAAGAAAAAGTAAAGATAAAACTTTAAAAGCAACATCTGCAAAAGCAAAGGTAAAAAATAAGGAAAACTTAATAGAACTAAGAGATAATGTATTTGTGGATGATGGTGAATCGGTAATAACAGCTGATGAAGCAGATTACAATACAAAAACTAATAAGGTAAAAGCTAGAGGAAATGTATTTGTAGATTATAAAACCAATGAGAAGAAAAGTGTAACAAATGCAAATCAAATAAATTCAGGATACAATAAAATCTTAAAAAAATAAGGAGAATCTATGAGAAGTATAGTTGCTCAAGGATTATGTAAAAGTTACAAAAAAAGACAGGTAGTTAAAAATGTTAGCTTAGAGGTAAAAAAAGGTGAGATTGTTGGTCTTTTAGGACCTAATGGAGCTGGGAAAACTACAACATTTTACATGATAACTGGAATAGTAAAACCTGAAAAGGGTCAAGTTTTTATAAATGAGGTAGATATAACAGAGTATCCAATGTATAAAAGAGCAGATATGGGAATTGGATACTTGGCACAGGAACCATCAATCTTTAGAAACCTTTCGGTTGAAGACAATATATTAGCTATATTGGAGATGAAAGGGTTACCTAAAGAGGAACAGATGAAAAAAATGCAAGAACTTTTAGAGGAGTTCAAATTGACGCATGTTGCAAAATCTATGGGATACTCTCTATCAGGTGGAGAGAGAAGAAGGGTTGAAATAGCTAGAACTATAGCAAATGATCCTGATTTCATTCTACTGGATGAACCTTTTGCTGGGGTTGACCCAATAGCAGTTGAGGATATTCAGCAGATAATCAGATACCTGAAACAGAGAGGTTTGGGAATTTTAATAACGGATCACTCTGTTAGAGAAACTTTGTCTATAACTGAAAAGGCATATATAATGGCAAATGGAAAAGTTTTAATAAGTGGAACTCCTGAGGAGATAGCTTCAAATCCTATGGCAAAGAAAGTGTACCTAGGAGAAAACTTTAAATTAGATTAAAATAAATTTTAAAAATATAGTGGAGGAAACAAAGAGATGTTAACAGGTAACGAAATTAGAAGCAAATTTATAGAGTTTTTTGTAAAGAAAAACCATAAGCACTTTGAAAGTGCGTCACTTATTCCAGATGATCCAACTCTTTTATTAACAGTTGCTGGAATGGTTCCTTTTAAACCATATTTCTTAGGTCAAAAAGAGGCACCAACACCAAGAGTGACAACTTATCAAAAGTGTATAAGAACAAACGATTTAGAAAATGTTGGAAGAACAGCTAGACACCACACTTTCTTTGAGATGCTAGGAAACTTCTCATTTGGAGATTATTTTAGAGAGGAAGCAATAGTGTGGTCATGGGAGTTTATCACAGAGGTTTTAAAGTTAGATAAAGACAAACTGTGGGTTTCTGTGTTTACTACAGATGATGAAGCAGAAAAAATTTGGATAGAGAAATGTAACTTTCCAAAAGAGAGAATTGTAAGAATGGGAGAATCAGAAAACTGGTGGGCAGCAGGACCAACAGGTTCTTGTGGACCATGTTCAGAGATTCACGTTGATTTAGGTCCAGCTTATGGAGGAGATGAGAATTCTAAATTAGGTGATGAAGGAACTGATAATAGATTTATTGAGATTTGGAACCTTGTTTTCACAGAGTGGAACAGAATGGAGGATGGATCTTTACAACCACTTCCAAAGAAGAATATAGATACAGGAGCTGGACTTGAAAGAGTTGCAGCAATGGTTCAAGGGAAATCAAATAACTTTGAAACAGACTTATTATTCCCAATTGTTGAAGAAGCTGGAAGACTTACAAATACGAAATATGGAGAGAATCCTGAAAAAGACTTCTCATTAAAAGTTATAACTGATCACTCTAGAGCAGTTACTTTCTTAGTAAATGATGGAGTTATCCCATCTAATGAGGGAAGAGGATATATCTTAAGAAGAATTTTAAGAAGAGCGGTTAGACACGGAAGACTTTTAGGAAGAAAAGAGTTATTCATGTATCAAATGGTAGATAAAGTTGTAGAGATTATGGAAGAAGCATATCCTGAGTTAAGACAAAACATAGAGCATATTAAAAAAGTTGTAAAAATTGAAGAGGAGAAATTCTCAAATACTTTAGATCAAGGTATGCAGCTTGTTACAAATGAGATAGAGATAGTGAAATCAAAAGGTGAAACAAAACTATCTGGGGATGTAACATTTAAACTTTATGATACATATGGATTCCCTTATGAGTTAACAGAGGAGATCTGTGAAGAGAATGGAATCGAAGTTTTAAAAGATGAGTTCTTAGAGAAAATGGAAGAGCAAAGAGAAAAAGCTAGAGCAGCTAGAGCAGTTATTATGGAAAAAGGGCAGGACAGCTTTATAGAGGAGTTCTATGATAAGCACGGAAAAACTGAATTCACTGGATACTGTGATCTTATGACTCCTGCAACACTTTTAAATGCAAGAGAGTTAGAGAATGGAAAATATGCTTTAATTTTTGATCAGACACCATTCTATGCAGAATCTGGAGGACAGGAAGCTGACCATGGAATTATAGAGGGTGAAAATTTAGTAGCTAAGGTATTAGATGTTCAAAAACAAAAAGAGATTTACACTCATATAGTTGAAGTGGAGAGTGGATTAGAGGAGTTAGTAGAGGGTACACTTCTAAATTTAACAGTTGATCCTGTAAGAAGAGAGGAAGTTGCAAAAAATCATACGGCGACACATCTATTACACCAAGCTTTAAAAGATGTTTTAGGAACTCATGTACAACAGGCGGGATCAGCTTGTGGAGCAGATAGATTAAGATTTGACTTCAATCACTATGAAGCTTTAACAGCTGAAGAGCTTGAGAGAGTTGAGAAAGCTGTAAATGAAAGAATATTTATGGCAACATCTGTAAATGCAGAGGTTATGTCAATGGATGACGCTAAAGCAAAAGGAGCAACAGCTTTATTTGGAGATAAATATGGAGATGAAGTTAGAGTTGTTTCTATTGGAGATTACTCAATGGAGCTTTGTGGTGGAACTCATATCAGTAACATAGGTAAAATAGGAATATTTAAAATTGTTTCAGAGGCTGGAGTTGCTGCTGGAGTTAGAAGAATAGAGGCTCAAACAAGCTATAAAGCATACTTAGCTGTATTAGAGATGGAAAAAACAATGAAAAGAGTTGCTAAAAACTTAAAAACTGATCTACATAAAATCGAGGAAAGATCAGAAAGAGTTGTAGAGGAAACAAGAGAGCTATCAAAAGAGGTTGAAACATTAAAAGCTAAAGTTGCAACATTTGAAGCAAACTCACTATTTGATGAAATTCAAGAGATAAATGGAGTAAAAGTTTTAGTGAAAGATTTTAAAGATAAAGAGGCAGATTCACTTAGAGAGATTGTGGATAAGGCTAAAGATAAGTTAGGAAGCTGTGTTATAGTGCTAGGTTCTGACAATGAAAAAGCTATATTTGCAGTTGGAGTTACAAAGGATTTAATTGGAAAAGTTAAAGCTGGTGACCTAGTGAGAGAAGCTGCAAAAATAGCTGAAGGAAACGGTGGAGGAAGACCTGACTTTGCTCAAGCTGGAGGAAAGAATGGAGCGAAAGTTAAAGAGGCATTAACTGCTGTTAAGGAGATTTTAATAAATTCATTATAATTGGAGGAAGATAGTATGTATAAAAGATATCTTTCTTTAGATGTAGGAGATGTAAGAATAGGAGTGGCAAAATCGGATCTAATGGGAATGGTTGCCACTCCATTAGAAGTGATTGATAGAAGAAAGACAAAGGCTGTAAAAAGAATTGCTGAACTGTGTAGAGAGGAAAATACTAAATCGATAGTGGTAGGAATACCTAAGAGTTTAGATGGAACTGAAAAACGTCAAGCAGAAAAAGTAAGAGAATTTATAGAGAAACTAAATAAATCTATTGAAGGATTAGAATTTTTTGAAATAGATGAAAGACTTTCCACTGTTTCAGCAGATAGAATGTTGAACGAAACAAATTTAAGGGGAGCCAAAGAGAAAAGAAAAGTTGTAGATAAAGTAGCTGCAGCTATAATTTTACAAACTTTCTTAGACATGAAAAAATAAACTAAGTGGAGGCTAGCATGAATCTTAAGGGGATGACCAAATTATTTTTTGTATTAGTTATACTAGTATGTTCTTGGTGGTTAGCAGTAATGAAACCAACAAAACTGGGACTGGACTTAAAAGGAGGAGTTTATGTAGTTTTACAAGCTAAACCAGAAGCTGGAACCGAATTAGATGACGATGCAATGAATAGATTAATAGAAGTTTTAGACAGAAGAATAAATGGTCTTGGGGTTGCAGAATCAGTTGTACAAAGAGCGGGAATGGATAGAGTTATTATTGAATTACCTGGAATTACAAACTCTGATGATGCAGTAAAGATGATAGGAAAAACAGCTCTATTAGAGTTTAGAATAATGAATGATGATGGTTCTTTAGGGGATACACTACTAACAGGTGGAGCATTAAAAAAAGCTGAAGTGTCATATGATAACTTAGGAAGACCTCAAATTCAATTTGAGATGAATATTGAAGGAGCTAAGGAGTTTGCCAAAATAACAAGAGAAAACATTGGAAAAAGATTGGCTATAACTTTAGATGGAGAGGTTCAAACAGCTCCATCAATCAACAGTGAAATTCCAAGTGGAAATGGAGTTATAACAGGAAACTATACACCAGATGAAGCTAAAAAGACAGCTACACTTTTAAATGCAGGGGCGTTACCAGTGAAAGCAGAAATTATAGAAACTAGAATAGTAGGGGCATCTTTAGGGGATGAATCTATAGCTCAGAGTAAAACTGCTGCTATGGTTGCAGTTGGATTAATAGCTACATTCATGTTAGTTATGTACAGATTACCAGGATTTGTAGCTGACTTAGCTCTATTAAGTTTTGGACTTGTGATGTTTGCAATGCTAAACTTTATTGATGCGACTTTAACTTTACCAGGTATTGCTGGTATGATTCTTTCGGCAGGAATGGCCGTAGATGCTAATGTAATAATATTTGAAAGAATAAAAGATGAGTTGAAACTTGGAAATACTATAAATGGAGCAATAAAGCTTGGGTTTAGTAAGGGAATTGCTTCAATAATAGACTCTAACGTAACAACATTATTGACAGCACTTGTTCTATTTATGTTTGGAACAGGAACTGTAAAGGGGTTCGCAGTAACTTTAACGATTGGAACTGTAGCATCAATGCTTACAGCAATTTTCATAACAAAGGTTCTGTTAACAACAACAGTAGATTTATTTAAAATAAAAAGAACAGAGTTCTTCGGTGTGAAAAGGGGGTAAGTAAATGTATATTGAGGTAATAAAACACAGTAAAAAATGGGTAACATTATCAACAATATCTTTTATAATATTCCTAGGAATGTTTTTAGTAAAAGGATTGAATTATGGAATAGACTTTACAGGTGGAAGTTTAATTCAGTTAAATTACTCTAAGAATATAACTTTGGCAGATATAAATAAAGAGTTGGATTCTTTGGCCATAGAGATACCACAATTAACATCAACAGCTAGAAAAGTTCAGGTATCTCAAAGTGATAATAATGTTATAATAAGAACTGCTGAAATGAGTGATAAAGAGACAGAGGAGTTATTAACTAAACTTCAGACATTAGGTGAGTATAAATTAGAAAGAGCAGAAAAAGTTGGAGCTACAATAGGTGAAGAGTTAAAAACATCAGCTATATATGCTTTAACAATTGGTGGATTATTGATAGTTTTATACATAACAATGAGATATGAGTTTAAGTTTGCTATAGCTGGAATTTTAACTCTATTACATGATGTTACAGCGGCATTGGGAGTTATAGCTCTATTAGGTTATGAAGTTGATACACCTTTTATAGCAGCTATACTGACAATATTGGGATACTCTATCAATGATACGATAATAATATATGATAGAATTAGAGAGAGCCTAAGAAAAAAATCAGATATGACTTTTGGAGAGGTTTTAAATAAAAGTTTAAATCAAGTTTTAGTGAGATCAATTAACACTTCAGTTACAACATTATTAGCATTAGTTGCAATATTAGTTTTTGGTGGAGATAGTTTAAGAACATTTACAACAACACTTTTAGTGGGAATTGGAGTGGGAACTTACTCATCAATATATATTTCAACACCATTGGTATATCTTTTTGAGAAAAAAAGAGATGACAAATATGAGCCAAAAAAAGATGATAATGATGATTCACACCCTGAAGAGAAAATTGTAGTATAAAACAAAAGCCACCTTAATAGGTGGCTTAATCTACTTATTAATAAGAGGTTGGAGGAAAAAAATGAGAACGTGGGCAGAGATAGATCTAGATAACTTAGAATACAACATAAAAAAAATAAAAGAACTATCTCATGACAGAGACATAATGGCAATTATAAAAGCAGATGCCTATGGAATGGGAGCAGTCACAATAGCAAAGGAACTTTCAGAGATGGGAGTAAAAATATTTGGAGTTTCATCTCTAGAAGAGGGGATAGAACTAAGGAATAGTGGTATTAATAATGAGATTTTAATTTTAGCAGGTACTTTTAATGAGGAGTTAAAAGATGCTGAAAGGAATAATCTTCAAGTTACTTTGACTGACCTTTCTCAGATAGATTATATACATGAAAATAAACTTTCATTAAAAGTGCACATAAAAGTGGATACAGGAATGGGTAGGGTCGGATTTACTGTGGAAGAGGGAAAAAATGCTATTGAGATATGTAAAGCTAAGAATATCGATATAGTTGGGATATATTCACACCTATCAGTTTCGGATGAATCGGATAATGATTCAATAGACTATACAAAAAAACAATTGGAAAAATTTAAATATTTTGAAAAATTAGAAGAGATAAAATATATCCATATTCTTAATAGTGGAGGAATATTAAAATTTTCTGAAATTCCTCAGAGTAACTTAGTTAGAGCTGGAATAATTATGTATGGTGTTTATGGAGAGGGAGTAATAGAAAATTTAAAGAGAGTGTTTACTTTAAAAAGTAGAATTCTTTTTTTGAAAGAGCTAAAAGAGGATATAGATATATCTTATGGAAGAGTAGGTAAAGGATATAAAAAAGATTTAATTGCAACTATAACTGTGGGTTATGCCGATGGTTTTAGAAGAGAACTTTCCAATAGAGGAACAGTTGAAATACATGGTGTACCGTGCAAAATAGTTGGAAAAGTTTGTATGGATATGTTAATGGTAAAAATACCAGAAGAACTTAAAGATAAGGTAAAAATTGGAGATGAAGTAATAGTTATGGGTGAGGATATCTTTGATAAATCAAAGATGGTAGGATCATCAATTTATGAGCTATTTACAGGATTAAGTAGAAGGGTGAGTAGAGTTTACTTAAAAAAGGGAAAACCGCACTTGGTAAATAGTTTAATAGGAAAGTTATAAAGGAGAGATTAATGGCAAAGATAATATTAGAACAGGGAAAAGAGAAGAAAATTAGGAATTTTTATCCAAATGTTTTTAAAGATGAGATTCAGGAGATTTTTGGAAATGTTTCAAATGGAGATATAGTAGAGGTTTGTACAACAGATGGAGAGATAGTTGGAAAAGGATATGTGGCTGAGTCAACAAATGCTTTTGTTAGAGTATTAACAACTAAAGATGTACCTGTGGACAAGACTTTAATCTTAGAGAAAATAAAAAGAGCCTATGAAAAAAGAAAACCTCTTTTAGCAGAGACAAACTGTGTAAGAGCTTTTTATTCTGAAGCTGATGGAATTCCAGGATTAATAATCGATAAGTTTGATAAGTATGTTTCGGTACAATTCAGAAATTCAGGTTTAGAGGTTGCTTTTAGACAAGAGATAATAAATGCAATAAAAAAGGTTATGAAACCAAAAGGTATTTATGAAAGAAGTGATGTTGAGAACAGAACTCATGAGGGAGTAGAACAACAAACTGGGATAATCTACGGTGAAATTCCTGAAAGAATAGTGATGGAAGACAATGGATTAAAATACTATGTAGATATAATAGATGGACAAAAAACAGGATTTTTCTTAGATCAAAGAGATTCTAGAAAGTTTATAAGACCATTTTTAAATGAGAACACAAGATTTTTAGATGTATTCTCAAGTAGTGGTGGATTTTCTGTTGCAGCTTTAAAAGAGGGGTGTAAAAAAGTTGTAGCTATTGACAAGGAACCACATGCTTTAGAGTTATGTAAAGAGAACTATGAGTTAAATGAGTTTACAAATGACTTTGAAACGGCTGAAGGAGACGCGTTCTTAATGCTAAAAATATTGGCTAATAGGGGAGAGAAATTTGATGTAATAACATTGGACCCACCTTCATTAATAAAGAAAAAAATTGATGTTCCAAGAGGAAGAGATATGTTCTTTAGCCTATGTGATGAAAGTTTTAAACTGATAGAGGACGGTGGAATTGTAGGTGTTATAACATGTGCATACCATATGAGTCTACAGGATTTAATAGAAGTTACAAGAATGGCCGCTTCAAAAAATGGTAAACTATTACAAGTTATTGGTATAAATTACCAGCCTGAAGATCATCCATGGATTTTACATGTACCAGAGACATTATATTTAAAAGCTTTATGGGTTAAAGTAGTAAATAATTAATTTAAGGGGGAATAATTATGTACTTAGATATTTTAATAGCAGTAATACTTATATTTGCAGTAATTGAAGGATTAAAAGATGGATTTTTATTACAGTTTTTTTCAATATTTGGAATATTTATAGATTTTATAATAGCTCAAAAATTTACTCCAATGGTGATGGAAAAATTGGCAATCGATACCAATGAAAGTAACTTCTTATTAGCATATATAGGTGTATTTATAGCTTCTTATTTCATTATTGCTATTTTAATGTTTTTTATAGGAATTATTTTAAAAAATCAGAATAAAGGATTTTTATCTAGAGGATTAGGTGGAGTGTTCGGATTTATAAAAGGACTTGTAATTTCATTAATAATATTATTTATTTTTAACTATGCTGCTCAAAAATATACAGTTTTAAAAAAATATGGAGTAGACAGTAAAACTAATGAAGTTTTTCTAAATAAATCGCACTATATAGAGGAATACTTACCAAAAGAGTTAAAATCAGAGCTAAACTATATAAAAGGGAAAGAGCTGGTTGAAAAATACTTTAATAAAATGTTTTAGGAGAGACTGATGAAAATAATTGAAAAATATATATTGGAAGATGTAAAAATGCCAATAATATTTGGAATATCCCTGTTTACATTTATTTTTCTGATAGAAATTATCGTTTCTCTTATGGAGAATATAATTGTAAAAGGAATATCTTTGATAGATGTATTGAGAATACTATCTTTTTATCTTCCGCCAATTTTATCTCAAACGATACCTATGGGTGTATTTTTAGGTGTAATGATAACTTTTTCTAAGTTTACAAGAACAAGTGAAGCAACAGCAATGAGTTCAATTGGAATGTCTCTAAAGGATATATTGAAGCCAATAGTAATTTTGGCTTCAATTATTACTGTATTTATATTCTTTTTACAAGAGAGTATCATTCCAAGATCATTTAGCAAATTGGAAGAGATAACTATGAAGATAGCATATGAAAATCCAGTGTTCCAATTGAAAGAGAAAATATTGATTGATGAAGTTGATGAGTATAGTCTATATATCGAAAAAATAGATAGACAAACCAATGAGGCTAAAAATGTATTGATTTTCCAAAAAGAGGATAAAAATAACTTCCCCACTATACTATTAGGTGAAAAAGCTTATTGGAAAAATGTTAATATGGTGTTGGAAGATTCAAAGTTTTATACTTTTAATCCAGATGGAACAATTAAATTGGAGGGTGAATTTAAGCAGAAAAAAATACCTTTAAGCTCATATTTCCAAGAGGTAAAAATAGATGTAAAAGATATTGAAGCCATGGGAATAACAACTTTATTTGACAATTTAAAGGGAAAAACATATGAGGAGAAGATACCTTATCTAGTTGAAATTAATAGAAAAATAGCTATTCCACTTTCAACTGTTGTATTAGCAGTGCTAGGTGTATTACTATCTATTGGTCATCATAGAAGTGGAAAAGGAGCTAGTTTTGGAGTAAGTTTAGCGGTTATTTTTGTCTACATTGTATTTTTAAATGTGGGAATGGTAATGGCAAATAAAGGAGTGGTATCGCCTTATGTAGGAGTTTGGTTACCTAATTTATTATTATTTGGTGGAACAGCTCTACTATATAGAAAAAAAGCAGGTGGTGCTAGATGAAAAAACTGGATATATATATTAGTAAAAACTTTATAAAGTCATTTTTACTGAGTTTAATAGCTTTTATAAATATTTTTATTTTAAGTCAACTTTTTAAAATAATAAGATATATAACAGCTGGAAGAATGAGTGTTTCTGAATCAGCAACATATATATTATATCTATTGCCTAAAATTTTTATTGAGGTAACACCTTTAGCTGTGTTATTGGGATCATTGATGTGTATAAATAGAATGGCTTCCAATTTAGAGATAATATCTTTAAAAACTTCAGGTATAAGTTTTAGAAGAATAGTCAGATATCCGATAATCATATCTTTCTTTATATCTATTATAGTTTTTCAGGTTATGAATAGAGTTCACCCAATGGCTCTAGCAAAAAGCAGAGCTTTAAGGGCAGGTAGAAAAATATCTGAAAGAGTATTACCAACAACTAAAAATAATGCTTTTTTAAGAACTGAGGAGAATGTGGTTTACTATATTAGACAAGTTGATAGAGTTGGAAATACGGGGACTTTAATGGAGATAATAAAACTGGATAAAAGTTTTGAAAAAATAGAGAGTATTATAACAGCTAAAAAAGGTGTATTTGATACAAGTAAGAACTCTTGGTTATTAGAAAATGCTGTTGTTAATGATTTGGTAAATAAGACTCAAAAAACGTATAAAACATACTCTAATCCAGAGTTAAATAAAGCCCCAGCAGATTTTATAACAATTCAGGGAGATCCAGATGAATTAACAAATGCTGAAATAACTAAGGCTATTAGAGATATTCGTATAACAGGTGGAGATGTAAAAGAACCATTATCTGTTTTAGGAAAAAGATATTCATTTCCTTTTGCCAGTTTTATAGTATCATTTTTAGGGCTATCTTTAGGAAGTAGATATGTGAGAGGAGCTTCAGCTATAAGTATAGCATTAAGTGTGGGATTAGGTTATTCATACTATATTGTTCAGGCATCTTTTGAAGCATTAAGCGTAAATGGGATATTGAATCCCTTTGTAAGTGGTTGGATACCAAATATTATATTTTTATCTTTAGGGATATACTTTATGAGAAGAGCGGAGTATTAGGAGGAAAATGAGCATAATTACTAAGAGATTAGATAATGGAATAACAGTTTTAATCGAAGATATAAAGAGTATAAATACAGCTAGTTTAGGTTTTTTTGTAAGAGCTGGTGTAAAAAATGAACTATCTGGTGAAGAGGGAATCTCTCATTTTATAGAGCATCTACTGTTTAAAGGAACAACTAATCGTTCAGCCAAAGAGATTTCAGAAGAGATAGATAACCAAGGCGGAATGATCAATGCCTATACAAGTGTTGAAAAAACGGCTTACTATATACAGATGACATCAAACACTTTAGAAACAGGTATTGATATTTTAAATGATATGTTTTTAAACTCTACATTTACAGATGAAAATATTGAAAAAGAGAGAAATGTTATAATTGAAGAGATAAGAATGTATGAAGATATACCGGAAGAGGTTGTCCATGAGGAAAATCTAAATTTTGCTATAAATGGTGTACAAAGTCAAAAAGTTGCAGGGACAATAGAGAGTTTAAAAGGAATAGACAGAGAAAAAATACTTAGATATTTTTATGATATGTATAAACCTGAAAATATCGTTATTGCAGTTGCAGGAAATATAGATGTAGAGAGTGTATACAATCAGTTAAATAGAGGGATTGGACAGTTAAAAGATAGAAGTACAAAGAGATTCTATGACGGTAGTATGAGTATAAACTCTGGTGAAAAAATAATAAATCAGGAAACAAATCAAGTACATCTTTGTGTAAATACATTGGGAGCTTCAAATACAGATAATGATAGAGTGGCAATGTCTGTAATATCCAATGTCTTAGGTGGAAATATGAGCTCTAGACTTTTCCAAAAAATCAGAGAGGAAAGAGGGCTGGCATACTCAGTGTACTCTTATACCTCAAATTTTGATGAGGGTGGATTGTTCACAATATACGCTGGTACAACACATGAAGATTATAAAGAGGTTATCTCAATTATAGAGAATGAGTTAAAAGAGATAAGAGAGAATGGAATAACAGAAAAAGAGTTACAAAGAGCTAAAAATCAGTTTTTAAGCATGGTAACTTTTGGACTTGAAAGTAGCAAGGGAAAAATGTCTAGAATGGCAGGATCTTATCTAGTATATGGAGAGGTAAGAGATATTGAAACTGTGATAGATGAGATTGAAAATGTCAATCTGGAAGATATCCAAAGAGTTGCAAAAAAAATATTTGATGAAAAATATATATCTAAAACAATTTTAGGAAATATATAAAGGGGAAAAAATGGAAGAAATAACAGTGAAATTAGTACTAGAAAACGGTGTGGAATTACCAAAATATATGACTGAAGGAGCGGCTGGAATGGATGTTAAAGCAAATATTTCAGAACCAGTTACTTTAAAAACATTGGAAAGAAAACTAATTCCAACAGGTATAAAGATGGAGATTCCATATGGATATGAGGTTCAGGTTAGACCTAGAAGTGGACTGGCATTAAAGCATGGAATAACATTGGTAAACACTCCTGGAACAATAGATTCAGATTATAGAGGAGAGGTTGGAGTTATATTAATAAATTTAAGCACTGAGGAGTTTGTTATAAATCCTGGAGAGAGAATTGGACAACTAGTTCTTCAAAAAGTTTATAGAATGGAGTTTGAAAAAGTTGACGAATTATCAACAACTGTAAGGG
Source organism: Cetobacterium sp. (assembly GCF_048470075.1). GTDB lineage: Bacteria > Fusobacteriota > Fusobacteriia > Fusobacteriales > Fusobacteriaceae > Cetobacterium_A. The sequence continues at coordinate 12,505 of NZ_DBGBQB010000074.1, read as the reverse complement.
CTGAAGGTGGATTTGGTCATACAGGAAAATAGGAGAAGTTAATGGGAAAAAATCATGATTTAGTAGTTACTATAAAAAGAATTAAAAAGATGAAAAATATGATTTTATATATTGCCCTGTGTATTGTTCTAATAAGTTTATTGACAGTTTATAGTGCGACAGTACATAAGGGAACATCTTTTTTTTATAAAGAGATTGCATGGATAGGACTAGGAGTTTTGACATACTTTATATTTTCTTTTATAGATTATAAAGTGTATGGAAAATACTATAAAGTAATCTATTTGATAAATGTGATACTATTGCTGTTGGTATTTGTGATAGGAGATAAAAGATTGGGAGCTCAAAGATGGATTGATTTAGGATTTATAACTATTCAACCCTCAGAGTTTTCTAAGCTATTTATAGTTTTAACTTTTGCAGAGGTCTTGGCCACTAAGTATAATCATAAGTTTTCAGGACTGAAATGTGTTTTAGCTACTAGTATTCATGTTTTACCAATATTTATATTAATAGCGGCACAGCCAGACTTAGGGACATCTTTAGTTATAATATTTTTATATCTAATTTTGATATTTATAAATGGAATAGATTGGAAAACTATAATAATTTTAGCAGTTGTAGGAATATCAATGGTACCGATTGGATATTTTTTCCTATTAAAAGATTATCAAAGAGAAAGAGTATTAACATTTTTAAATCCAGAAGCTGATCTATTGGGAAGTGGTTGGAATGTTACTCAATCTATGATTGCAGTTGGATCTGGTGGAGTTTTTGGAAAGGGATTTTTACAGGGAACTCAAAGTAAGCTAAGATTTTTACCAGAGTCTCACACTGATTTTATAGCAGCGGTATTTTTAGAGGAGAGAGGATTGATTGGCGGTTGTGTTTTACTGATACTGTACATTCTACTTCTATGGGGAATATTGCGAATAGGTGACAAAGCTGAGGGATATGGAAAGTTAATTTGCTATGGAATATCTGCAATTTTCTTTTTTCATATAGTTGTAAATGTGGGAATGGTAACTGGAATAATGCCTGTTACAGGATTACCTCTTCTTTTAATGAGTTATGGAGGAACCTCTTTCCTATTTGCCTTTGCAATGTTAGGGATTGTTCAGAGTATAAATGTATATAGGGAGTAATGATGGAATATATTATAGACTCTAGTTTTCATGAAGTTAGATTGGATAGATTTTTGAGAAAAAAATATGAAAATACTCCATTGACAGAGATTTTTAAGGGAATTAGAACTGGAAAGATTAAAGTTAATGGAAAAAAATCTAAAGAAAACTATAGATTAAAAGAGGGAGATATTGTTAAAGTTTTAATCTCTGGTGGAGAGACTGAGGAGAAAAAATTTATAAAAATATCTTCAAAAGATTTAAACACTTTAAAAAGTGGTATTGTTTATGAGGATAAAAGAGTGGTTATATTTAATAAAGAGGCCGGTATGGTAATGCATAAGGGCAGTGGATATGACTATGGTCTGTCTGAACTTTTTAAAAGTTTTTATCAAACTGATGAGTTTAACTTTGTAAATAGAATTGATAAATCTACCTCTGGACTTGTAATAGGTGCAAAAAGTCTAGTTGTAACTAGAGAGTTAGCAGAGGAGGTTAGAGAGGGAAAAACAGATAAAAAATACTATATATTAGTTGATGGAGTTATTGATAAAGATAGATTTACTCTAAAGAGCTATCTGAGAAAAGAGGAGACAAGGGTTGTGGAGTTAAGCTCTTATGAAGAGGGAGCTAAGGAGAGTATATCATACTTTAAAGTTTTAAAGAGAGGGAAAAATAGAACTATTCTAGAAGCCACTCTTGAAACAGGAAGAACACATCAGTTAAGAGTTCAATTGGCAAGTTTAGGACACCCAATAGTTGGAGATGGAAGATATGGTAGAGGTGGAAAGAACATGTTTTTATTTTCATACTATTGTGAGATTCCAAAATATAACATAAAAATAGAGTTGCCTTTGCCTGAAGAGTATACTAAAAATTTAATATAAATAAAAAAACGGTTTTTAAAATAAAACCGTTTTTTTGTCATTTAAGTATTTAAAAATGAGTTAGCTATTAAAATAACCTTAATAGTATCACTGGAGTTTTCATCTATTGAAACTCCAAAGAGAACATCATCTATTTCAGCTTCACACTCTTTTTTTATAGTTTCTACAATAATACTAGACTCCATTAAGTTTAAATCTCTAGGACCAATAATATTTACTAAAAACTTAGTTGCACCTAAAATGGTTCTTTCAAATAGAGATGAATCCACTGCGGCAAGAGCAGCCTTTTCGGCTCTTTTTTCACCAGCTCCTTCTCCAAACCCTAAGATAGCCTCTCCTGATTCAAGTAGAAGAGATTTTATATCTGCAAAATCTAAATTTATTAATCCTTTGGCAAGCATAAGGTCAGTCATACCTTTAACCGCTGTATATAACACAAAGTTACTTTTTTTGAAAGCTTCTTGAACTGTTACATTGGATGATGAATTATCTAAAAGTTTATCATTAGGGACAACAATAAGAGAATCAACAAAAGGTTTAAGATTTTTTATTCCAGTTTCAGCAATTTTCATTCTTCTTTTTCCTTCAAAGGAGAAGGGTTTGGTAACTATGGCAACAGTTAGAATGTTCATCTCTTTGGCCAACTTTGCAATTAAAGCAGTAGCAGCACTTCCAGTTCCTCCACCCATAGTAGATGTTAAAAAAAGAAAGTCAGTGCCTCTAAGAATATTTTTAATAAAAGGTAAGCTCTCTTTGACAGCTTTCTCTCCTAATTCAATATTTCCACCACAGCCTAGTCCCTTAGTTGTAGATAAACCCAGTTGAATTTTGTGAGGTGTTCTAGAATTATTTAAATCTTGTAGATCGGTATTAAGTGCAAAAAAAGAAACTCCATCAATTTCAGAAACACAGATTTCATCAAGTGCATTTATTCCACCGCCACCAATACCCATAACCTTTATATTAACATTAAACTTATCTCCCAAAAAATTCACCCCCTGAATAGAATAACAGCAATATATAGAATAATACTTTAATACTTCACACTTTCCTTTGTGTCAATAATAAAAAAATTAATTTAGATGTTCAGTGTCAGAAAATTTTACTATTTTAAATCCATTTGAATCATATTCAACTATAGTAGTGCTAGTATTTTCAGGAACAGGTTGCTTAGAGAATTCATCTATCCCTTTTTCATTTATAATATTAAAAAGGGCTTTTAATGTAACTCCATGACTGATTACCAAGATATTTCCGTCACTATTTTCTTGAACAAGTTTATTTAGTCCAACTCTAACTCTATCTAAAACCTCCTCATAGCTTTCACCATTATATGCTGTAGGATCATATTTTTCGGCATTATTCCAAAAATTATGATACTCAATTGGATAGTTTTTTTCAAACTCCTCCCTTGGAATCCCCTCAACTTTTCCCATATTGATCTCTTGAAACTCATCGATTGGAATGATATTCATATCTCTATTTCCAAGTAAAAGTTTAGTGGTTTGAAGAGCTCTTTCCTGTGGCGATGAGTAAACCTTTTTAAAATCAATATTCTCTAGAGCTTTTGAAAGTTTTTTTGCTTGCTCAATACCTAGCTCTGTCAATGGAGAGTTGGATCTTCCCTGAAAAATTTTTAAAGTATTCCAAACTGTTTCACCATGTCTTACAAAATAAATACGCAACATAAATTTCTCCTTTTTAAGTATAAAACTCTTTTTTTTAATACGATATTCTTGTATAATCTTATTATACATTGAATTTTGGAGGTTGTAAAATGAAGTTTTTAGGAGTAATTCCAGCGAGATATGAATCAACAAGATTGCCAAAGAAACCACTGAAAGATATTTGTGGACATTCTATGATAGAGTGGGTTTATAAAAGAGCTATGAAATCTAATTTGGATGAGGTTATTATAGCAACAGATTCACAAGAGGTTTTTGATGAAGTAAAAAGATTTGGAGGAGAGGTAATACTAACAGATAAAAATCACTTAAATGGGACAAGTAGAATAGCTGAAGTTTGTGAGAAGATAACAGACTATGATGTGATTATAAATGTTCAAGGTGATGAGCCTTTAATTGAGCCAGAGATGATAAACTCTTTAATCGATGTATTTAAAAGAGAGGAGAGTTTAAAAATGGCAACATTAAAGCATAAACTTCATAAAAAAGAGGACATTGAAAATCCAAACTTTGTAAAAGTTATTACAGATAGAGATGACTATGCTATATATTTTTCAAGAAGTGTAATTCCATATCCTAGAAATGAAAACTTAGATATCTATTTTAAACATGTAGGAATATACGGGTATAAAAGAGAGTTTGTACTAGAATATTCTAAAATGGAGAGCACACCTTTAGAAAATTCTGAATCTTTAGAGCAGTTGAGGATTTTAGAAAATGGGTATAAAATAAAAGTGTTGGAAACACCTTTTGAAATTATAGGTGTTGATACAAAAGAGGAGCTTGAAAAAGTTAGAAACTATATTGTTGAAAAAGGGATAGAGATCTAATGAAAGTTCAGAAAATAAAAAATACCATAGCGATAGGATTATGTTTTTTAGCTTTTATAGGGTGTAGCAGTAGTTCAAATAGAGATTATTATGAGAGATTGGAAAGTTCATCTAATTTAAAGGGAGATAGAGTTGATCTATATGGAAAATACTCAAAGGACAGTATACCAGTGGCAAAACCTATCCCTTATTTAAAATATGTAAATGATATGGAAAATCCAAAAGTACCATTTAAGTCATATAAAGAAAATGAGTTTTTAGCATTTTATAAAAATACAAGAGCAAAGGGGCATGGGGATAATTCAAATTATTGGAGATGGAAAGTTAGCTTAAATAGAAAAGAGATAAGTAATGTTTTAAATAAAAACTTAGTTTCATTAGGTTCAAGAAGACCCAAAGAGGTTTTAACATACTCTGATAATAGGTGGGTAGCAAAAAAAATACCTTTAAACCCTGTTGGAGATGTTTTAGATATAAGAGTTTTGGAAAGAGGAAAATCAGGACTAGTAACAAAACTACTGATAAAGGGAAGCAGAGGTAAATATATTGTTGCAAAAGAGGGAAATATAAGGAGTCTATTAAATTTAAGCAAAAGTAGCGTTGATAGCACTGTAAATATCTATGGAACAAAGGGTGGAAGTAGTACTTATAATGAAAAGCCTATATCCAGAAATCCGAGCATGTTGCCATCTGCCTTTATTGCTTTTGAGAAATTGGGGAATGGAGGTTTTAATATCTATGGTGGAGGATTTGGACACGGATCTGGAGTTCCACAATGGTCAGCTATGGATTTAACTAAAAATAAGGGATACTCATATAAACAAGTTTTACAAAGATACTATATGGATACAAAATTAAAGAGTATAAAATCGGTGGATGGAATAGATGATAAGATTAGAGTTGGAATAATGACAAGTGGATTTTCAACTATTAATCACTCAAAAATATCTATGATTTCAACAGGTGCTATAAAATTAAAAAGTAAAGATGGAAGTGTTAATGTATCCCCTAGAACATCTATAGACTTTATAGTAAAAGATGGATACACACAGGTCATCACTCAAGGGAAAGTAAGATTAAAAACAAAAAACTACATAGAGATAACATCAAAACACATGATATCGATAACCAATATAAAGAGAAATGTAAAAAAATATAGATATCCAACATATAGAGGGAGTTTTGAAGTTAGGTTAGCACAGGGCGGAACAAGATTAAACTTAATAAATGAAATCAATATAGAGGATTATCTATTACAGGTTGTTCCAAGTGAGATGCCACAAAGTTTTGGGCTGGAAGCTTTAAAAGTACAGGCAATAGCAGCTAGAACCTATGCAGCAAAAGATATATTGAGAAATAGATATGCAAAACAAGGGTTCCATATTTTAGATAGTACTCAAAGTCAAGTCTATAACAACCTAGATGAAAATGAGTTGTCGACTAAGGGAGTAAAAACAACAAAAGGTCTTATTCTTGTGCACGAAAATAAGCCGATAGATGCAAAATATTACTCAACTTCATCAGGATTTAATTCAAATGCTCACAATGTATGGTAAAATTTAAAAAAAGCATTGACTAAATAGTCATTATAGATTAGAATGTTCTGTGACTGTATAGTCATTTTAATTTTAAGTTCAGTAAGGGGGCATGATGATAAAGGAGGAAAAAAAAGAGCAAATCCTAGAAGCTGCAAAAGATGTTTTATTAAAAAAAGGTATTTTTAAAACAAGAGTTGAAGATATTACAAATCATCTGGGAATAGCTAAAGGTAGCTTTTATACTTACTTTAAATCAAAAGATCAACTTTTAGAGGAGATTATAGGCGAAGTTTATGAAATAAGAAAAAATGAGTTAAAAGAACTTCTAATAGAAAAGATTGATTATAAAGAAAAAATAAAGATGTTTATAATGAAAAGGTTTATGATGGTATCAGAGAGTTTAAAATCTCATTTGATATTGATAAATCTAACCAGAAATTTGGAACATCTAACACCTCTATTAAGAGAAAAACTTTTTCAAATCGAAATTTTAAATAGAAAATATTTAAAAGAGATAATAAAAACCATTCCAGGAATTACATATTCAGAGAGTGAAATAAATATTTTGATAGTATTTATCATGGGTGGAATAAAATCTTATAGATTGGAAAGATTATTCTATAAAAATACAGAGGATTATTTTATCAGTGATATATCCGAATTTGAAGAACGTTTAAAAAATATTGATTTAGATAGAGAGATACAACTGGTTATTGAAAGTATCTTGAAGTTACTAACAGGAGGAATTTAATGAAGAAGTTATTAGGGTTACTAGTATTGCTTTCAACAGCAGCCTTTTCAAGAGAGCTAACGTTGGAAAGTGCAATTGACTTGGCTTTAGAGAATGGGAAAACAATAAAGACGTCAGAGCTATCAAAAGAAAATGCAAGATTAAATGTAAGAAGAGCATTTAAAACTGCATTACCAACAGTTACATATAATGGTCAGTATCAAAAAGCGGAACATGAAACAAGAAATATGACAGAAACTATTGATTCAAATGGAATAATTGGATTAAAAGCAAAAAGTGGATATTCACAGACAATAGGTCTTTATCAGCCCCTATTTAGAGGAGGAGCAATAACAGGTGGAATACTTGGAGCAGAGGCTTCTAAAAATATGGCAGATATCTATCTTTTATCTGAAAAAAGAGATGTGAGATTGGATATTATCTCTTTATATTCAAGTATTATAAATTATGAAAAGGATTTAACAGTTTTAGAGGCATCTAAAAAAGAGTTACAAGCTAGATATGATAAGCAGAGCGAACAATTAAATTTAAGATTGGTAACAAAAGCGGATCTACTGAAAACAGAGTATTCAATATTAGATTTAGAGGCTCAAATAACAGGAACTAAAACAAATTTAGAGATTGCAAAAAAGGATTTGAAATTAAAGTTAATGATTCCTACAAATGAGGAGATTACTTTAAAAGATTTCCAAGTTCCAGAGAACTTAACATCGGGAATAGATTTCAATAGAGACCTAAATCAGGCTTTAACAAACAGTTTATCAGCGAGATTAGCAATAAATAAAGTTGACTATGCTCAAGCTGAAAAAATTGTAGCAAGATCAAGTTTATTACCACAGGTTGATGCTTTTGCAACTTATGGAACATCAAGAGAGAGCCACCATTTTGATAACAGTTTTGACAATGCAGAGTGGAGAGGTGGAGTTTCTGTAAAATGGGATGTATTCTCTTTCGGAAGCGGAATTGATGAGTATAATGTGGCAAAAAATAATGAGAATATAGAAAGTATAAATCAAGAGCTAACATCAGATAATATAAAACTATCTGTTACAAAAAATTATAGAGAGTTAATTCGTTTACAGCAATTAAGAGACTCTAGAAACAAAGCGTTAGAAGCAGCAACAGAAAACTTTAGTATAGATACTGAAAGATACAATGCGGGATTAATTTCAACTGTGGATTATCTATTATCAGAAAGTCAATATAGACAAGCAGCTGTAGATTATAACTCAGCAGTATTAAATTATTATGTAGCATTTGAGAAATATAGATCATCACTTATTTAATATCGGGAGGAAAGATGAAAAAGGGATTATTCATATTAACAGCAGCAGCTATCTTGATGACTGCTTGTGGAAAAAAAGAGGAAATAGTAGTAGAAAAACCAAAAAAACCCGTGATAGCATCACAGGTAAAGCAGGAGCAAGTTTCAGATATATATGTAACTGATGGAACAATTGTGCCTCAAGAGAAAGTGGATCACACATTGGATTCTCAAGGAACTGTATCTACAGTTCTAAAGAAAAATGGAGATTTTGTAAAAAAGGGTGAGGTTGTTGTAAAGTTTACTGATGCAAAGGTTGAATCAAACTATGAAGCAGCAAAAGCTAACCTACAATCAACAAAAAATAATTTTGAAAAATTTAGTAAACTTTATGAAAAGCAGATGGTATCACAACTTGAATTTTTAAGTTATAGAGATGCATATACCAATGCTTTAGCAGATTATACATCTAAAAAATCAAACTATGATAAATTAACAAGAAAATCTGAGCTAACTGGATTAGTAGGAAATTTAAATTTAAAATCTGGAAATGTCGTAGAGGCTAACTCAACTGTGTTTACAGTGGTAGATGAGAACGTGATGGAGATAACTGTGGACTTCCCAGGATATTGGTTAAATACACTGAACGAGGGATCACCAGTGACTTTAATGGTTTCAGATTTAGGTGGAAAAGAGTTTCAAGGAAAGATAAAATCTATAAATCCAATAGCAGATGCTGAAACAAAAAAATTCCCAGTAAAAATATCTATAGATAATAAAACTAAAGAGTTAAAAGATGGTATGTATACAAAGGTTGTAATTCCAACAGAGAAAAGAGATGGAGTTATAGTACCACAACAGGCTGTATTTATAAGAGACTTATTGAGCTATGTTTTTAAAATTGAAAATGGGAAAGTAAAAAGAGTTGAAGTAACTACAGGGGCAACGATAAAGCCTAATATAGAAGTTATATCAGAGGAGTTAAAACCAGGGGATTTAGTAGTGTCTGATGGTATATTCGGATTAGCTGATGGAGATGAAATTACAATAAATAACGAAACAAAATAGAAAATAAAGAGGTGAAAGATATATGTCATTAGCAGGTATTGCTATACGTAGACCCGTTGCAACAGTAATGGTAATGGTCTCGATGGTATTCTTAGGAATTGTTTCGATGCTATCAATGAAATCAGAACTGCTTCCTAATATGAATATTCCAATGGTTGTAATTACTACAACTTGGAATGGAGCTGTTCCAGAAGATGTAAACAGTCAGATTACTAAAAAAATAGAAGATTCACTATCTGGTGTTGATGGAATTAAAAAGATAACATCTACATCATCATTTGAAAGATCAGTTGTAAGTATTGAGTTCGACTATGGAGTGAATATAGATTTAAAAAGAGGAGATGTACAAAGGGAGATTGATGCTATATCAGGAGAGTTACCAGATGATGCGTCAAAACCTACGACACAGAAAAAATTAGCAGGTTCAGGAAATACTGCGATGATGCTAAACGTATCGGGTCCAAATTTTTTAGAATTGACAACATTTGTTAACGAGTTTATGACTCCAAGATTTGAAAGAATTGGAGGAGTTGGAAGTGTTGATACATTAGGATCTCCAGATAAACAGATTCAAATTCAATTTGATACAGATAAATTAGCATCATATAATTTAACACCGAATGAATTGTATGATTTAATAAAAACATCATCAATAAATGTTCCGTTGGGAGTTATTAAAACTGGAGGGAAAGATGTTGTTGCCAGATTTATGGGAGAGTTTAACTATTTAGATGAGTTTGAAAACATGATTTTAAGAAGTAATGGAAAAACTCTTAGATTAAAAGATATTGCTAATGTAGTACTAACTACTGAAGATCAAAGCGAGATAACTAAACTTAATGGGAAACCATCGGTAATGATAGTTATTGAAAAATCTACAGATGGAAATATCTTATCAATTACAGATAATGCAAAGATAGCCTTAGAAGAGATGAAACCATACTTCCCTAAAGGTGTAGAAGTAACAACAGTAATGGATTACTCTGAAAATATTAACTCATCAATTTCAGGAGTAAAAGGAAATGCAATAACAGGTCTTGTTCTAGCTACAATAGTACTTTTAGTATTCCTAAAAAATATTAGAGCAACACTGTTGATATCATTGGCACTACCAATAGCAATTATATTTACATTTGCTTTCTTATCTCTTTTAGGAGTGACAATAAACGTAATATCACTAATGGGACTTTCTATTGGAGTAGGAATGCTAACAGATAACTCCGTTGTTGTTATAGATAATATCTATAGACATATAACAGAGCTTAAGAAACCAGTAATGGAAGCATCAGAGGATGGAGCATCAGAGGTTGCAGTAGCGATTCTAGCCTCAGCCTTAACAACAATGGTTGTATTTATTCCAGTACTATTTATCCCAGGTATTGCAAGAGAGATATTTAGAGATATGTCGCTATCAATAATTTTCTCTAACGTTGCCGCTTTAATAGTATCATTAACTTTAATGCCAATGGTAGCAAGTAGATTTTTAAAAGCTAACGCTGATATTACAAAAGAGGGTAAAATATTTGGAAAAGTAAAGAGCACATATGAAAAGATAATAGAGTGGGCAATTACAAATAGAAAGAAAACTGTAGCACTTTCTTTCATAACATTTATGGTTATGATGATAGTTGGACCTCTATTAACAAGAACAGAGTTTATACCAAAACAAGACTATGGTAGATATGCAGTTGTTTTAGAGTTGGAAAAGGGTCTTTCAGTTGAAAGAGCAGAAGAGATTACAGAGCAAGCAGTTGAAGTAGTAAAAAATAATCCTTTAACAAAAACATATATCTCTCTTGTAAAAACAGGAGTAGGAATCGTAAACGTTGACATAGGGCCAAAAACTGATAGAGATGTATCAATATTCCAAGTAATGGATAATTTAAGACCTGAATTAGAGAAAATACCTGGAATTAAGTTTAACTTAAAAGATGATTACCAATCAGCAGGTGGAAATAGAGATGTTGAATTTAGAATATCTTCAGATTCATTAGATGTTGCTGAAAATATAGCAAAACAAGTACAAGAAAAAATTAGTCAAAATCCTGGTATTATAGATATTACATCAAGTATTGAACCAGGAAATGTAGAGGCTAGAGTTGTTCTAAATAGAGATAAATTAAGAGCTCATGGAATCAGCCCATTTGATGTAGGTAGAACAATAAGTTACTCATTCCTAGGTGGAAATAGAGCAACTGGACAAACACTATCTGTAAAAACAGGAACAGAGGAGATAGATGTTTTAATCAGATTACCAAAGGATGCAAGAACTAATATTTCAACTTTAGAGGAGTTAAATGTTAGAGGAGCAGATGGTAAATTTGTAAAAGTTTCAGATGTAGCAGATATTGTTATGGCAGAGGGAGCATCAGAGGTAACAAAGACAGATAAGATATTCTACGCATCAGTTTCAGCAAATGATGGTGGAATTGGATTAAGTAAAGTTCAAAGTGAAATTGTGGATGCATTTGAAGCAACTAACCCACCAAAAGGTGTTTCTTACTCATGGGGAGGAATGTCTCAGCTATTTAATGAGGCGATTGTACAGATGGGAATGGCTCTTGGAATTTCAATATTCTTAATATACGCTATTCTAGCATCACAGTTTGAGAACTTCTTACTTCCAGGTATAATTTTGGCTTCAGTTCCATTGGCAATGATCGGAGTTTATGGAGGATTGTTGATAACAAACTCTCCATTTGATATGATGGTTATGATTGGAATAATAATGCTAGCTGGAACGGTTGTTAACAATGCAATTGTTCTAATAGACTTTATTAAGATTCTAAGAGAGAGAGGATATGAACTAAATGATGCGGTAAGAGAATCGTGTAAAACAAGACTTAGACCAATTCTAATGACTACAATGACTACAGTATGTGGAATGATTCCACTTGCACTAGGATTTGGAGAGGGAGCAGAGTTATACTCAGGAATGTCTATAGCTGTTATATTCGGATTATCATTCTCAACACTACTAACGCTGGTTGTAATTCCAGTTCTATACATTATAGTTGAAGACTTTATCGACGGAATGAAGAAAAAGTTAAAGAGAGAGAAAGCATAGTAAAAACAGGGGTTCTCTGAGGTAAAACTCAGAGAACTTTTTTTATTTCAAAAATAATAGTTGAAAAAAAACGAACAGTGTGTTAGTATTAAATCAGGAAAAGTATTAAAAAACAAAATAAATAAAACTTGTATAATAGTTGAAATAAGGTCAACGAGTCTCTACCTGTCACCGTAAATTGGCAGACTACAAGGATAGATTTTTAATGTATGTTTTTTTGATATATTTTAAATTTGATCTTGTAGGAAATTACAGTTGTAGTTTCCTTTTTTTATAGACTTTTTTTGTTGA
>NZ_DBGBQB010000073.1:0-3893 GCF_048470075.1 Cetobacterium sp. | reverse complement strand
TACCTATATTAAGGAGATTAAGCATCTCTAAATTATCTTGATATTTAGTTTTCAACACCTCAATATCTTTTAACCTTATTTGAGACTTTATTGCCAAACACTCCAATGATTCAAAAATATTTTTTAAATCATTTTCTGCATCTACATTTAAATAAAATTTTATATCATTCATTACTATCCAATTACCGTAGCTACTATGTACCCTTATACAGATTTCTGAAGCTACAATCTCTTGGAATTCTGATATTTTCCATCCTTTTTCCTGAGTTGTTTCTGATTGATAAACAGATATCCAACCCACATCAAAATTTCCACTTTTATATAGAATTTCATATTGATCAACTCTTCCATTATTTGAATTTGGATGCTTTGTTAAAAACTCTATTCTATTTATAACTCTAGGTTCTTTAAACTTAAAATAAACATCTCCATACCCATGTGAAGGGTACTGATTTGAATGAAATAGTGTATCTTCACTCTCATCTAAAATTAACTCTGGTTCATTTCCATTCCAAGTAGATACATTTGAAGATGCTTTAATATTATTTTTATCCATAATATTAGATAGAACTCCATCTCTTTTCATAATTTAAACTCCCTTATTCTAATTTTTATATAATTAAAGGGGAGTCTTCCTCCCCTTTAATTGATTTATTATCTTCTAGTGATTTTATTTAAATAGTTTAATCTCAATGAGTTTGCTTTGAATTTATCAAATATTACCGATGTTAATAGGTGCTCTACTTGATATAGAGTAGGGTATGCTGATGTTGCTTCTGAACTATGCATATCTATTCCATAATCATCCATAGCTATATCCCATGAGATTATTCCCGCTAGATTATTATCTACAATCCATTGGCACTTTGTCTCAACAGATCTCTCATCTTCAAATGTATAGAAAATTCCAGCATTTTGGTTATATAGGTATGGAGCTTGTGCAGCCTCATCATAATAGTATTGGAAGTCTGAACCTTTTAATACTGTTCCTGCATGTGGATTAGCTGGACCATTCATATCTAAAGTTCTTACAGATACGTTTTCACCCTTCATTAATTTATTTAGATGATGTAGAGGTAAAACTCCTGCTCCTCTTCCTCCATCCATTGTTCCTGGAGCTGAACATCCCTTAGTTTCACTGGCAGCTGGATTGATATTAGTCTTTACATACAATCCTGGCATATTTGTAGGCCAACCTGAACTTGGCATAAATATTCCTGACCATCCTCTTGAGTAGAATGGTGCTCCCACTGTCAGTTTAGTAACTGGAACTCCGTAAGTTGTTGTCACATAATCTATTAGATCCTTTATTGACATTGCATTATCTTTTGGATTTGTTTCTGATTGTGGCTCACTTGGATTTTGGAAAAGGTATGATTGATGGTTTGATATTGTATCAAAAGCACCGTGTACATCATAAGTCATATAACTGATAAAGTCACATGCTGGATGCCATACTCCAATTCCACTTTTTAAAATATGAGTTTTTCCTGATACTATTGCACATGATAGGAAATAGTATTTCCCATCCTCTTGTCCAGCCTTATCAAGTGCTGCTCTTAATGCCTTCATTAAGTTAGTGAATAATGTTTCTTCATCATCTGCTGCTCTTGGTGTTCCTAAATCATTTTTATTATCAACTAAATCTGCATCTCTTCTTGAGCAAGGGAATTCCCAATCAATATCTATTCCAGCAAAATTAAACTCTCTTATAAAGTCAATACATCTCTTAACAAAGTGATCTATTTTATTTGATTGAGCTGCATCTCTAAAGAATGCTGATCTTGACCATCCACCTAATGATGCTATCGGTTTAACATATGGATACTTTTTACACATATCGTTATACTCTGTCATAAATGCACTTGTTCCACCGTAAGCTGAGAACGCTGCTCCTGGATCAAATATATTTGGTGACATATTTAGGTTTCCAGCTCCATTAACTGCATCTCTAGCTGATTGTGCTAAATGAGATATATCATCTTTATCTGTAAAGAATTTACCTGTATAATCAGGAATTACATCCACGAATGCATATTGCATATGAGATATCTTGTTCCATGGAGTTATTTTTGGAGTATACTTTCTTCCTCCCCATTTTCCCCACTCTGGAGTATAAGTTATATGCATCTTTTCCATTGGACTTCCTAACCCTTCAACCTCTGAAATATTCATCGGCTCTAAGTGAGCATTTGGCTTTGTTCCTGCTGAATCCATTAAGTGATTTCCTGGACAATCAATTGCACTTTCCTCTCCTGCTGATAGCTTTGTCCAAGGTGACCAATCTCCATTTAATTTTGGTGAATCTCCTTTTGAAGCCCATCCAGTATGTCTAAAATGGAATCCTTGATAGAATACTATTTTATTTGTTGCTGCTCCATACTCTATTCCTGAGTTCCACTCTGGATATTTACAATACTTCACTCCTCCATCTGGAGTTGCAATCTCAACTAGACCTGTTGTACTTTTATAGTAAACTACAACTCTATCATTTGTTTTTTCATCTCTTGTATATGTAACTTTATAAACAAATTTTAAATCTTTATTTGAAGGATATTTAGATGCTGAAACAATGTTTTTAGCTGACCCTTTATTTCCTGCTGTGAAATTTGTTGGTATTACCTCTGTTAGCTCTCCATCTAAATAAACAGCTAAGTTACTATCAATAACTCCCCATGTATTATTAAGAGTAATCTCATAGTTTCCATTTGTATTTACAGTATGTGCCCATAAATTTGAGTATGGTAATGTTTTAGGAAAATCTCCATCCACTGGAGGTGGAATTACTACATCTTCCTCAATTATAACTGTATTAGATGTAATCTGTTTAAATTTATCTGCCCAATAATATTTTGCTATAAATTGATATGTTCCAGGTGTATTAGATACAAAATTAGCAATTTGAGCTCCTGAATTAGTAGTAACTTTCTCTACTCTTATATTATTTTTATATAACTCATACTCCACTGAAGTTATTAAATGTGCGTTTTCTCCTAAAGTTAGTTCTCCCACTAAGTTTTTATTTATATTTTTTAATATGGCATTGATTACAGTAGGTTCTAACTCAGGTACAGGTGGTAACACTTCATTATGATTACACTCTCCCAGTAGTTTTAAAATATTTTGTATTAAAAGTTTAAATGTAAGGTACTCCTCTAACTTTGTTACTCTACTCAGGTTTAATACAAAATTATTCATTTTCTCAATCATAGGGTCTAACTCTTCGCAGTTTACCCCATTGTGTATATCTGCATATTTGCTATTTATAAAATTAACTTTTTCTATTGTGTTGTTATATATTTTTTGGAACTCTTGTTCTTTATCTACAACGGGAAATAAGTTATTATTTGTTCTTTTCATTTGTAATTTTATCCTCCAACTAGTAAATTTTTATTTAAACATTCTGTATGATTTTTCCAGATTTGCCTGATAAGTTGACGTCTCTTTATTAAAATTTGTATGTTTTTCTAAAAATGTTGATAATCTTCCAATCTCTCTGGATAGTTTAACTAAATCTCCTTCAAGCTCTTGGAATTTTCTTACTAGAGTTTCAGTTTTAGAAAACTCTTTATTTTTTTCCTCTAATTTAGAAAGTGTTATCTCTACCGATATTAATTTTGAAGATAATTCTGAAAAGCTTTCTCTAAAAGCATTATTAAAGTTTTCGTTTCTTTTCAGAGCTTCAACATATTCTGTTTTAATCTGCAAATATTTCTCTTGATAATACTCGCATTTTTCTTCATATTCTTTATTTATGGCAATTAGATTAGCAACTTCTTTCTTTAGCTCTTTATTTTTCTTATTAAAGAACATACTATCTCCTTTCATTATAAAAATATCTTAAATATTTTCACTTATCACTTTATTTTTTTTCTTTTTAAACTCACTTAAAA
>NZ_DBGBQB010000072.1:0-7729 GCF_048470075.1 Cetobacterium sp. | reverse complement strand
AGAATACAATATTTATCTCTAATTTTCAAGTTTTTTTTTATATTATGTATTTTTATTTGACGAAAAAAGTCTGATTTTTGTGAAATTTGACTTTTTTTAAAACATATTTTATAATTTTTGTGTCAGGTGAAAGTTTCACCCAATAAATTTTAAAAAGTTTAAATTAAAATTTCAAATATTATGTGTGTAAAAAGGAGAAACGATTATGAAAAAAATATTATTACTTTGTTCTGCTGGAATGTCAACAAGTATGGTTGTTAAAAAAATGGAAGCTGCTGCTGCTGCTGAAAATATAGAGGTTAAAATTGATGCTGTTGGTTTAGAGCAGTTCCACGAGTTATTACCTCAATATGATGTATTCCTTTTAGGACCTCAAGTTAGATTTAAAAAAGCTGAGTTAGGTGCTATTGCTGCTGAAGCTGGAAAGCCTTTAGATATTATTGACACTATGGCTTATGGAACTTTAAATGGTAAGAAAATTTTAGACTTTGCTTTAAGCTTAGCTAAATAAAATATAGATATATATTTTAATTTTTATTTAAAACGGGAATAATACTTTTATTTAAAAACGGGAGGGTAACAAATGAAAAAATCACTTTATTTATTAGCTGCTTTATCATTATTAGGTACAAACGTTTTTGCTAAAGAGGTTGTAGCAGGACCTACAACTATTACTGAAACAGTTGCACCTGTTGCTGGGGAGATTAAAGAGGAAAATGTAAATGAGGAAACTCAAGTTATGACTATGGTTGAAGTTCCAGAGGATAAATGGACTTTTGGTGGTAGAATGTACTTAGAGACAGAGAACTTCGATAACTCATCTAAAATAGTTAGAAAAGGGGATAAAATGGTTCCTATGGGTAATGGAGACGACGCTCTTTTCTGGGGAACTGGTATTTCAGCTTCTAAAGATAAGTTAACTTTAGATTTAAATGTTGAAAGAAGATATATTGGAGGAGCTTATTCTTTCAAAGATGGAACTAATGACAGAACAAGAGTGGACTGGAAAGTTAGATATCAACTACTTGAGAATCAAGGGTTCCATGTTAAATACAGAAATGAAAATGGAGATGGGTTCAGAAGAGAAAGATTTGAGTTAGGAACTGATTGGAACTACTTCAACAACCTATTTGCTGGATGGTTTGTTGTTGGTCATGATATTGATAAAGGAACAAGCTATGAGGTTGATGTAATCGATCCTACAGCAGTTGTTAAAAGAGGTAAACGTACAAAAGGAAACTACTGGGAAGGAGATTTTGGACCATCATTTAAGTTAACTGATTCATTATCTTTAAATCCTACTATCTATACTACTGGAGAGTTCTATGATACTTATGAGATGGTTGAAACTCAACTTAGAATCATGATGCCATATCAAGCTACAGAAAAGTTAACTATTATGCCTAGAATCAGACTTACTTTAGACAAAACTGTGGACTCTAAAGATAAAAATGGAGATTTCAAAAGAGATTGGGAAGCTGGTATTGGAGAAAGAATCAGATATGAATTGATGGGTAACTATGTATTCACTGAGCAACTTTCTACATTTGTTGGAGTAGCTTTTGAAAACGGAAAAAGAGATTTCAAAAACTCTGATATTTTCGGTGGAGCAAATGGAAAAGAAACATGTAACATGTGGTGGGGATATGTTGGTTTAAACTACAAGTTTAACTAATATAACCAATCGAGAATATTATAAAAATTATGGGGAGGGGAAGTTTTTTCCTCCACCCCCTTTCTATAAAATTTGATATAATAAAATAAAAACGGAGGAAAAATTATATGAGTAACTTTATGAATATTATTGAAGAAAAACTTATGCCTGTTGCTGCCAAAGTTGGACAAAACAGATATTTAAATGCAATCAAAGATGGTTTTGTATATACGATGCCATTCTTAATTATCGGTTCATTTATCCTTTTAATGGTAAATCTACCATTTACTGACCCTAATAACGTACTTTATATGGAGTGGTACGCTAATTTAATGGGAGCTTTTAAAGGGGATTTAGTACAACCCTTCTATGTGAGTATGGGAATTATGTCTCTATTCGTTTCTTATGGAATCGGTATGTCTTTATCTAATAGTTATGGTCTTAATGGTACAACTGGTGGATTCTTATCAATGTATGCATTTTTACTAGTTTCAGCGAAACTAGATTGGTTACCTGTTGGTCAAGCTGAGGGAGCTGGAGCTCTATTCCTTATCCCTGACGGTGGATGGATGCCAATTATGGATGCTAGATACCTTGACGCTAAAGGATTATTTACAGCTATCCTAGGAGCGATAATAGCTATTGAAATCTTCAGACTTCTTGTACAGAAAAAGTTTGTTATCAAACTTCCTGATTCAGTGCCACCTGCAATTGCTAAATCATTCGAATTATTAATCCCAATCGTGTTTGTTACAATTGTCTTCCATGCATTTAATATCTTTGCAATGAAGAGTTTAAACATCATGGTACCTGAGATTATCTTAAAAGCTTTTGCACCACTGCTTAATATGTCTGACTCACTAATCTCTGTAATCTTTATTATCATAATTACTCACCTTTTATGGTTTGCTGGATTACACGGAACAAACATTGTTATAGCTATTATCAACTCTATAACACTATCTAACCTTGCTGCTAACCAAGCTGCTCTTCAAGCTGGGGAAACTTTACCAAAGATATTCGCTGGAGGATTCCTTGATGCTTATGTTTATATTGGAGGAGCTGGAGCTACTTTAGGACTTGCACTTGCCATGTCTGTAAGTAAAAATGCACATATTAAATCAATTGGAAAACTTTCAGTTATTCCAGCAGTATTCAATATCAATGAGCCAATAATGTTTGGAGCACCTATTGTGATGAACCCATTACTATTCATTCCATTTGTTGGAATTCCAGTATTAAATGCTTGTATAGCATGGTTCGCTACAAAATTTGATCTAGTAGGAAAGATTATAACTCTTGTTCCTTGGACAACTCCAGGACCAATTGGAGCTTTACTTGCTACTAACTTCAGTATCACTGCATTTATTCTAAGTTGTGGATTAGTTGCTGTCTCATTCTTCCTATATATTCCATTCTTAAGAGTATATGAGAAGTCTTTAAATGAAACTGAAGCTGCTTAATAATAGTTTATAACTAAAAGTGCTAACATAAAATAAAAAGCTCCTAGGGGTTATCCCTAGGAGTTTTTTATTTGCTTAGTTCTATAAACTCATCCTCTGTTAAAATTGTCACTGTTCCAAGCTCCTTAGCTTTTGTTAACTTACTTCCAGCATCCTCCCCAACAATTAGATAATCCAATTTTTTACTCACTGAAGACAGGTTAGTTCCACCTAGAGATTCTATTAACTCTTTGATCTCCTCTCTTTTAAATCTTTGTAACTTCCCTGTAAATAAAAATGTCTTTCCTGTAAACTTTCCATTTTCAACTTTTTTCTCCTCAATATCCCCATGAATCTTTCCAAAGTTGATTCCATAATCCTTTAATTTTCTTACTATCTCTTTTGATTTTTCATCTCTAAAATAGTTATAAACTGATTCAGCAACCTTTTCTCCAACTCCATCAATCTCTAAGAGTTCCTCTTTAGACATCTGAGCTAAAGTATCTATATTTTTACTTTTTTTCGCTAAAACATTACCTAAAAATTTACCTACAAAGGGGATTCCTAAAGCATAAAGTGTTTTAGAGTATGGTCTTTCTTTACTTTTCTCTATTGAAGCTAAAAGCTTTTCTACACTTTTCTCTCCCATTTTATCCAGATTCATAAGTTCCTCTTTATATTTTGCCAAATCATATATATCTGTAATATCCTTTATATAGTTTAGTTGAAGCATTCTTTCCACAATCTTACTTCCAAAACCACTTATAT
Organism: Cetobacterium sp.; assembly: GCF_048470075.1. Lineage (GTDB taxonomy): Bacteria > Fusobacteriota > Fusobacteriia > Fusobacteriales > Fusobacteriaceae > Cetobacterium_A. The sequence continues at coordinate 3,865 of NZ_DBGBQB010000072.1, read as the reverse complement.
TCATTCCATCACGAGATACAAAATACTCTATAGTTCCCTGAACTATAGCTGGACAATTGGGATTTACGCACTTTAAGTCCACCAGACCCTCCTCTTTTTCTAGGGTCCATCCGCACACTGGGCAAACAGTTGGTGGAGTTACCTCTGTCTCCTCTCCAGTTCTTACCTCTTTTATAGAGCTCACAACTTGTGGGATAATCTCTGCCGCTTTTTCTATGAATACTCTATCTCCAACTCTGATATCTTTTCTTAAAATCTCATCCATATTGTGTAAACTAGCTCTTTTTACCCTACTTCCAGATAGTTCCACTTCCTCTAACTCTGCCACTGGAGTTACCTTTCCAGTTCTTCCAACCTGCCATGTTATGCCCAGAAGTTTTGTTGTGACCTGTTTTGCAGGAAACTTATAAGCTATTGCCCATCTTGGACTTTTTGTTGTATACCCTACCTCATCCCAAAGATCAATATTATTTAACTTTATTACTAATCCGTCTGTTTCAAAATCTAATTTTTCTCTCTCTATCTCCCAATAGTTAATTCTTTTTTCCATAGTAGATAAACAGTCTATCACTTCAGCAACCTTAGTTGTTTTTATTCCAACTCTATCCAAATAGTCTAAACTTTCTCTATGTGTTTTAAACCCATATTTTAAAGGTTCAACCACATAATAAAAATATGCATCCAATCCTCTTTCTTTAACAATCTGTGAATCCAACTGTCTCAGAGTTCCGCTGGCTGCATTTCTTGGATTGGCAAAAATCTCCTCTCCATTTGCTAATCTCTCCTCATTTAATTTCTCAAATCTACTCAAAGGAAGAACAATCTCTCCTCTAACCTCTAAATCAATCTCCTCTTTTAAGTAGTTTGGAATTGTATCTATTGCAAGGATATTATCTGTAACATCCTCCCCTTCAATTCCATCCCCTCTAGTTACCGCTCTCACAAGTTGTCCCTTTTCATATGTTACACTTATACTAGCTCCATCCAATTTTAACTCAAGAACATACTCCAGTTTTTCATGTTTATACTCTAAATTTTTTTCAATTCTCTCTGTAAAAGCGACTACATCATCTATATTATATGAGTTACTAAGACTTAACATAGGTTTCTTATGGATAACTTTTTTAAATTTTGATTCCTTTAAATCAATAGCTCCAACATGTTTTGTTGGTGATATATCCCCTTTAAACTCTGGATAATCCCTCTCTAATTTTTCTAACTCTTTTAAAAGTTTATCAAACTCAAAATCTGATATTATAGACTCATTTTTTGTATAATAATAGTAATTGTAACGCTCTATCTCTTTTCTCAATTGATCTATTCTTTTTTTAGGCTCACTCTCTTCACCTAAATCAAAAAGCTTTAGCATTCTACACCATCCTTTTTTATTAAATTATACCATTTTTCTATTTACAAATTAAGAGTTTAGTGGTAATAATTGGGTAACAAAATTTTTTTATTAAAGTTTATGGAGGTATTAAATGGAGAACATTATTTTATCACCTAGCAAATATATTCAAGGACCTGACTCTTTAAGTAATATCGCAAAATATGCAAAGAAAAATGCCTTTATCATTGCAGATAACTTTGTTATGAGTATCACTGAGGATATTATTAAAGAGAGCTTTAAAAAAGAGAATTTAATAGCTTCTTTTGAACTTTTTAATGGAGAGTGCTCCAAAGTTGAGATCAATCGCTTAAAGGATATTTTAAAAGACAAAAACTCAGATATTATCATTGGAGTTGGAGGAGGTAAAACTTTAGATACCGCTAAGGCCTTGGCATACTATTCAGATCTACCTGTTATAATTGTACCTACCATTGCCTCTACTGACGCTCCTTGTAGCGCTCTATCTGTACTTTATACAGAGGAGGGAATCTTTGATGAGTATCTTCTTCTACCAAGTAACCCAAATATCGTTTTAATGGATACAAATATTATTGCTAAGGCTCCTGCTAGACTTTTAGCCAGTGGAATGGGAGATGCTTTAGCCACTTATTTTGAAGCCAGAGCATGTGAGCGATCTGGAGCTTTAAATATGGGAGGAGGACTTCCAACCAAAGCTGCTCTAACTCTTGCTAAACTTTGTTTTGATACACTGTTAGCCGATGGTGAAAAAGCTATGTTTGCTGCACAAAAATGTGTCTGTACAAAGGCTGTGGAAAATATTATTGAAGCCAATACATACCTTAGTGGTATTGGATTTGAAAGTGGAGGACTGGCAGCAGCACATGCTATCCACAATGGTCTAACAGTCCTTGAGGAGTGTCATGATCTATATCATGGAGAAAAGGTGGCCTTTGGAACCCTAGTTCAACTTTTTCTTGAAAATGCCCCTATGGAGGAGATTGATGAAGTTTTATTTTTCTGTAAAAATATAGGGCTTCCAACATCCCTAGAGGATTTAGGAGTTAGCTCCATAGAGAGAGAAAAACTTTTAGAAGTGGCTAAGCTGGCTTGTGCCCCTGGAGAAACTATACATAATATGCCTTTTGAAGTGACACCAGAAAAGGTTTTAGCCGCTATTTTAGCCGCTGATAACTATGGTGGATATTAAAAAAAAACCCTTGGATTTTTCCAAGGGTTTTTTATTCATTATTAGAATGTTGTTTTCATTCCTACATATACAAGTGGTTGCCATCTCCAGTGAGAAGCTGAACTTTGATCTATGTTATCCCAGTTTCTGTACTCTGCTCCAACTCCAGCATTTACTGCAAAGTTTTCACTTACTTTGTACTCTGTATCTAAAGTTAATAGTGTATATAACTCATAAGTTGCTTTAGCTGACTTAGAAACTTCACCTTTATCATTTTTAGTGTATTTATCATATTGACCAAATACATATGGATCATATCCACCCTCGAAGTTAAAGTCTATAGCATAGTTATCTGTTGAATATAATGCAAAAGTTCTACGTAAATAGAATTCCCACTCAACTACAAAATCTTTATCTTTATTATCTTTTAAATCAGCATTTGTGTGGAAATCTTGTCCATAGAAATTTTGATTTAAGTAGATAGTACCATCCCAAGTAAATCCAAGTGGTAAGTTACCTGCATACTCGATATCCATACCAATAGTATTCATGTAGTTAGATCCACCATCTTCTGGGAATGAATGATATACTTTTGGAGCAAGTATTAAACTACTTAATAGTCCACCCTCATTTTTGTATGTTGTAAATCTTGCTTGATACTCTAAGTTTTGAGAATCATTTTCTTCATCTCTATATTGAACTCTTGAAGTGAACCAATCATTGTGTTGATAGTAAGCTCTCAATCTTGTTTCAGTTCCATCCTTAGCGTTATCATTTTTCTTTTCATCATTTCTTTCTAAATTATTATAATCTCTAATTCTTCCTTCTAATTTGAAGTTTTCAGTTGCTTGAACACCAAAAGTTGTTTCAAGTCTAGAGTACTTATTAGCTCCTCTGTTCCACTGATCTTGATTAGTATCCGCTTTATTCTCAGCAGTATTCCATCTGATATCGTCTCCATGACCCTCAGTGTTACCATATGCTCTATACTGTACTCCCACATATCCTGTTGGTCTAAATGCAGGCGTAACTACTACCTCTTCAACCACAGGCTCAGCTACTACTACTATCTCTTTTGATACTTCAACAGGAGCAACTACTACCTCTTTCGCTTGAGCAGCAGTTCCTACAACAAGTAAAGATCCTAAAAAAAGTGCTAATTTTTTCATAAAATCCCCTCCGATTTTTAATTGTGTTATCTTTAAGAAATAATTTTTTACAGTAAAAAATTATTTCTTTTCACAGTATCCTTTATACAATATTTTTCTATTTTTGTAAATGTTTTTTTTCTAAGTAAAATATTTTTTTGTATGCTTATAAGCTACAAA
>NZ_DBGBQB010000071.1:0-12958 GCF_048470075.1 Cetobacterium sp. | reverse complement strand
ATATCTAAAATTATTTGTACACCTGCGAAGTTAATAAATGCCACAGAGAAGCAGAAACTTTTAGCTTTTTCAAATCCATTTTCTATATATCTATATAAATTTCCATTATTTTCTAAGTTAGTATTACTTATAAATTCATATTTCATATATCCCCCATCAAAATAATCTGTATTTATTACAGTTTATCACTTTCTAAAAGAGCTGTAAACTCTCTTATATCACCTATTAGGTTTACATTATATTTACATTTTAATACCATTCCATCTAAATACATTAAGCTCTCTATTATGTGAAACATTCCTCTATTCCAAAATTTATAGCCAACTTTATTATTTCCACTATTTCTTAAAAACCTAAGATGAACTTACTCAATAGATATTGATGCAAGGGTAGTGAGTAATTTGTATGAATTTTATATGTCTATACTAAAAAAGAGAGGTTAAACCTCTCTCTACTAAAGCTATCTAACTAACCATCCACCATCTATAGCTAGAATATGTCCATTTACATAATCTGCTGCCTTTGATGATAAGAATATTGCTCCCCCTACAAGGTCTGATGTTTGTCCCCATCTTCCTGCTGGTATTCTTCCTAATATCTCTGCATTTCTCTTTTCATCAGCTCTAATTGGTGCTGTATTTGCTGTTTCTATATATCCTGGTGCTATTGCATTTACCTGGATATTATCTATTGCTAACTCATTTGCAAAAGCTTTTGTAAGTCCTGCTACTCCGTGTTTACTTGCTGTGTATGATGGAACAAACTTTCCACCTTGGAATGATAACATTGAAGCTATGTTTATTATCTTTCCTCCACCTTGCTTTTTCATCTCTATTGCTGCAGTCTTACTTAAATAGTATATTGAAGATAGATTTAAGTCAATAACTTGTTGCCAATCAGTGTTACTTCCATCTAAAATTGGTGATCTTTTTATTGTTCCAGCATTGTTTACTAGAATATCTATTCTTCCAAAAGCCTCTATACATTTGCTAACTGCTTCCATAGCTACTTCCTCTTTTGATAGATCTCCAGTTGCATAAGCTACCTTTCTTCCTAATGCTTCAACCTCTTTTATAACATTTTCCATATTGTCATCATTATATGTGAATATAAATAGATCTGCTCCTGCTTTTGCAAGTCCCATTGCAAGTGCGTTTCCTATTCCTACGTTTCCTCCAGTTATCATTGCAACTTTTCCCTCTAAATTAAACATATTTAACATTTTTTAATTCTACCTCCTTATTCAAGCCCTAACTTATACTATCTTAACTGTTCCATTGGAACATGATCCATATCAGTAAATGTTTGATTCTCTCCTGCCATTCCCCAGATAAATGTATAATTTTTAGTTCCTACACCTGAGTGAATTGACCAAGATGGTGATATTACCGCTTGCTCATTCGCCATTACAATGTGACGAGTCTCTTGAGGTTGCCCCATTAAATGGAATACTCTTGAGTTATCATCCATATCAAAATAGAAGTAAACCTCCATTCTTCTCTCATGTGTATGTGTTGGCATAGTGTTCCACATGTTATTTGGATCTAACTCTGTCATTCCCATTACAAGTTGACACGATTTACAAACTGCAGGGTGAACATATTGAAATATAGTTCTTTTATTTGAATTTTCTAAATCTCCCAATTGAACTTTATTAGCTGTTGTTCTATCAATTTTTACAGTTGGATACCCAACATGTGCTGGTGATGAGTTTATATAAAATTTAGCTGGTTTATCTGCAGAGTTTGATATAAATGTTAACTCTTTATTTCCCATTCCAACATATAGACCATCTTTAGCTTCCATATTGTACTCTGTTCCATCGATGATTACTTTTCCTTCTCCACCAACATTTATAATTCCAAGCTCTCTTCTCTCTAAGAAAAACTCAGATCCTAACTCTTTACACCCCTCTAATTTTACCTCAGTTTCAACTGGCATGATTCCTCCAGCTATAACTCTATCTACATGAGAATACATTAAGTTTACTTCATCAGCTACGAAAACTGTTTCCATTAAATAGTGTTTTCTTAACTCCTCTGTTGTGTAGTGCTTTGAATCCTCTGGATGATTTGCATATCTTATATCTAATCTCATTTTACACTCCCTATCTAAATTTTTATTTATTTTATAAGCCCAAATAAATCTGGTAACCACATTGATAGTTGTGGAATAAATATCACTAATAATAGTATTAACATTGTTACCACATAATATGGCAACAGTGTTTTAAATACTTGTTCTATTGTTACATTACCAACTTTACACCCTGTAAATAGTATTGGACCCACTGGTGGTGTTATTGTTCCTATGCATAAGTTAAACACTATCATTATTCCAAAATGAATAGTACTCATTCCAAAACTTTGAGCTATTGGTAAAAATATTGGTGTAAAGATAAGTACCGCTGGTGTCGGATCCATAAAGGTTCCAATTATAAGCATTAAAATATTCATTATTATTAAAATAACAGCATAACTATCTGTTATTCCTAAAATTGATTTAGCTATAATTTGAGGAATATTTGTAAAAGCCATTACCCATGACATTATTGATGAAACTCCAATCATAAATATAACTATTGATGTCATTTGAGCTGAAGAAAATAGAATTTTAGGTAACTCTTTAATGCTCATCTCCTTATATATTAGAGATAATCCTAACGAATAAACTACAGCAATTGCTGATCCCTCTGTTGCTGTAAAAATTCCTTTTAAAATTCCTCCAATTACAATTATAACTAACAATAAACTAGGAATTGCATCGAGTACAACTTTTATTCTTTGATTTAAAGTTGTTTTTTCTTTTGAAATATATCCATTTTTTTTGGCCATTATTGCTGATAAAACCATAACTCCAATTCCCCATAAAATACCTGGAATATAACCTGCTATAAAAAGTGCTGATATAGATACACTTCCAGCTACTGTTGAATAAACAATTAAAGTATTACTGGGTGGAATTAACATTCCTGTTGGGGCTGAGGCTATATTTACTGCCGCACTAAACTCAGGACTATATCCTTCTTTTTTTTCTATTGGACCTATTGTTCCTCCTACTGCAGCTGCAGCTGCAACTCCTGATCCACTAATAGCTCCAAAAAGCATGTTTGCAACCACATTTGATTGAGCTAGCGAACCTGGTAATCGTCCACCTATTAATTTTGCACAATTTATTAACCGTATAGCTATTCCACCGTTATTCATTATATTTCCAGCTAAAATGAAAAATGGAATGGCAACTAATGAAAAAGAATTAGTTCCTATAAATAATCTTTGAGCTGATGTTACCATAGAACCTTCAAAAGGCAATATAGACAACATAGATAATGTTGATGCAAAACCAATACTTACACTTATTGGAACTCCTATTACCAATAAAATAGGAAGTGACATAAACATTATTAATCCTGTTTGCAATGCTAAATTCATTTTTATTCACCCTTTTTACAGTATTTTATTTTTCTAAAACTATTTTTTTTATATTATAAATCGAATAAAATAAAATAAATACTCCACTTAAAGGAATAGCTGCATACACTATTCCTATAGGTATTTGAAGAGCTGCATCAAATTGTACCATCTGTTTTACTACAGATAAATATCCTCCAATTACCAATACTCCTAAAGTAAATATAAATATAATAACCTCTTGTAAAAGATCACATATTTTCCCTAACTTACTAGGAAGTTTATCCTTTATAAAAGTTATTTGCATATGTTCACGCTTTCCAAATATATAAGCAGCTCCAAATAAAACTAACCAAATAAATAGGTATTGACACAGTTGTTCTGTCACTGCACTAGGATTATTAAAAACATATCTTGTTATTACTTGCCAAGTTACTAAAATAGTCATAAAAGCCATAAGAACTATACAAAAAATTTCAATTATTTTATCTAAACCGTTTCTTAAAGTTTCCATTTCTTTTTCTCCTAAATTATTTTATTGAGCTAAAGATCTAATATCATCATAAATTTTCTTAGTTACCTCTGATGAATTTCTTACACTTTCTTGTAGTGGTTTTACATTATCTTGAAATGGTTTTATTGATAAATTAATAAATTGTGCTCCATTTTCTTCTGCCAATTTTTTAGCCGCATCTACATTCTCTGCCCAAGCTTTAAACTCTAAATCTACTGATTCTCTAACTAGTTTATTAAATATATCTTTATTCTCTTTTGTCATACCATTATAAACTTTTTCATTTACAATTATTAAATCAGGTACCATCAAATGATTTGTATAAGAGAAATATTTTGCTACTTCATAGTGTTTTAAATCTGCGTAAGTTACCTCATTATTTTCTCCGCCTTCTAATACACCCTGCTGTATAGCTGTATAAACCTCACCTTGTGCCATTGGAGTTCCTACTCCTCCCATTAAATCAACCATTTTTTTCATTGTATCTGATTGCATCACTCTAACTTTATATCCTTTTAAATCCTCTGGTTTTTCAATTGGTTTATTTGTATAAACTGATCTTGCTCCTGCTGTATAAGCACCAACTACTTCAAACCCATTTTTACTTACTGATTTAAATAACTCATCTAACTTTCCAGATAAAAATACATTTTTTTGATGATCAATACTATCATAAATATATGGTAATCCAATTACAGCAAAATCTTTATTAAAGTTTTCTACAACAGGATTCCCTACAACAGCCATTTGAATAACCCCGTTTTGAACAAGTTCTGTTGCTGCTCTTTGGTCCCCTAAAAGAGCATTTGGTGATATTTCTAATTTGTATTGTCCATTAGTTTCCTTCTCTAACTTATCCCCAAACTCTTTTAAAGCCTTATACTGTGGATGAGCTTCTGATTGATTAAATGCTACTTTTAATGTATTTGATTTTGTTGTTTCTTGATTCTTATCCCCAGAACATCCCATTAAAATGCCTGCAAATACAACTCCTAAACCTAAATTCACCATCTTTTTCATAACTATACACCCCTTCTACTTTTTATTTTTTATTAAAATAATTTTCAAACTCCCCTTGTATTAAGCTCTGTAATCTTTTTATTCCACTATAAAGATGATCAGTTATTATCTTTTCAACTTCTACTATATTTTTATCTTTTATAGCATTTACTAATACTTTATGATCTTCATATATAGCTTTAAAATTTTTAACTTCAAGTATATCTAACATTTTAAATCTTTTATAATGAATTTGAGCCTTTTCTAATTGCTCCCAAATAAACATATTTTTTGTAAGTTCATACCATAGTTTATGAAGTTGACAATCTAATTCATAAAACTCCTCTGTTTCAAATTCTCTTTTTAAAAGTAATTCCTGTAATTTTAGATTATATTCCATCTCTGCTATAAATTTGTCATTCATCATCTCTATTGCATCTTTTATAATTTGTTTCTCTAAAACAACTCTCATATAGATGCTTTGTTTTATAATGTCCATATCTAATAAACTTACATAACTTGATTTAAATGGGGCGCTTTCAACTAATCCCATAGAATTTAACTTTCCTAATATATCTCTACTTGGTGTTCTTGAAACACCATATGTTTTACTTATCTCTTGTTCTGTTATTATTTGACCAGGCTTATATTCTAAGTTCATTATTTTTTCTTTTAACTCTTCAAATATAGTTTCTGTAGTATTTTTCACTGACATTTTCTACTCCTTCTCGCTCCTTTTATCGTATACTATTTTATAAATTGTATACGATTTTAATTTGAGTATACAATTTAAAATTGATTTTGTCAAATTTTTATTTTTATAAATTTTCAATAAAAAAAACCTCCAAGTTAAACTTGAAGGTTTTTAATTTTACCATTTAGTTGCTGTGTACTCCCCTGTTTTTGAGTTTTTTACAACATTTATATATACCACTTTTCCTGAACTTTGATCAATATAGTTTGATATTCCCGAGATTAAATATTGATAATCCTGGTTTAAATCTGGTGTTTCAGACTGTACATGACCTTTTACTTTCCATATTGGAGTGTTATTTGCATAAGCTGATAGACTTAACGCTTTTACAAAGTAATTAACATATTGTGTATTATCACTATACCAAGCCTCTTCAAACATACCATTATGTACTCCACCATATGTTTGTTCTACTCCCCACCACTCATTTATTGGAGCTGGGAAGCTCTCCTCTGTTGTAAATGGTCCTGCAACAGTGTAATCATACACTATATTATAGTTTGCTCCCTTATTTACAAAGGTTCTTGTATAACCCTTTGAAGCTAACATATTCTGTAATGAAGTTTCAAAACTTTGTTTTTGTAATCCAGCTTCTGGTCCTTTAGCTGATAGATAGTATGTACCTGCTGAAACTGGTTTTGGTGCATAGGAATCCACAGCTACCATATGTCCATCTATTAAAGATGTACACCCTTGAAGCATTAGTAAAGCTAGTGGAGATAGATAGGCTAACTTTTTTAACATAATAAAATCCTCCTTAAACTTATCTTCTTTAAAATAACTTTACTATAATCTTTTTACTCTTCCTTTATTTCTTTTACAATTAAAATACATATCCTATATGAACTTGGAATAATACCTCATCATTCAATACGTTATTTGATATAGAGAAGTCCATAGGACCTAAGAAAGTATCCCATCCAACTCCTACTCCATATCCCTGCTTCTTCATATCCCAGATACCTTTTTCACTTCCAAATCCAGAATAGTAGTTATATGTTCCCACATTATAGTTGAAACTTAAATATAGGTTAGTTGCAACAGTGTATTGAAGTCCCAAGCTACCTATAAAGAAGTTATCAGTATATACTGATGAGATTGGAAGTCCAACAAAGGAGTAGTTTCTTCTCATAGGATTACTTCTTAGTCCTCCTAGATTAAATAGCTCAGACAGTGGTGTATTTTCAGCATTGTACATCTGTCCTCCACTAAGTCCCGCATTTAAAGACCATTTACTGCTCAATGGGAAATACTTTGTACCCATTGCTGAGTATCCCTCAAAGGAGTTACCCTCTTTTGCATTTGTCTCTGAGAATAATTGTAATAGTCCTTGACCACCTTTTGTTGCATATTCAGCCTGATTCATAGTGTCATAGTAGAAACTAAATGTGTTTGTAAAGTATGAACCATCTTTTTTAAAGTAAGAAAAATTCTCTATCTTCTCCCCTGAGGAGTAGTTTGTTTCCATATTTTTATAACTCAATGTATACCCTGCAATTATATCATTGAAAATCGTTGTTCCTATTGATAGATTTGTTTCAAATGTATTGTTCTCATAAGTTGAAACATTGTCTCCACCTTTATATAGGAATATTGGATTTAAGCCATACCCCACCTCTGCTGATACAAGTAGTTTATGATCCCATACATTGTATTGAGTCATATCTGTCAATGAGATTTTTGGATATTTAGAAAACTCAGCTTTTAAGGTATAGTTCTTTTGAGATAGGTTAAATCTGTTGAATACTGGCACTTCTGCCACAGCCTCTAACCCAGCTCCATAGTTTGATACATAAAATAGTCCAGCTTTTAACTTTGTTTCCATTTTTTCTCTCACAGTAAAGTTTATTGTATCTCCATCTACCGTATAGAAGACTCTATCCACATAGTTTTTAGCAAATATCTTCTCCGCCCAAAGATTTAACTCTTTTATAGATAGATCTTCCTTTTTTGGTCTCAATTTTTCAACCTCTTTTTTTGTTAAAAGATCATTTCCACTTATCTCTATATTCTTTATATCAAACTTTCTGTTTCTCATCTTTTCTTTCTTTAGATTTATCTCATTATATCTCTCTTTATCTGTCAGTTTAGAAAGGGCATAATCAAGTTTTTCAGAGGCGATCTCACCCTCATTGACCAACTTTGGTAAATTATCAAAATCCAAGGTACTATGCTTTTTCACATCTGGAGTGATTAAAATATCTGGATAGTGAGTTTGAATCTCTGTGCTTTTATCTCCATTGTATGTTGATAGCTTATCCAATATCTGAATTATATTGGAATTATCTGTAATAACGATTGGTTCTGCGGCTATATCCACACCTATAACTATATCTGCTCCCATATTCACAGCTTGTAAAATAGGGAAGTTATCTGCAACTCCACCATCCACATAGTAGTTGTCTCCATCTCTTATAGGATCTAAAAAAGTTGGAATAGCCATACTTTTTAGAGTGGCCAAAGCCAAATCTCCACTATTTAACTCCACTGATTCCCCTGTTTGAAGATTTGTTGTCATAGCTCTAAAAGGTATTGGGAAATCTTTAAATTCATTTACATTTTCTGCTCTTGCAAAGATTTTCTTTAGCTCTAAATAGATATACTCTCCATTTAAAACTCCCATTGGTAAAGATAGATTAAAATCCTTTGTCAATGATATATTCAGAGGATACTTATTGGATTGAGTCTTTTGAACAATCCCCTCTAAATCCCTATTGGATGAATTTTTAAATAGATCATAAAACTGTAGATCTGTAACCACTTTTTCAATCTCATCTGGAGTATATCCAACTGAATACATTGCAGCTATTATACTTCCAGCACTTGTTCCCACTATATAATCAATTGGTATCTTATACTTTTCTAAAGTTTTTAAAACTCCTATATGAGCTGCTCCTTTAGCTCCTCCTCCACTTAAAACTAATCCAATCTTAGGTCTTGTTACATTTTGACTTTTTATAAAAGTTTGTTTTAAACTTTCTAAATTTTTTCTCTTTAACTCCAACTCCTGTATCTGTTTATCTATCTCTTTTATCTTTTCAGCAGTTGTATTAACTCGATTCATTGAATCCTCTGCAGCAAAAATAGATAAACAAAGCGTAAAAAATAATAGTATTTTTCTTAGCTTTCTCATTTAGTTTAAACCCTCCCATTTTTTAATCTTTCGATGAAAGTATTCCCGATCCAATTACTAGACCTAATATTACATTGGTTAAGACAATTCCAGTTATTATTTCTACAACAACTAAAAATTGTGCTAACATTGTCAATGGGTAAACATCCCCGTAACCAACAGTTGTTATAGTTATAAAACTAAAATACATGTGTTTAAAATAGTACTCAACTTGAGGTAAATCTCTAGTTATCCCATTAAATACCTGTTCTGAACTAAAAAGACTGAGTATAGTATATAAAAGTCCAAAACTTATAGCAATGGTTATATATGTAGTTATAACTACAAATACATCAGTTGGAACTATTTTTCTTTTACGCTTAAAAAAATCTGTAAAAACATACTTTAATATAATTGCATGACAAGCTATTAGAAGTATTGTATTTATGAAAGATAATAGATAAAAAAAGTATTTTAAATCGCTTGTTTCCTCTTTGAAATTTAATGAAAAGTTTACAATTGGCACTAATATTAGGTAATAAAAAATTAAAGCCGTTGCTTTTAATGGACCATCTTTAAAAAGAAAGTTTTTCTGCTTTAAAAGTACCATTGGTAAGATACTAAAATATATTTTTACGGTACTCAACCCTATCTCTAAGTAGTTTAATCTATCCCTCTCAAATATTAAATGTGCAACAATTGATAACAATACCGCAATTATTCCAGAGATTACTGCATTTTTAAGGAAATTATATATCTGCTCTTTTTTATATAACCTCATCTTTCCTCCTAACTCTTTTCTAAAAATATACTTTAGAAATATAATTTTCCCTTTTAATTTTCCAAAACTATTTTATATCATCTCTACATTTTAATGTCAATGCTTTATGCTCTTTTTCTATTGAAATCTAATACATACTTATATGTAATTTTTTTCATGTCATCAAAGTAAAAAAAAGTGCCTAGCTATGCTAAACACTTATCTTTTAAGTCTTTTTTTACAGTTTTCTCCACCTAGGAATTCACAGAGTTCAACTGTTTTAGGATTATCAAAAACTATTCCTGGAGGTCCCATTTCAACAATTTTACCTCCGCTTACAAAGATTACACAGTCAGCAACTCCTTTAGCAAACTCCATCTCATGAGTCACTAAAACCATATCTTTTTTATCTTTTCTTAGCTCCTTTATAGCTTCTAAAATCTCCTTTGTTAAAGCTGGATCCAAAGCTGACGTAGGTTCATCTAAAAGTAAAAACTCCGGTTTTAACGCCATCGCTCTAACTATAGCTACTCTTTGCTGTTGTCCTCCAGATAACTGATGTGGATATTTATTTCTATGCTCATATAATCCAAATCTTTTAAGTAGTATTTCAGCTCTTTCCACAGACTCCTTTGTCGATACTCTATGAACTTTTTCCAAAGGTAAAGTTATATTCTCTAAGGCCGTTAGATGTGGAAATAGATTAAAAGCCTGGAAAACTACTCCTATCCTCTTTCTATACTCATGGAGAGCTTCCTCATCTTTTGGGATTAACTCCCCATTTACCTCTATCTCTCCCCCATCAGCTATTTCCAATCCAGCTAAAATCCTTAACAAAGTGGATTTTCCTCCACCTGATGGTCCTATTATAACAATTGAATTTATCTCTTTTAAATCCAGATTAAGATTATTTAGAACTACTTGCTCTCCAAATTTTTTACACAGGTTCTCTATCTTAATTTCCATAGTTATACCTCCTCTCTAAATATTTAGAAAGGTGTGATATTGGATATGTTAGAATTAGATATCCCACAGCCAAAATACAGTAGTTCTCTATTGGAGAGAAAGTCAGTGAATCCACTTCCTGTACATTTTTGGTAAACTCATTTACCGCTATTATTGATAACAGTGATGAGTCCTTTATTAAACTTGCAAACTGACCTGCAAGCGGCGGCATAACTCTTTTTATAACCTGCGGTAATATAATATATCTATATGTTTGGAATTTTGTAAAAGCAAGGGATCTCGCTGTTTCTATTTGAGTTTTATTTATACTCTCTATTCCAGCACGAATTATCTCAGAGACATAAGCTCCTGAGAACACTCCCATAATCAAAACTCCCATTAGATACCTGTTCTCTATTCCAAAAGCTGTTCCTATCACATAATAAAAAAGATAGATTTGAACTATTAATGGTGTACCACGAATAATCTCTGTAAACCCTTTAGCAAAGTAATAGGTTGGTAAAAAACTTCCCCTCTGTCCTAAAACTAGGAGTCCACCTATTAAAAAACTAGCTATTAAAGAGAATATAGATATTACTAAAGTCATAGTAAAACCAATCATAAACTTATATTTGTATTTTTCAATTATTCCTTCCCAATTATATGGGTAATCCAATCTACTAAAAGCAAAATGAAAAACTCCTAAAACAATTACAGTTACTAAAACTATATTTATCCACTTTACGGCTGTAGTTTCACTTTCAGTTTTGGGTCTAAAAAATAGAGTTTTTAGTATACTCATATCATCTCCTAATCAAAGAAGAAAGGCACATTTTTCTCCTTAAAGAAAGCTCTTTCCTCACCTAAATATTTATCAGCTAAGTTATTAAATCCTCCATTGGCTTTATACTCAACTATAAATTCATCTATTTGAGCTCCTAAATCCTCCTCACCTTTTCTATAAGCTATTGCCCAAGGTTGTGATTCAGTTTCAAATTGAGCTAATAGTGGTGTTGTAGACTCTGAATTTCTTGTCCAATTTCTATATATTGTCAATGGGTCATAGATAAAAGCGTCTACTTTTCCTTGAGAAACCTCTAATACACAAGCACTTTCCTTATCAAAAACCATTATCTCCGCATTTGGGAAATACTTTTCAGCTACGGTATGCCCACTTGTTCCCTTTTTTACTGCCACTTTTTTACCTTTTTGATTTAAATCCTTAGCATCTGTAATTCCAGATTTACTATTAACTAACATCGCTAAATAGCTCTTAGCATATGGTGTTGAAAAATTCACAGATTTTTTTCTCTCATCTGTCACAGACATAGATGAGATTACTATATCTATTTTTTTAGTTTTTAAGGCTGGAATAAGACCACCATAAGACATATCCTCTATGATTACATCCCTTCCTAAATACTCTCCAAGTGCATAGGCCATATCCACACTTATACCTGTTGGTTTTCCATTTTCATCTGACATTTCAAAAGGAGGGTATGCCAACTCCATTCCAACTATCAGTGGTTTTTCATTTGCAAAAATTAAACTTCCGAAAATTAATGTCATAAAAAGTATTATTTTCTTCATAATCTCCTCCATCATATTTTAAAGTTTTTTATAGCTCTATTCTATTTTCGAATAAATCTAAGTTTTCCTCTAAAATTTTTAATTTACTTCTACTTACAGATAACCAACCATTCCCCATAAAGGTTATTTTTTCATTTTTATAGTCTATCTCTTTTATTAAATTTTTATTTATAAGAGTTCCTCTATCCACCTTTATAAAACACTTCAATGTTTTTAGTCTCTCCTCTACCTCTGAAAATCCCCTCTTTACAGAGTAGATTTTTCCATCTTTGGATGTAATCTCTGTCTTTCTTGCAATCCTGCAGTAATCTAGATAGATAATCTCATCAATCTTTACAATAGCTCTATAAAAACTGTCATTTATTACAATCTCCTCCACATCTTCAGAGATTGGTTTTCTGTTAAATAACTCGTCTAAAGATTTCTCTATTTCAAAGTAGTCATCTCTATATATACAATCATAGATATATCTATTTTTGAAATATCCCTTTATCTTTCTAAAGTCATCGTCTCTAGAACATAATAACACAACCGGGATGTTTTTTCTACTAAAAAAGTGTATTTTTCTATCATCAGTTTCATACTTTAAATCTAGAATAACTGCATTGATATTTTCTATATCATACCTTATTAAACTTTCAGCTGAATAAAACTTAGCTTCAATAAGTTCATTTAGTATCTCCTGTAAACTTAAATCTATATTTACACCTATCTTTCTCAATTAAGTTCCTCCTGCAGTTTTTCAAATCTATATCGACTAGCAATCAATGATATCTGTTTTGAAAGCTCTTCCAAGTATCTTTTTTCCTCATAAGCAAGTTTCATTCCCCTATTGGTTATTAAAATTAGACCTACAAAAGCGTTTTTATTATAC
>NZ_DBGBQB010000070.1:0-4631 GCF_048470075.1 Cetobacterium sp. | reverse complement strand
TTATAAAACTTTAATATTTTATCCCTATTTAGACTAAAATTAAAAATTGGAGAAAAATTAGAATTAATCAAATAGGTTGTTGTATTGTCATCATTTCCATCATCTTTTCTATCTCTATTTACTGTTGAGATCAGATTACTGTTTTTATTTGATGTGTTTAATAGTATATGTTTATCTTTTCTTTGGTTTTGTTTCTCTTTTATTTCAGAGTTTACAAAAGTATATAGGTGGGCTCTATCTTTAACCTCCTCCCTAATACTTCCAAAAATTGAAATAATGGAAAGAAGTAAAAATAGAGATATTTTTTTTCTCATATATTTCACCTCTTGATTTTATTTTACAAAATTAAATTGCACTTCCTTTTGTTCACAAATTTAATTAGATATTATACATGTTTTTTTTACACTTTCCAATAAAAATAAAAAAAGCCATGCAAATCTAATTTCACATGGCTTTATTATCAATTAGTGACCACAGCTACATCCACATCCGCCTGATGAATGTCCATTTTCATCAACGAACTTAGCTATCTGATCCAATCCTATATATGTCTTTGTTCCGCTACACTTTTCAACAATTAAACATGGTACAGATCTTATTCCATACATACCTGCTAACTCTTGATTTTCCATAGCATTTATAATCTCTACACCCTCTGTATCTGCTAATAACTCCTTTGCTGGTCCGCAGTATTGACAAGTTGGTGTTGTAAATAACATAATTCTCATTCTTCATACCTCCATTTATACTTTTTCTGTATATATTAATATAATATAAAACTTTAGTATAAAAGTCAAGAATTTTATATCTTTAATTTTATCTCACTCCAATACTCTTCTCTCTAACATCTTTTCTCCAACAAAAAATTTACTCCTTTTCATACTCCATCAGTATAATTGGATCGTCTATAAAAAATGCTGGACACTTAAATCTAGGCAGATTTTCCAATACCCCTGCTTTTTCCCTTGTCGCTATGACTATTTTTTTATCAGCCTTATTTATGGTTTCCATACTTAAAGTTATTCTTTTATATGGATGGTTAGCACTCTCCGTTATAAGAGTTGGCTCCAATACTTCAACATCATCCATAGTGAATATAGACCCTGTATGTCCATCCTCTCCTATTCCCAAATAGATAGCATCAAATTTTATATTCCCTTTAAAATATTTTAGTAATCTTTTCTCATAATCTATTTTTGAATCTAATGGAGTTTTTAATATCTCAATTTTATGTATATTTTTTTCTGGAATCTCTATCTTATCTAAAAGATTTTTTTTCAGAAGATTATAATTACTTCCCTCACTGTCCAATGGTACAAATCTTTCATCAACTAAAAAGATATTTATTTTATCCCAATTTATATCCTCTTTTGATAACTTGGAAAAAAACTCTTTTGGAGTTCTTCCTCCTGAAAAAGCTATGTTAACAACATCTTTTCCATAAGTTGTCTCTTTAAACATATCAATTGCTTTTTTAAAAAGATCACTTTTTTTAGATACTTTAATCAATCTCATGCTATACCCTCCTCTTCTATTCATTGGATTTTTCTCTATAGTACTCTTGATAGTTAAATCTAGGGGTTGTTTTTTTTATTTTATCACTTATTAAGGAGTAACTTCCATCTTTATTTTGAATCCTCAATTTTACATTATCTTTTAAGATATCCTTTATAAGTTGAGTAACTTTTTTTCTGTCCTCTTTATTTTCCAAAGGAAATATCGTTTCTACTCTACCATCTAAATTTCTTCTCATACAATCAGCACTTCCAAGATATAGCTCCTCATCTCCATTATTTTCAAAATAATAGATTCTATCATGCTCTAAAAATCTTCCTACCAAACTATAAACTTTAATATTTTCACTTAAACCTACCACTCCACTCTTTAAGCAACAAGCTCCTCTTACAATTAAAGTTATATCTACTCCAACTTTAGAAGCATCATAAAGTTTCTCTATTATACCTTGATCTGTAAGTCCATTCACTTTAATTACAATTTTCCCCATTCCACCTTTAGAGATATTTTCCATCTCTCTATCTATAAATCTATATAGAGTATCTCTTAAATGTGTCGGTGCTACAATCAACTTTTTCCAATCATCTATTTTTGAAAATCCTGTCAATTTATTAAATAGGTAACTTGCATCTATTCCCATCTCCTCATCCATTGTAAAAAACGAGTAATCAACATATAACTTAGCTGTTGAATCGTTATAGTTACCTGTTCCTAAATGAACATACCTTTTTATTCCATCCTCCTCTTTTCTAATTATTAAAAGACACTTTGCGTGAGTTTTTAATCCACTTAATCCATATATCACATGACAGCCAGCTTCTTCCAACTCTCTGGCCCATTTAACATTTCTCTCCTCATCAAATCTAGCTTTTAACTCCACTAACACTGTTACTTGCTTACCATTCTCTGCAGCTTTTTTTAGATACTTTATTATTGGTGAATCTCCACTTACTCTATATAGAGTTTGCTTTATAGCCAAAACTTTGGAATCTTGAGCCGATACCTTAACTAAATCTACGACATGATCAAAACTTTCAAATGGATGTCTCAATAGGATATTTCTTTTTGCTAAGACTTTAAATATATTTTCTCCTGCGAGTTCTTTATAGTATTTTGGTATATTTTTTTCAAATTTTAATCCATCCACTCCGCTGACATCTATAACTCCCCATAAAAAAGTTAAATCAAGTGGACCTAATACCGGATAAAAATTTTCCTCCTCTAGCTCAATTTGTTCCTTTAAAAAATCTAAACTTTTCTTAGAAACCCCTTTTATATATTCCACTCTAACAGGGTTACCCCATTTTCTATTCTTTACCTCTTTTTCTATTTCAGCCAATAGATCTTCTGCACCACTATTTTCATCTATTCCCAAATCTTCATCTCTCGTTATTCTAAAATAACCTATATCTATGATTTCATAGCCATTAAACAATCTGTTTAAATTATTTTTTATCACCTCTTCTAAAAGAATAAAACTATTTCCTCCAGGTAGTTTAATCAATCTATTTACAACTCTTGGAACTTCCACTATTGCAAAGGATATCCCATCTTTTTCTTTCACATTTAAAATCAAATTTATGGCTCCACTATTCAAATGAGGAAAGGGTCTAAAAGTATCTATTGCCATGGGTGTCAATATTGGAAACAGTGTCTCACTGTAATAGTTCTCTATGAATCTTAACTCTTTCCCCACTAACTCCTCATAGGTTTTTATAAATATTTTTCCTTCTACTTTTATCTTATCCATAATCGAACTATGGAGTTTATATTGTTTTTCAACAACTTTTGTAACCTCTTTTTTTATTGTGGTCAACTGCTCTTTTGGGAGCATTCCAGCGATATCTCTAAGCTCTAAATTAGATTCCTCTTGAGCTTTTAATCCAGCTACCCTCACCTTAAAAAATTCATCAAAATTTGAACTTACAATAGCCAAGAATTTTAATTTTTCTAAGAGAGGGTTATCAGGAGCTTCTGCTTCTGACAACACTCTTTTATTGAACTCTATCCAACTTATCTCTCTATTATAGAAGTCTTTTCCAGTATAGCCACTCATTCTCCAAACCTCCTATTTATTTTAAGCTCTATATCTAAATCAAAAAGATATTTAAATAATTTTGATTGCTTCTCAAAGCTGCTCTTCTCCATATAAAAATCCTCATCAGTGTCCATCTCTATCACCAAATCACCCTTAGTGAGATGAATTTTTTCATTGTATAGCCTCTGTTTTTTTCCCCTATCCAAAGATGTAGCAATTTTAATAATCGCTATAATTTTTAATAGCTTTATTAGCTCTTCACCCTTAAATCCATAGTTATAAAGTGATTCCAGTTTTGTATTTGATGTGTGAGCTTTAACTATAAAACCTATCTTTTCAACCATATCCTTATTGAGTCCAAAAATAGTGGTATTCTCCAATATGTAGGCAGAGTGTTTACTATGGTTTTCAAAATCTATAGCTTTTCCTATATCGTGCAAATATGCAGCTACTATAAAATATTTATAATCTTTTAATCCCAAAGAGTGAAATCCCTTTAACTTATCTAGAAGCTTTATTCCTATTTTTTTTACAAACTCTGAGTGCTCTCTATCAAAGTCAAATTTCTCTCCCAAATCTATAACTGAATCCAGAGTTATCTTCCATAGAGTCTCTTCAAAACTATATTTAATATCTGGATAAAACTTCTCTAAAGCACATATATCTTTAATATTAAAATCTAAAAACTTTAACTCCTTAACTCCAAAATAGTCTGAAAAACTTATAATTAAACTAATGGATATAACCATTAACTTCGCAATGGGTACACTGCACTTATACTTTATAGATATCTCATTATAGGAGTGTTCCTGTAAGAATTTTAGCTTTTCTTTTAAGTCTGCCAATGTTATATTTTTCAAATCTTTTTTTCCGAAAATTAACTTTAAAAGTTTCTCCTCTAGCTCTCCCTCTAAAATCAATCTCTTTATAACTTTTCTTCCTACATCTCTTCTTATAAATTCAACATAACTCTCCATATAATCACAGATAAAATCAAAGGCTTTTTTTGAATTTATATTATTTTCTTCAAGAATTAAATATAACTTTTCAGTTCCTAGATTTATATGCTCATTTATAG
>NZ_DBGBQB010000069.1:0-1738 GCF_048470075.1 Cetobacterium sp. | reverse complement strand
GAATTAAATATTTCTGTATGTTCTTCCATTAAAACGTCAAAGTTTTTAAATATTGTTTCTGTTGTAAAGATAAATATCCCGGAATTCCATAAGTATTTTTTAGAGGCTACATAATTTTCAGCAGTTTCTAGATTTGGTTTTTCACGAAACCTTTTTACTTTATAAATTTTATTTAATTCTATATTTTCTTCTGTTTTTATTTCTATATACCCATACCCTGTTTCTGGTTTATTTGGTTTTATTCCCAAAGTAACAATAACCCCATTTTTTCTAGCCTCTTCAGCACCTTGAATTATAGTTTCTCTAAAAAGTTTTTCATCCCTTATTAAGTGATCAGAGGCCAAAACTACAATCTCTATCTTTTCTCCATCTTTCAAAGAATTTTTTAATTTACTTTCTATAACTAATGCTGAATATCCTATTGCTGCTGCAGTATCTTTAAAAGCTGGCTCTATTATTATATTTTCTTTTGGTATGTCTTCTAATTCTGCTTTTACAACTATCTCTTGTAATTCGTTTGTAGCTATAAATATTTTATCAGTAGGAATAATCGGTAAAATTCTATCGACAGTTTCTCTAATCATAGTTTTTTCAGAAAATATTTTTAATAATTGTTTTGGTTTTTCTGGAGTTGAAAGTGGCCAAAATCTTTCTCCACTTCCTCCAGCCATTATGAGTGCTGCTAGCATATTAATACGCCCCCTCTTTTGCTATTACATTTTTTATAGTTTTTATTACTATTATTATGTCTAACCATAAATTCCAATTTCTATAGTAATACTCATCTAAAACTAATCGTTCTTCAAAATCTGTATCACTACGTCCATGAGCTTGCCACATTCCCGTTATTCCTGGTTTTAACTTTATGATCTTATCATAGGATTTTCCCATATCATCTATTTCATCAAAAAGATATGGTCTTGGTCCAATAAAACTCATTTCACCCTTTATAACATTTAAAAATTGTGGGAATTCATCTAGTGATGTTCTTCTTAAGAATTCTCCTATTTTTGTTATTCTAGGATCATCTTTAAGTTTTTTATTTTTTCGATATTCTTCTCTCTTTTTAGGATCCTCAAAAAGTATTTTTTTTAATATTTCGTCTGCACCTGTTACCATGGAACGATATTTATATATCTTTATAGTTTTACCATTCACTCCTATTCTATTTTGTGTAAAAAATATTCCAGCTTTTCTTTCTTCTTTATCAGTTTTAAACCAGACTAATATTGTTAAAGGGATTAAAAGTATACATCCCACTATTCCTATGAGTATGTCTATAGCTCTTTTTATTATTTGTCTCTTTCTACTTGTAACATAATTTTTATTTCCTATCATCATAATAGTGTCATAATTCTGTACTTCAGGGCTAATACTAAAAATTTTATTAATGTCTGGTACTATCTTTATTTTACTTACTTTATCCACAACTAAATCTACAAAATTATGTAATTCGTTATCATTCATATTAGGAGTAGCAATAATTAATTCATCTACCTTATAATTTTTTAAAATATTACAAATATTAGATCCTATAACTTCACTTTTATCAATTTTCAAATTATCTATTCCTAAATCTATAAATCCGAGTAAGTTATACATTGTAAATCTATTTTGCTTAACAACAATTTTAAGTTCTTTAGCCATTTCTCCAGTTCCCACTATAATCAAATTTTTCTTTAAATAACCATACAATATCATTCTTATAGCTTTGACTAGTATAAAACTATATATAAAT
>NZ_DBGBQB010000068.1:0-3825 GCF_048470075.1 Cetobacterium sp. | reverse complement strand
CTACTCATGTTCATATTTAATATATTTTGAGCATAATTATTAAATGAAAGTAGATATAATTTTTTTATCTGATCGACAACATCCGATCTTAAATAATAGTATTTTTTATCAAAATTTTCCCAAAATTTTCTCTCTGAATTAAAAATTTCTAAAGGTGTTCTATCTGTAAAAACTGGTTTTTTCTTACTAAAAGCTATTTTTAATAGATCATCTTTCTTTTCTTTAGAGATATTTTTTACTAGATATATTCTCTCATTTAACCCTTTTAATAGGGTACTCTCTAAAAACTTTACCTTAAATTTTTCAAAGTCATTTTCTGTTGCCACAAGGATTTCTGAATCTTTATCCTTGGATATATTGATCATATCATACTTATAGTATTCACCTTTATTTTCAATATTTCCTTCCAATATCAAAGGAGAAAACTTATAAACCAATTTATATGGCTCCTTCCAATCTATCTTTTTTAAATCTGTGTAGATATACAGACTATTTTTATTGTCATTGGAAGGTATTACATAGGACTCTAAAATCTCTCCATTTATATCACATCTCATATAAAAAATATTTGTACCATTTATAAATCTAGTTTCTGTATAATAGTTTCTTGCTCTATATATCTTATAATCTTTTATTAGTAATAGCTGTAAATTTGATAAAATATCCTTATTAAACTGTTTATCCTCTACATTTTTTAAAATATTATTTTTGCTATCATAAAAAAGAGCTATCTCACCATTGGTGATGAGATAGTCTGCCCTTAATATTGAAAATACAAATACAAATACTAGTATTATTCTCTTCATAAATTCCTCTTTTTAATAGTCACTTTCAGGTGAAATTAAAACTCTCTTATATTTATCAAACTCTTTTAAAAGTTGTTGAATTCCATTTACAACAGCATTTAAAGGATCCTCTGCAACAGTAACCTCTAGACTTAAACTTTCAGCTATTCTTTTGTCGATTCCTCTTAGTAAAGCTCCTCCTCCTGCTAAGTAAATCCCTTTTCTTTTTATATCTGAAGACAATTCTGGAGGTGTTTTCTCTAAAATCCCTTTAATCTCCTCTATAACTTGAACCACAGCTTCCTCTAGTGCTTCTGCAATTTCAGATGAATAAACCCTTACATTTTTAGGTAGACCGCTTAAAGCATTTCTACCACTAATCTCTATAAAGATATCTTCTTCTAAGTCAGTTACTGCTCCCACTGCAATTTTTATCTCTTCAGCTGTTTTTTCCCCTATAAATAGGTTATGTTTTTGTCTTATATAATCTATAATTAATGAATCAAACTTATCTCCAGCTATTTTTAATGATGATGTCTTTACAATTCCTGCTAAGGATATAACCCCTATCTCAGTAGTTCCTCCACCAATATCTACAACCATGTTTCCTTCAGGTTCAAAAATATTTAGTCCTATTCCTATTGCAGCTGCCATTGGTTCCTCTATTAGATATGCTTCCCTTGCTCCTGCCTCTCTTGTAACATCCATAACCGCTCTCTTTTCAACTTGAGTAACTCCAGCAGGAACACAGATTATAACTCTTGGACTCGATAAACTTTTCCCTCTATTTACAACTTTATAAAACTCTCTTAACATTTTTTCAGTTATTTCATAATCTGCAATAACTCCATTTTTTAGTGGTCTTATAGCTTCAACTGTATGTGGTGTTCTTCCTATCATCTGTTTAGCCTTATCACCAACTTCAAAAATCTCTTTTGTTTTAGTGTTTATAGCTACCACTGAAGGTGCATTCATTATAATTCCTTTATTTTTAACACAGATTAGTGTATTTGAAGTTCCTAAATCTATCCCTAAATCATCTGAAAATATTCCTAAAACTTTTCCAAATATTTTTTTCATTACAACTCTCCTTAAATTAATTTATATTTTATTTAAATTTTCTACTGTTATATTCAAGGTATTTAAAGTTTTTATAAAATGATTTATTGGAAACCCCATAATTGTAAAGAAATCTCCATCTATTTTATCTACAAAAATTGATCCTAGTCCTTGAATGCCATAAGCTCCAGCTTTGTCCATAGGCTCACCACTATTTATATACCATTCTATCTCTTCATCACTTATCTCTTTAAAGTAAACCAAACTTTCAACATGATTAGTTATATTGATATCTTTTTCTAAATTTATAAAAGTATATGCAGTAATTACTTTGTGAACTTTTCCAGAAAGAGTTTTCAACATATTTTTAGCATCCTCTCTATCTTTGGGTTTTCCTAAAACTACCCCATCAATTTCAACCAGTGTATCTGCACCCACAACATACTCTTTAGGATTTTCCACAGCTACAGCTAAAACCTTTTTCAATGATATATCCTTTATCTGCTCTACAATAGTCTCTTTATCACTTATCTCTTCAATCTCTTTACTTTTTATTTGTAACTGAAATCCCATCTGCGCTAATATCTCTTTTCTCCTCGGAGATTTGGATGCTAATATCATTTTTTTCATCTTTCCTTTCTATTTCAACTTCTTCGTTATTATCATGTTTATTCTCTTTATCTATAGGTTTTTCCTTAAATGTTATCATCTCTATAGTTTTATTTTGAGGTTCTAACTCCATAACTTCACTTATATCTTCCAGAGGTTCATCTATATCAGCGCATAAGATATTATCTTCCAAAGATAAAGATTCCTCTACAATCTCATTGTCGATACTCTCTTTCTCATCCTCTAAAGTATCACTTTTCCCATCTAAGCTATCTTTTTCCTGATATATTTTCTGAATATTACATATTTCATCATATATATCTTTCTCCAATTTAGCCTGTTTTTCCAATCTAATTCGTTCTTTTTTTAATCTTCTTTCCTCTTTTATATGAGCGATATATCTTCTAAAAAGATTTACAATTGCCATAATTATTCCCTTTATCAATTTTCCACATATAATGATAAGGGATATAAAAATTATAAAAATTAGCACTCCTGTAAATATATCTATCCTAATTTTGGGAAAGATTTTTAAAAAAGTATACAACTCTATATATCCTAAATTGATATTTAATAATCCAACTTGAATAACAAACTCTTGAACTTTTTCTAATGATACTTCTCCCAATTTTTTTAAATTATTCAATAAATAAAGATATCCTGTGGCTATTCCTAAGATAATCATAAAAGTCAACCTTGTTTTTAAGACCAATCTTTTATTTGGATTTTGCATAAACATTGAAAATCCATAACCTATAAGAAATACCCATAGTAATTTTTCATATATTCCAAGATACTCCTCTATATACAGGTATATATTATTTATTTGTAAAAAGTTAGGATAAAAATATCCCAAAAAAAAGTAGATCAATAAAATCATATATATATTTTTAAAACTTAATAACCACTTTATTTTTTTCATTCAAGCACCTTTTATTAAACTTTTTTTCATATTATTGTACCATAGAGATATAGAGTTTTCAAGCAATTAACATTTGAGTAAAAAAAAAGTAGACTTCTTTGAAGTCTACTGTTATTAGTCATAAAGTGGTGCGAGAGGAGGGACTTGAACCCTCACGTCGAAACGCCAGATCCTAAGTCTGGTGCGTCTGCCAATTCCGCCACCCTCGCAAGTGGTGCCGCTTATCGGAGTCGAACCAATCACCTACTGATTACAAGTCAGTTGCTCTACCAGATGAGCTAAAGCGGCTTTTATTTACTTTATAAAAAATTAATGGCGGGAGTGACGAGGGTCGAACTCGCGACCTCATGCGTGACAGGCATGCGCTCTAACCAACTGAGCTACACCCCCATTAATGGTGGAAACAACTGGACTTGAACCAGTGACCCCCTGCTTGTAAGGCAGGTGCTC
>NZ_DBGBQB010000067.1:0-3947 GCF_048470075.1 Cetobacterium sp. | reverse complement strand
GTTATTGATATTATAAAAAAATATGAGTTTTTATCAAATTTAGGAAAAAATAAAGATATAAATTAAATCCCCTCATAGCTCCTATGAAGGGATTTTTTTCTATAGATTTAAATAGTCAATGGCATATTGAGCATATAAGGCACTTCCAATTTCAAACACGTCCTCATCCACATCGAACTTTTCATGATGGTGTGGATATATAATACCCTTTTCCTCATTTCTAGCACCTAGACTCACCATAACTCCAGGAACTCTGTTAGAAAATTCAGAGAAATCCTCTCCTCCTGTGGAAGGAGCACTATAAAATAGATTGGATTCTCCAATTAATTTTGCAGCTGAATTTTTAGCTAATTCTGAATAGGTTGAATTATTGATTGTAGGTCCTACCCCAAAGGTATATGTGACTTCAGCAGTGGCTCTATAGGCTTTAGCAGTGCTTTTAGCAACTCTTTCAATTATTTTAGGGAAGTTTTCTCTAATTGAAAGATTATAATATCTAGTTGTCCCCTCTAAGGTTGCTGTTTGCGCTATAACATTAAAACGACTTCCAGAAACTATTGAGCCCACAGTAAGAACAACAGGTTCTAAAGGGGAGAACTCTCTACTAACAATGGATTGTAAGTTCATAACAATTGCGGAAGCCACAACAACGGCGTCAACACACTGGTCAGGTCTAGCTCCATGTCCCCCCTTTCCCATAACTTTTATAGAAAAAATATCTGCAGAGGCACAACGGGGACCTGCATCAGCTGATACCCTTCCAGATGGAATATCAGAGGATATATGCATTCCAAATATATTATCCACATCATTTAAAACACCACAATTTACCATTTTTAAAGCTCCACGTGCAACCTCCTCTCCCGGTTGAAATATAAGTTTGATATTTCCATTTAGTTCATCTTCCATATCTTTTAGGATTTTAGCTGCACCTAGTAGCATTGCAGCATGGGTATCGTGTCCACATGCGTGCATTAAACCAGGGATGGTTGAACTATATGAGGTATTTGTTGTCTCTGTAACAGAAAGAGCATCAATATCACCCCTTAGAGCCACAGTTTTTCCTTTATTTTTTCCTGAAATAGTGGCAACAACTCCAGTGTCAGCAACAATTTTAGCATTGATTCCAAATTTTTCCAACTCCTCCTTAATTCTTTTAGATGTTCTATGCTCCTCTAAACTTGCTTCTGGAAATCTATGAAACTCTCTTCTCATAGAGATAACATAATCTTTATATTTTTTGGCCAACTCCTTTGTTCTCATAAAAACCTCCCAATAAAATTTATTTTAACACATATGTTTTTGCTAAATCAGTGTATCCATTTTTTTGTAAAATTAAGTTTTTAACAGCTTTTCTAGCTCCTAAATTGTAGTGTGGATATACAAGTGTATAGTGTGGTAACTCATTTTGAATTATCTCTTGTGCTTTAAAGTAAAGAGATTTTCTTTTATCTTGATCAATGGTAGTTCTAGCTTCTAACAGTATAGAATCTATCTCTTTATTCTCATAAAAACTTCTATTTCCAGACATCCCCTTTTCATTTGAGTGAAAAAGTGGATATAAAGCGGGATCTCCATCTACAGAGGTTACATTCCATGAAAGAAGATAAAGTGCTTTATTAGGTTGAGAAGTAACAGTTACATATGTGCTCCATTCAAAAATTTTAATTTCAGCTAATATTCCAATCTCTTTTAACTGGTCCTGAATTATAGTACACATATCTATCCAAGTTGATTGAGCAGAGGTCCAAAGCTCAATATTAAGACCATTTTCAAATCCAGCTTCTTTCATAAGCTCCTTAGCTAAAGGGATATTTTGTGCATATTTTTTAACATTTGGGTTATATACATCAATAACTGGTGGAATAGGAGAATCTCCTGAAAGAGCAGCTCCTCTAAAGACAAACTCAGCTAAAGATTCATTGTCAATAGCATAAGCTATAGCCTCTCTAAGCTTTTTATTCTGAAATAGAGGATTGGTATTATCAAATCCCAAGTAAAGAGTGGATGGCGCTTCCACTTCAAGTAGTTCTAAATCACCACTTTCTTTAACAGTTTCTCTATCCATAATTCCAATATCAAAGGCTATATCAACTTCACCAGTTTCTAGAGCAATAGTTCTATTTGTAACCTCTGGAATACTTCTTACAATCAGCGTTTTGTTTTTAGGAATCTCACCGTGGTAATTCACAAAAGCCTCAACAACGATTTTATCCCCAGGAATCCACTCTTTAAATTTGTATGGACCACTTCCAATAGGGTTTTGTGAGAAGGCGTTACCTGATTCCTCCACTGCCTTTTTACTGACAATAGAACCTCCTACACTGCTTAAATATTTAAGTATAGCACCAAAAGGTTTATCAGTAGTCACCTGTACAGTATATTTATCGATAGCTTTAATATCGATAATGGGAGTAAAGTTGTATCCAACTTGTGCAGAGGAGCGAGCCCTATTTAGAGAAAATACAACATCTTCAGAGGTTAAAGGCTCACCATTGTGAAAAGTCACATCTTTTCTTAGATGAAAAACGGTATTTAAATTATCAACCTGTTCCCAGCTAGTAGCAAGCTGAGGAACTACAGTTAAATTCTCATCTAAAGTAAGAAGAGATTCAAACATAAGATTTATTACTTTATTAGAAATGGTATCAATACTTTTTTGAGGATCCAAAGTTTTTACATCAGCTCTTTGTGCAATGATAAGTGTGTCTTTAAATTGGTTATCTTTCATACCGAAAGTATTGATAGAGAATAGAGAAAGGCAAATAGTAAAAATAAACCAAACATTTTTCATAGAATCATCTCCTTAAAATTTTATATAAAAAAAACAGCCATATTTGGCTGTTATAAACAAAACTATTCTAAGTAAAAATCAAAAATTAGAGAAAGAGAAAACTATGAAAAAAAATAGTATTCATTTTTAATTTTTTAAAAGAGTTTACTTGTGAGTTTATATTTAGCCAATTTGAAATATAGTTTGTATCCAATATAAAAAAATATGCTAGCAGCAGCAGAAATAGATAAAAACTAAAGCTAAATATAAATATTGTCATTTCGTAACCCCCTTTAATTTTTTTATTTGGTTAAGTATAAATAAAAAAAATATAAATGTCAATAAAAAAATTAATTATTTTTTTCTGGGAAATATTTTTTTACTAAATCATTATACTCATCGGTGTTTTTTAAACCCTCTAAAATTTCATTGATTTTTTCCACTTTTTCTGGACTCCCTTTTTTTAAAGCTATAGATGCCCCTGGGTAATTATCTATAACTGTATCCAATATTTTTAATGTTTTCATAGATTTTAAATACTCATATCCAGCTTTATCAGAGATGATAACACTGTCAATTGAACTGTTTTCCAGAGCCATAAGAGCACCTAAGAAAGAGCTATATGGACGAACTTGAGCACCGAGTTTTAAAGCTAGCTCCTCCTGAAGAGTACCTAACTGAACACCTACAATTTTATTTTTTAACTCCTCCTTATTTTTAAAAGTACTTTTAATATTTGTTAAAACCAGATGTTCCGATTTAAAGTATAGATATGGATTGGAAAAATCCACAGCCTTTTTTCTCTCTATAGTCTGAGACATACCAGCTATTACAGCATCGATTTTTCCTGTTTGCAGTGCTGGTATTAATCCATCAAAAGAGATATCTTTCCATACAATTTCATACCCAGCTTTTTTTCCTATAATCTCCATAAGTTCAACATCAAAGCCTGTTAATTTGCCATTTTCAAGGTACTCATAGGGAGCAAATTCAGCGTTGGTACCCACATAAAGTTTCTCTGCAAATGTAGAGATTGATAAGATAGATGCCATAATTAAAACTATAATTTTTTTCATAATAATACCCTCCATAAAATAAATTTTTATATAAAAAAAACCGAACTAACTCAAATTAGTTCGGTAAATATAGACTAGATATTAAAAGTGGTATAGTC
>NZ_DBGBQB010000066.1:0-7509 GCF_048470075.1 Cetobacterium sp. | reverse complement strand
ATATAAATTACATAAATAAAGGAGAGCGTTGAGTATGAAAATTGCAATAATTGGAGCAGGAGCTATGGGATCACGTTTTGGATATATGTTACAAGAAGCTGGAAATAATGTATTTTTAGTGGATACTTGGAAACAACATGTTGAAATAATTAATAAAGATGGACTTTTAGTTGATGATAATGACACTTTAAAAACAATTAAAATACCAATTTTTTTTCCAGAAGAAGTAAATGAGATTCCAGATTTAATAATTTTATTTACCAAGTCAATGGGATTAAAACCCATGTTAAAAAGTATAGAGAAAATAATTGGCAAAAATACACAAGTTTTATGTCTATTAAATGGATTGGGACACAGTGATACAATAGCTGAATTTGTAAATAAAAAAAATATCCTTATGGGAGTTACTCTATGGACATCTGAACTAGTTGCTCCTGGACATATAAAACTGACAGGAAGTGGAAACGTAGAGATTCAAAGTTTAGACCCAAATATGGAACATGCTGCTGAAAAAATATGCCAAATTTTCAATAAAGCGTCCCTTAATGCTATACACAGCAAAAATGTGATTCTATCGATTTGGAAAAAAGCATGTATAAACGGTGCTTTAAACTGTACTTGTACTATCTTAAACTGTAATATAGAGGAGTTTGGTCAATTAAAAAATTCTAGAAATATAATTACAAATATAATTCAAGAGTTTTCTGAGATAGCTAATAAACAAGAAGTTGATTTAAAAGTCGATGAAATTATAAGTAATGTTGAACAAACGTATGATCCTGACGAAGCTGGTGAACATTTCCCATCTATGCATCAAGATTTAATACAAAATCATAGACTTACAGAGATTGATTATATCAATGGATACATTTCAAAAAAGGGAAAAGAGTTTAATATATCTACACCATATAATGACTTACTAACAATGCTTATACATTCCAAGGAGGAGTTATTAATAAAAAAGTAAATATGGATAAAAAAGACTATACTTTACATTTAGATGAAAAAAGGAACTATTCTATTCTTCTAGTATAAATTTATAATCATAACCATTTTTAAGGAGACGATACCATGAAAATTATAAGTGAAATAAACATATTAGGCAGATGGGAAATTGCCATTCAAACCAATAATGAACCAGAACAAGAGATTTTAAAAGATAAACTCAATGAAATTGGAGCAGAATTTATGGAATCAGGAGTTTCTGAGGTTATCGTATATGCTGATAGTGGTCAAAAACTTAAGATAAATAGCTTTATTTCTAAAAATTAGAATATACTATATTAAATATAAAGGAGGAATACTTAGTGATATTCCTCCTTTTTTATAAAATCAAATTAAAATATAGTAGACTGAAATAATTCCAAAAATTAAAATTATAAACGATATAAATTTTTCCTTAGTATTTTGAAAAAAATATCCTGTTTCTCTTTTAGTAGCATATATAAAATAAAGAGTTCCAAAAGAATAGAGCGATAATGACTGAAAAATATAGTTCAATCCAGATGAATAAATCATCCATGCTCCATAGATAACTCCACCTACTCCCCAATAAAAGCATTTTTTATGAGAATTTCTGATTGCAATTTTTGTCAAAAATAATGAAGAAAAAATATAGGGAATAAGAATCATACATGAAGCGGAGTTTGTAATAACAAGATATGCATTTTGAGCTGATAATGAAAGAAAAAATACAATTTGTTTTAAAACTCCATTTGTAAGAAGCGCTCCAGAACAAGCATCATTTTTATTAACTTTTTTAAAAAATTTAGGGAAAAGTCCATCTAAAGCTACATTATATGGAATTTCAGCTGTTAAAAATGTCCAGCTTAACCAAGCTCCACCAACGGATACTAAAACAGCAATATTAACCAAACTTGCTCCTACTGGACCTATAACTCTTTCAATAATATATGATAATGCTGGATTTTTTAAAGCAGCTAATTCTGCATCACTCAAGACACCATAACTTAAAAGAACAATAAAAACATATAAAAATAAAGATATAAAATACCCTATCATAGTAGCTCTCCCCACAAGTTTTATATCTGAAGCTTTATCAGAGATGACAACAGCACCTTCTATCCCTATAAATGCCCATAAAGTTTGTAACATACACCCCTTTACTTGAGTAAAAACAGAGGGGTTATTTAAAGAAACACTCCAAAAATCCTTAAAAAATATCTGTTTGTCAAATCCAATATACAAAATAACGATTCCTAAAAAAATAGCTATAACTTTACCTATTGTTGCTAAAACATTTATAAATTTTAATCCTATATCTCCTGTTAAAGCAATTCCTATCACAATCCAAATCAAAAGAGTTCCCAAAAGAAGCCCGTTGATACTATTTATAGGTCCTATACTGGGGAAAAAATAGTTTAAAGTTTGAACCAATAGAACTGGATAACTGGCATTACTTATAACATTTGAAATCCAATATCCCCATGCTGAATGAAATCCAGAAAAATTTCCAAAACCCACTTTAGCATATTTATATATTCCGTCTGTTATATCTGGGGTTTCACTAGCTAAAATTTGAAAGTTTTTGGCTAGAAAAAGAACTCCTACACCAGAGATTAGCCAACCTATCATAGCTGCTCCAGCAGATGATGTTTGAGCAATATTTTTAGGCATATTAAATATTCCTCCGCCTATCATAGAGCCTACAACAATTGTTGATAATGCAAAAATCCCTAGAGAACATCTCTTTTCCATAGCAACTAAATCCTCCTTAAGCACTTTTAAGCTATTTTGTTATATCATATTTTTATTTTTTAATATATTAATCCTTGAAAAATTAATATTAGGTGTCTATAATATGGATGTATTTTACATAATCCCCATATTATAAACACCTTTAACTTATTAATATTATTTCTTTATCCTAATAGAGCTTTGTAATTCATAATCAAATATATTAGCCCCAAAATTCCAAGAATAAATAGGACTATTGAAAATACTTTTTCCTCTTTAGTAAACTCAGAATTACTTGGATCAAACTCTTTTCTGGCTCTCATAAAGAATGGGATACCAATAGCATAGATAACAGCAGCAAGAAGCATATAGTTTAGTCCAGCAGCATATACAAGCCATAGACCATAGATTGTTCCTAAAAGACCTGTTATTTCAGCATTTTTTCTACTTGCAAATATATTAGTTGGATAGTTATCATTTTTTGCAGCAATTTTCCATAGGTATGCTGTACAAATTATATAACAAGGTAAAACCATCACCCCAGTGATACTTAACATTAAGTTCCAAGCGTTGTTAGAGAAGTAAACCACAACCATAGTAATCTGCATAATAATACTTGAAATAAGCAGTGAAAATGATGGGGAATCATTTTTATTTACTTTAGCAAAAGATTTTGGAAAAGTTCCCGCTTTAGCAGCAGCAAATGGAAGTTCAGCAAGCATAATAGTCCAAACAAGCCAAGAACTTAGAATAGCTATTATAACTCCCAAATTCATAATCCAATCTCCCCACTGTCCAATAATTCCACCTAAAACAGCTGCTGTTGATGGAGCTGCCATAGTTGAAAGTTCTCCTTGAGAGAAGTGCCCAAGAGGAAGTAATGACAGTACTGCATAAAGAACTAAACATCCTAAAAATCCTAAAAGAGTAGCCTTTCCAACTTCAGCTTGATCTTTAGCTCTATCTGATACAACAACTGCACCCTCTATTCCTATAAATACCCAAAGAGTAACAAGCATTGTACTTTTTACTTGACTTAAAAGACTACCAAGAGGTTTATCGGCAAGATAAGTGATAGTTTCAGTACCCCAGAAGTTAGTGAAGAAAAAAGCAATTTTAAATACAAAAGCAGTAATTAATAAAAATATTACTATTGGAACAAGTTTACCTATAGTTCCAATAGTGTTTAAAGAAGTTGCTCCCTTAACACCAGCAAGAACAATAAAGTACATAATCCATATAACTAGGGAGCCTCCGATAACCGAGTTAAAGTTATTTCCACCTGTAAAATATCCAGGGAAGAAATAATTTAAAGAGTCCATTAGTAAAACTGCATAACCGATATTGGCAAAACAGTTACAAATCCAATAACCCCAAGCCATAAGGAAACCGGTAAATTTTCCAAACCCAAGTTCTCCATAAGTATAAATTCCAGTTGTTGCATCTGGTCTAGCTTCTGCCAAGATTCTAAATGTGTTGGCAACAAACCACATTCCCAGCCCTGTTATAATCCATGCAATAATAATCGCTCCAGCCCCTGCTGATTGAGCCATGTTTTGAGGTAGATTAAACACTCCACCACCAATCATAGCACTAATAACAACGGCAGTAAGGGCCACTAAGCCAAGTTTTTTACTATCACTAGCCATTTTAAACCCTCCTTAAAAAATTTAATTTTTTATAACCATTGTATGGAATCTTCTAATTCCATCTTTATCAACAAAAGCTTCAATTCCATGAATATCACTAAAATATCCTGGGAAAATTCTTTCAAACTCCTCTCTTGCTAAAAGGAAGTCTAAAATAGGTTTAGAGGTTTCATCTATTTTTTCACCACCCATTAGTACTGGAATTCCAGGAGGATATGGCACAACAATAACTCCAGCAACTCTATTCATACAATCTTTTACTGGAACATGTTCAATATTTCCTCTAAATACTTCTCTAGAGGCTTCTGCAGGTGTTAATTCCTGATTAGGAATAATTTGGAAAGCTTTATCCATAAGTTCTAAAAGTTTGGATTCTATAATATATTTATGCATATCTAAACAGTGATCTTTTAATCCTTTGTTAGAGTATTTTTCAGGATAAGAGTTCACTAAATCTGGGAATATCTCTTTAAGAGGGGTATTTTTATCAAAATCTTTTTTAAAATCCATTAAAACTTTAATAAGAGCTTCCTGTTTTGTTATAGTAGTCCCAATAGAATGAAGGAATAAAAGAGAGTATGTATCTGTTTTTTCATTAACCACTCCCCTATCAATAATATAGTTACTTAAAATAGAAGCTGGAATACCTATTTCTTCATATTTCCCATCAACATTTAACCCTGGACATTTCAAGGTTAACTTTATAGGGTCTAGCATAACATAATCTTTTTCGATATCACTAAATCCATGCCAGTTATTATTAGAATCTAAAGTCCAACAACTTTGATTATCTAAAAGATATTTATCTGGAACATCTTCAAAATCTGTTAATACACCATTGTATAAAACTTTTTCTGGTTGCCATAATGAGAAAAACCATTGATTAAAACTAGCATATTCCTTATTTAAATGAGCAATTCTTTTTCTAAAATGAATTGCATTTAAAATAGTTTCATCAATTATCTCTTTACCACAGAAATCCATCATGGCAGTGGATACATCTAAAGATGCAATCATACTATACTGTGGTGATGTTGATCCATACATCAAATATGCTTCATCAAAAACTACAAAGTCAACTTTACTTTTTGTACCATCTTTAACATGAAGCATAGAGGCTTGAGAAAAAGCTCCCAATAGTTTATGTGTCGATTGAGATGCAAAGATTGGTGGATGTTCAATAAAGTCATCAGACTCAGTCATTGCATAGTGGTTTTTATATATTGGATGGAATTTAGCATAAGCATACCAAGCCTCATCAAAATGTAGGTTTTCTACATTGTTATTCAAAGCCTCTTTAATTTTATTAACATTGTAACATAGTCCATCATAAGTTGAGTTTGTTAATGCAGACATCTTAATTTTTTGCTTTTTCTGCTCATCTGTCAATTTAGGATTATCAAGAATCATCTTATCAATATACTCTTTTGTAAACTCATTTAATTTAACAGGTCCAATAATACCCAAACTATTTCTTCTAGGTATCATATACATAGGAATAGCTTCAGTTATAACCATTCCATAATTTAATGATTTATGACAGTTTCTATCTACAAAAGCTAAGTTATCCTTAGTAACTCTCCCTTTCCAAATAACTTGATTAACAGAACTTGTACCATTTAAGATATAATAAGTTTTATCAGCTGAGAAAACTCTAGCAGAATTACTTTCCGCATCTTTAACAGGACCCTCATCATCAAGAAGTGAACCTAGTTCAGGAACAGATATAGAAAGGTCTGCTCTAAGAGTATTCTCTCCATAGAAATCTAACATCATTTTTCCAATAGGATTTGTCATAAACATAAGCCCTCCAGCGTGACCAGGAGTATGCCAAGGGTATTTAAATTTATGAGTATAGTCCATAAGTTCACCAAAGAAAACTGGTTTTATAGATTTTATATATTTTTCAACCTCAACCTCTAATTGCCCAGCTAAGAAAGTGAGACTATCTTCAAAAATATTCATAATAAGGTTGATTGAATTTAAAATTTGTAAAGGTATCTCAGCAGAAGATTTCTCTGTCAAAACAATTATAGGAATTTTAGAATTAGTTTTTCTGATATACTTAACTAACTCTTCTAGCTCCTCATCAGTATCTAAAACAACTCCAGCGATAGCTTTATCAGAGGAAAATACCCTTTTAAAATCAGTGCTATTATCAACAAAAGAGGTATTGAAAGATTCTAAAAGTATATCCAATTGTTTAGAGGATTCGTAGGTTGAATCTAACTCGTGAAATACCAATAGTGGCCAATTTAAATAATCAATAGACTTCATAATAAAAAACCTCCTTCTTCATTTTTATTTTTTTTCAACAACATCTGCATATTCAAAATTCAAAAATCCTAAAGCAGTTAAACAATATCCAAATTGTTTTTCAATATTTAAGAAATTATGGAATATTTGGAAATCACTAAACTTTTTAATTCCTCTTATACTCAATTCGTGATTTAATGATTTTTTTAACCAAAGCTCACAGTGCGCTTTAGCAATTTCATCATCTATATATGTTGGGAAATACTCTACATACTCTGCAGCCCATCCACCTATTAACTCATCTTTTTCATTGTAACCCCAAACTATACCAACACCTGTTGCAATAGCTTTGTGCTCATCCCTATTTGCCCCATTTCCAGCCATTATAACTTCTAAAACAGCTCCATGGTGAAATTTATCAACTACCTCATCCACAGGTAAAATATTACCATAAAGCTCTTTTGGAAGAACTGATGTGTATGGAACCACATTGAAATTTTCAATTTTAGCTTCTAATAAAGCAGAGTCATAGCAAAAAGTTTCAAAAGGTTGTGGTGGAATACCATCATCTGACTGTCCCACACCTCCTGTATGAAATCCTAAAACTGGGTAACGTGTTCCTAATACCATAATAAAGACCTCCTCATTATTTTGTTTTTTATAAAAATACTGCTGTACTTTGGTTGCTTTATTCTAAATACATATCAACTTTCTTTCTTTTTTTATCTTTATTGACAATATCAAGGTAAAATTGGTAGTTAAATCTATGGTAAAAGTATAGTTTTCAACTATAAAATGCAATATTATTAGTATATGAACTCTAAAAATTTCCAGAAATTTCATATATTTTAACAGTACCAGAG
The DNA here is from genome assembly GCF_048470075.1 of Cetobacterium sp. Classification (GTDB taxonomy): domain Bacteria; phylum Fusobacteriota; class Fusobacteriia; order Fusobacteriales; family Fusobacteriaceae; genus Cetobacterium_A. Next base: position 44 of record NZ_DBGBQB010000066.1, on the reverse strand, counting down.
GTTCTAAAGATCCCAATAAAATAATATTTTTAAATGTTGTAATT
>NZ_DBGBQB010000065.1:0-5293 GCF_048470075.1 Cetobacterium sp. | reverse complement strand
CTCTCTTTAAAATGGTTTTTTATGATATTTTTAATAGTGGCAATTGGAATATATATAGGTATTTTTTCATATGAAGAAACCGAATTTTTTACAAAGATGTCATGGAAATTTTCAAATACTCTCTTGGGAATCTTTTTCGCTATTGCTATACTAGCTATTTTAAATACTATTAGTGGAAAAAACTCTATTTCTAAAGGTATTGATTCCATGGAGAATAGTGCTTCCAACCCCTCTGTTAATAATCCAACAGATACGTATTTAAAGAGTTGTATTGAACTCTCTAGTAAAACAGACTCCTATCTATCTCTTTTAGGTGATAAAGAGATTATTTTTGACGATAGCAATAAATCCTTTATCATGTTTGGAAGAAGTGGTCACTCCTATGTCGCTATGGGCGACCCAATTGGAGATGAAAAAACTTTTGGAAGTTGTATTTGGAAATTTTATAACCATTGTAAAGCCAATAAAAAAGAGACTGTTTTTTATGAAATTGGAAAAGAATACTTAAACTACTATCTAGATGTAGGACTTAGCTTTTTAAAAATTGGTGAATTTGCTCAAGTTCACTTGGAAAACTTCTCTTTGGAAGGAAGTGATGCAAAACCTCTTAGACATGCTTGTAATCGAGTTGAAAGAGAGGGATATCACTTTGAAGTTATTCCTATTGAAAAAGTTCCTGAGATTTTAGATGAGTTAGAAAGCATCTCCAATGAATGGTTACAGGATAAAAATGCTAAAGAAAAAGGGTTTTCTTTGGGAAAGTTCACTAAAGAGTATCTGCTAAATTTTCCTGTTGGAATCATTAAAAAAGATGATCGTATATTGGCTTTTGGAAATATTTTAGAAACCTTAAATAAGGAGGAGATATCTCTTGATCTTATGAGATATCGTAATGAAGCTGTTCATGGAACTATGGATTATTTCTTCATCTCTGTTATTAACTATGGAAAAGAAAATGGCTTTAAAAAGTTTAATCTTGGAATGGCTCCTTTGGCGGGAATTGAAGATAATACAGCTTCCTTTTGGAACAAAATAGAGAAAGCTATCTTCTCCCATGGTGAACATTTTTATAACTTTAAAGGTCTTAGAGCCTTTAAGGATAAATTTAATCCTCAATGGGAACCTAGATATATAGCATACTCAGGTCCTTTTAACTTGCCAAACATACTAAAAGATGTTACTCTTTTAATATCTGGTGGAATTCGAGGTCTTATTTCGAAAAAATAATTTAGGGAGGTTTTTATGAAAAAAATTCTTTTAACAACTCTTTGTTTAGCATTGAGTATCACTCTTTTAGGTTCTGATTCAGCTCCAAAAGAATCATTAAAAGATAAGGTTTTAAAAGCTACATACTCATCTTTTAATGATGTTGAGGGTGATTATGAAACAATTCCCCTATCTGAAGTTATGGAGATTTTAAATGCAAACAAGGCGACTCTTCTGGACGTTAGAAATAATGATGAAGTTGAAAAAACTGGAATAGTAAAGGGAGCTAAACATATACCATTACCTGAACTTGAAAGTCGATTGAATGAACTTGATAGAGATCAACCCTATATAACTTTCTGTGCTGTTGGAGGACGTTCAAAAAAAGCTGCAGCAATTTTATCTAAAAATCAATTTAAAAAAGTTTATAATGCTAAAGAGGGAATGAATACTTGGCCTTATAAAGATATGGTTGAACCCATTAAAAAATAGACAAAAAAATCTGAGCTAAACTTAGCTCAGATTTTTATTTTATCTTATCCAAATCAACCCATTTTCAAAGGATTTCCCCTGCTTTCTTACCATTTCAATCCAAATCATTGCCAGTGGTTCTAAATATCTTGAAAAATGGATATCTCCCACTATCATTGGATCAAACCCCATCTCTAAAATAAGCTCCTCCACCTTTTTATTTGCAATTTTATTATTTCCAGCTATCATCATAGTTAATCTTTTCTCATTTATGCATGGATCAATTAACTTTTCCACTCCCAAAGTATTCAGTGTTTTCACTATATGAGAATCCTTTAAAATCTCCTGTATCACCTCTCCATTTGAAGTATATCTTCCACGAGTTAAAATAAAATCCTCCCCTATTGGGTTTGTTAAATCAATAAAAATTTTACCTTCAGGATTTTTTATTCCTGTAATAGCTTTTTCCACCTTATTTCCTGGTACAGCTATAACTATTATCTCATTGTCCTCTGTTATATCCTTTCCTTCAACATATTCTATATAGTGTTTTTTTTCAAACTCCTCTTTTAAACTTTTTACTCCTATCTGTACTGGATGTCCTAATTTATGAAAAACTTCTGCCAATGCATTTCCTATAACTCCATTTCCTAATATTCCTATATTCATGTTTTCCTCCTTAAATCCATTATTTCTAATACTTTTTTCGAAATAATTTTTTTAAATCCTTTTAATTTTTAATATTAAAAGGATTTTCTCCATTTTATTAGAAAAGTAGTTTAGGAGGTGTTTTATTATGTTTAAAATTGAAAATCATTATAATTTAAAGGGAATGGTAGCCATTATTACTGGTGCTGGTGCTGGAATTGGGAAAGCTTCTGCCCTTATGCTTGCCAGAGCTGGTGCTAACATTGTCTGTGCTGATCTCAATAAAGTCGAAGCTGATAATACAGCAATTGAAGCAAGAGGAGAAGGAGTTAAAGCATTTGGCATCAAATGTGATGTAACATCTTTGCAAGATTTAGAAGAGGTTGTTAAAGCGGCTATTAAAGAGTTTGGTAAAATAAATATACTAGTTAATAATGCTGGAGGTGGAGGTGGAGGAAAAGAGAAGTTTTTAGAGTTAACTCCTGAGTATCTTCAGAAAATCTATAATCTTAATGTTTTTAGTATCTTTAATCTCTCTAGACTTTGTGCTCCACATATGATTGCCAGTGAATATGGTTCAATAGTTAATATCAGTTCTATGGCCAGCTTAATGCAAAGTCATAATATGAGCGTTTATGGAAGTTCTAAAGCGGCTATCAACCAGCTTACTAAATATATGGCAGTGGATTTAGGTCCTATTATTAGAGTTAATGCCATCGCTCCAGGAGCTATTAAAACTCATGCTTTAGCCACTGTTCTAACTCCTGAACTTGAGGAGATTATGCTTAAAAAAACTCCTATGAAGGTTTTAGGGGAAGCGGATGATATCGCCATGGCTGTATTCTTTTTAGCTTCACCACTTTCTAAGTGGATAACTGGTCAAATACTTCCTGTAAATGGTGGAGGAGAACAAGATTTAGAAGGATAAATTTTAAATAGGGGTGGAACTTATGCTTACTTTTGAGCACTATATTATGGATTCTTTCAAACTTTTATTACATTGGTTAGCCTTTTTCTTTACGGTTTTATCCATTGGGGTTATCTGTTTTGGATTTCTAAAAAGTGTTAAAATTTTATTTACAAATACTGAAAATCTAAACTTTAATAAAATAATGAGAGATACTTTTGATAAATATATTTTAGTAGGACTTCAATTTCTAATAATTGCAGATATTATCGATACTATTATTTTGAGGGACCTACAAAATATTATATTAGTTCTTTTAATCGTTATTATTAGAACTATAATGAGTTGGGAGATTGAAAAACACAAATAGAAAAAAGCTCTAAGCAAACCTATGCTTAGAGCTTTTTTTAATCATCACTATATTTTTCATTTAATAAACTTTCATCTAATCCTTTTTCTATTTGCTCTTTTGTTACTCTAATATTGGAAGTTTTATCTAAAAATTTCATTATTATATATGAAACAACTGTTGAATAGACTGCAACTAATACTGCACCAAACAGTTGTATCCATAGTTGATGAGAGCTAGCCGAAACTTTATTTACCATCTCATTTGCTAAAAATCCTATTAGTATAGTTCCTGTAAATCCACCAACACCATGGACTCCCCATACATCTAGAACATCATCCCATTGCATCTTTCTTGGAATTTTTATTGCATAAAAACACACGATTCCTGCAACTGCTCCAATTAATGCTGCAGATGGAGGTGTTACATACCCTGAAGCCGGTGTTATTGTCGCAAGCCCTGCAACCGCTCCAACTAAAGGATCTAAAAATGAAAACTTTTTCTTTTCTAAATATGACATTATTGACCAAACAACCATACCACTTCCACATGCTATTCCTGTATTTGTAAATACAATTGCTGTCGTTCCTGCAGCTGCTAAAGTTCCTCCTGCATTGAATCCAAACCAACCAAACATCAAAATTCCAGCTCCAACTGCCATAAGCCCCATATTAAATGGTCCTTTTCCAGTTATTACTTTTCTTCTTCCAAGAACCCAAAGAGCTCCTAAACCAGAAAATGCTGCTGAAACGTGAATAACTGTTCCTCCTGCAAAATCTACGAATCCCATTTTAGATAAAAACCCTTGTCCCCATACCCAGTGAGCTACAGGGAAATAAACTAAAATCATCCAGATAATAAGATATTTTATCCACGCTCCTATTGTTATTCTATTAACTATAGAACCTGTCATCAATGGCAAAGTTATCATTGCAAACATCAATTGATACATAAAAAACATTAAAAATGGAATTGTTAATCCATAAGTTGTATTCACTTGAAATATTACATCTTTAAAATTCATAAACTGAAATGGATCACCTATTATTCCACCAATAGTATTTCCAAATACTAAGCTAAATCCACCAAATACCCACATTATAGTTACAATTCCAATTGAAATAAAAATTTGTAACATCAAAGTTAGTGAATGTTTTTTCTCAACTAATCCTCCATAAAAAAATGCTAATCCAGGAGTCATAAAAAATACCAATACTGTTGCTATTACCATAAATGCTATATTTCCATGTATTACACCTTGAAACATACACAAGCACCTCCTATTTTAAAAGGTCTCTTAAATAAGAGACCTTTTTCATTTTTTAAAACATGTCTAGTTCCATCTCTTTTGAAATATCTTTCATTATTCCCATACCTGCAACACTATTTCCCTGTGCATCTAAAGCTGGTCCAAATACTGCCACACCTATTTTTTTACTTGATACTGGAGATATTATACCTCCACCAACACCAGATTTTCCTGGGATTCCAATATTATCAAGATACTCTCCACTTTGGTCATACATTCCACAAGTAGCAATCAATCCACTAACTATCTGTGCGTATTTTTTAGGAATAACTCTTTCTCCTGTTGATAAAACTCCACCATTTGCAAAGAATCTAGCAATTTTAGCTAAACTCTCTGTTGTTACATATATTGAACACTGTTTAAAGTAAACATCTAGAATCTCCTCTACATCTCCACTTAAAAC
>NZ_DBGBQB010000064.1:0-3709 GCF_048470075.1 Cetobacterium sp. | reverse complement strand
TCTGGCATTTGTTATTTTCATAACTTCTGACTATTTTCTCTATTCGGTTGTTAATGTCCTTTAGTTTTCATTCGTCTGCGGTGTTTCCCGCTGACAAAAATTATAGTATCACAAATTTTAAACTAAGTCAACAACTTTTTTCATTTTCTTTTTTATTTATTTTTTAACCATTTAATTAAATTTAGTTTTTTATACGAAATTTTACTATTTAATCTACTCTGTACTTTAATAATATAGCGCTCTCCTAAAAGAATTTATTTTTGTCTTATAGTTACTTTTATGATAAAATTACATATATTTTAAATATATTTTTATTTTTAGGAGGATTTTATGAACATAGTATTAATGGAACCTGAGATTCCATATAACACAGGAAATATAGGTAGGAGTTGTGTTCTTACAAATACAACTTTACATCTAATCAAACCTCTAGGATTTTCATTAGATGAAAAACAAATTAAAAGATCAGGACTTGATTATTGGGAACTGATTGATTTAAAAATATGGGAAAATTATGAGGAGTTAAAAGCTTCTTATCCTGATTCTACTTTCTATTTTGCTACTACAAAAACAACACAAAAATATTCCGATGTTAAATATGGACCAAATGATTTTATTGTTTTTGGACCTGAATCTAGAGGAATTCCCGCTGAAATAAGAGAAGCAAATGTGGATACATGTATAACTATACCTATGATTAAAATGGGAAGATCTCTTAATCTATCAAATTCTGCAGCAATTATTCTTTATGAAGCTTTAAGACAGAATGATTTTGATTTTGGAGAATAAACCTATGATCTCCCTAATTGTAGCATTGGATGAAAATGGATTGATTGGAAGTGAAAACTCTATGCCTTGGTCTATCCCAGAGGATTTAAAACTTTTTAAAGAGATTACTACAGATAGTATTGTAATTATGGGAAGAAAGACTTTTCAATCAATAGGTAAACCTTTACCAAATAGAATAAATTTTATTTTAACGAAAGATGAAAACTTTTTTCACGAAGGTGTAGAGATTTTTAACTGCCCAAATAACGCATTAAATTCAGCTTATTCTATACAAAAGACCTCTAATAAAAAAATCTTTATTATTGGTGGTGGAACAATTTATGAATATTTTTTACCCTATATAAGTGAGTTTCACTTTTCATATATAAAAGGTAAGTATTTTGGAAATGTCTTCTTTCCAAAAGTAGATCTATCTAATTTTCATATAGCAAATAAGTTGGAGTTTAAAGACTTTACCTATGTTCATTATATAAAAAACACTTGTAATTAGTAAAAACATATGTTATATTACACTTGTAATTGTTAAAATATCAGGGAGGATTATATTAATGAACAGATTAAAATTATCGTTATTAGCTTTAGTAGCTAGTTTAAGTGTTTCTGCCATGGGAGCATCTATAGATCATATCCAAAACTATTCGGCTGAATATGGAGGGAACCCAGCACAACAAGGTGCTATAAATATGGGGTCTACAGTTTATTTTAACCCAGCTGGTCTAATGAGACTAGAAAATGGAACTTATATTGTTGGAGGTATTCAATATGCTTTCGGTGATCAAAATATGAGTGAAAAGGGAAAGGATTTTTCCACTAATCTTTCATCTCCGATTCCTAACTTTGCTCTTTATAGAAAAACTGATGATGGAGCATACTTCTGGACAGTAGGAGGTGTTGGTGGAGGAGCTGAACTTCACTATAAGGATGGTATTCCTTTACCTTTAAGCAAACCAATTTTTGGAATTACTGATGGAAATGATCTTTTATCAAGTTCTAGCATAAAAGGTTCTAACATATATGCTCAGACTACTTTAGGAAGAGCATTTAATTTAACTGATAAATGGTCTGCTTCATTTGCAGTTAGAGGAGTATATGGAAAAAGAACTTTAAAAGCAAATGCTAAGACAAAGGATACTATTCCACTAATAGGTGACAAAACAGCAAGTATTGATTCAGAAAGAGAAGCCGTTGGTTTTGGTGGACAATTTGGTTTAAATTATGCACCAAATGACAGATTAAATATTGGATTTAGATATGACACAACAGTTAAATTAGATTTTAAAACAAAATCTGATATAAATGACCAAACAAAAATTTCAAATAAACTACCTAGTCTTTCAGGAGTATTGCTTGATAAATATCCTGTATATAAAGACGGCTTAAAAACTAGAAGAGATTTACCTGCACTTGCTGCACTAGGTGCTTCATATAAGGTAACAGATCAATGGACTACTTTCATTGGTGGAAACTACTATTTCAATGAAGCAGCTACTATGGACAGAGTGGATGGAATGAATGTAGATTATAAGAACGGTTGGGAGATCTCTGTTGGATCTGAGTACTGGTTCACACCACAAATCGCTTGGCTTGTTGGATTTAACTATGCTGACACTGGGGCGCCTGATAAAAGTTTTGCCGCTACAGAATACGCTCTAAATTCAACTATGTTGGGAACAGGGGTTAAATATAAACCTAATGATACTATGGAGTGGACAGTTGCTTTCAATCACTATATCTATGATTCAAGAACAGTTAATGATATAAGATATGAAAAAGAGATATCTAGTTTAGGTATCAACTTTGTAAAAAAGTTTTAATTTATAATTTTTAGGAGGAATTAATGCCCAAAAAAGCAATTTTTAAAAGAGAACAAATACATGAGAAAGCTTTTGAAATGTTTGAAAAACATGGTTTAGACGATATTACAGCGAGAAACTTAGCCAAAGCTTTAAATTGTTCTCCAGCTCCAATATATAGTTGTTACTCATCTATGGATGAACTTAAAACTGAACTTATAGAGAGAGCAAAAAAAATCTTTATGGAATATGTTGTTAGACCTGAAACAGATATGGTTTTTCTAAATAGTGGTATCGGTCTTTGCGCTTTTGCAAGAGAGGAAAAACAACTATTCAAATCAATATTTCTTAGAGATAATTCATATGGTAAACTTTTAAAAAAATTTAGAGACCTTATGAAAATAGAGATGGAAAAAGATGAGCGTTTTGATAACTTGCCCACTGAATTTAAGCATGACCTTTTCTTAGATTGTTGGTTATTTGGACATGGATTAGCTACTCTTATAGCAACAGATTACTTTGAAAATCCTACGAATGAGTTTATAAAGGATAAGCTTTTAAATAGTGCCGCTGTTATGCTTTATAAAAAACTTGACGATTTCAACTCAAAAAAGAAATAGTTTTGATATAACAAAAACGGTCTGAATATACAGTCCAAAATTATCAAAAAACTCAAGAGAGAATATCGACTTTTAGTTGATATTCTCTCTTTTATTATTATTGGTTTTTTATTATTTTTAGAACATATCTAATTCCATTTCTTTTGAAATATCTTTCATTATTCCTATACCTGCAACACTATTTCCTTCTGCATCTAAAGCTGGCCCAAATACTGCCACACCTATTTTTTTACTTGATACTGGAGATATTATACCTCCACCAACACCAGATTTTCCTGGAATTCCTACATTATCAAGATATGTTCCACTTTGATCATACATTCCACAAGTAGCAATCAATCCACTAACTATCTGTGCGTATTTTTCAGGAATAACTCTTTCTCCTGTTGATAAAACTCCACCATTTGCAAAGAATCTAGCAATTTTAGCTAAACTCTCTGTTGTTACATATATTGAACACTGTTTAAAGTAAACATCTAGAATCTCCTCTACATCTCCACTTAAAAC
>NZ_DBGBQB010000063.1:0-6169 GCF_048470075.1 Cetobacterium sp. | reverse complement strand
CCTTAAATTATTTATATTCATTCATTAGATTATAACATAGATTTATAAAAATGTGTACTTTTTTTAAATTTTTATTATCAGGTTATGAGTTATTTTTTTACATGTTCTCATTCTGTAAGATTTTTTACCGTATTAACATATTGATTTTTCAAAAAAAATGTAGTAATAGAGTATCATATAAAATTTATAGGAGGCGGGCATCTATGGTTGTTAATCGAAAAAAATCAAAGCGAATGGTAATATACATCAACGATTCTCAAAAAAATAATCTACAGAACTTTTTGCACTCAATCGGTTTCTATTACTATACAATCCAATCTAAACTTGAAGGTAGCTGGGAACACGGAATCAGACACTTAAATAATCATGTTTGGCCTGGTTCAGAAGCTGTTTTTCACTTGATTGTCTCTGGCTCTAAAGTTGATTTACTTTTGAAAAAATTAAAAAGCTTTAGATTAGGACTCCCTGATAATGTAGTTATGGTTATTCTAGTCTGTCCTTTAGATGATTTCATTTACAATATGATGACTGTGGATATTGAACCTGATAATACAACTACAAAAGTTCACTGGCTAACAGAGGATGAACAATAGTTTAAAGAATTAATAGTTTTAATAATAAAAAATAGGGAGCAGTTTTATTAAACCGCTCCCTGTTTTTTATATCATATTAATGTTTACATTTATCTTTGAAACTACAACTTCCATTTTTACCCTTTGAACAACTACATCCACTCTCACCTTTAAGCATTTTATAAAGGCTTTTTAAAGCTATAGCTCCAATTACTACGACAATTCCTATCAATATCAAAGTTTTCATTTTTACCTCCTAATTTAGAAAGTTAAAAAAATAACTTTCCAATTTGGAATACAAGTGTTGATACAACATATGGTACAACTAATAACATAGCTATTATAAACCCTGTAAACTTATATCCAAACTCCTGTTTTATAGCTCCTAAAGTTACTACACAAGGAACTACCAATAAAATAAACACCATAAATGAGTATGCTCTTAGTGGAGCTAAGTCGTCTGTCCAAAGCATTTTTGTTGCTGCTACAACACCGCTTCCTTCCTCCTCTATTTCGGCCTCATCAGGTACACTAAATAAACCTTTAACATCAAAACTAATAACTCCTACAACAGAATCTTTGATTGCTACTCCCAGTCCAACCACTTGATCCACTGTATCTTCAACAAAAGTAGTAGTCTCTTGATCTATCTCTTCCTGCACTTCCTCTGTATCCTTATCTCCAACTAAAACTTGAGCCATAAATCCTACAACTATCTCCTTAGCTGCTAAACTAGGAGGGATTGCTGCAACTGTTTCCCATCTATCAGCAAACCCTGTTGGCTTTAAAACACCTTGGAATGTTTTTCCAAACTTAGCCATATAAGAGTTCGCTGTATCTCCACTATTTGGGAAATACGTTAATGCCCATAAAATCATAAGCATCCCCATAATAATAGTTGTAGCTTTTTTTAGATATGATCCTGTTCTTGTTAAAGTTGATTTTACTATCACTCTTAAACTTGGAACTCTATACGGAGGTAACTCAATCAGTAGTGCTCTTCCTTCCGATTTGAACATTTCAAAGTTCTTCAGTATCAATCCTGTTAAAATTGCCACAGCAATTCCTAATACATATAATGACATTACAATCATTCCAGCTTTAGCTCCAAAGAAAGCCGCTGTAAATAATCCGTATACAGGTAGTCTTGCCCCACAAGACATAAACGGTGCCATAGCTGCCGTCAATCTTCTTGAAGAGTTATCCTCTAAAGTTCTTGTTGCATAAATTGCTGGAACTGTACATCCAAAACCAAGTACCATAGGTACAAAGGCTTTTCCATTTAAACCTAGTTTTGTCATTATCTTATCCATTAAAAAAGCAACTCTAGACATATATCCACTCTCTTCAAGTATAGCTAGGAAGAAATATAGGTATAACATAAGAGGCACAAATACAACTACTCCTCCTACTCCTCCTAAAATTCCATCCATTACCAATGAAGATAACCAATTTGGAGTGTTCTCATCTATTAGCATACCCACATATTTTCCAATATAATCATTTACAAATCCATCAACCCAATCTATCAATGGAGCTGATCCATTGAATACTGTTCCCATCAGTCCCACTATTATTAGAAAAAATATTGGAAGACCTAAATATTTATTCAATAGAACTCTATCAACTTTATCTGTAAAATCTAATCTCGATTTTATAGATGTAGTAAATGTCTTTGCCAATATTCCTTTAACTGTCCCATATCTACCCTCAGCAAATATAGTTTCAATATCCTCATCATGATCATCTTCTAACTGTTTAGTTATCTTTAATACATCCTTATCCTCTCCGTAGTTATACTCACTCTTCAATAGCTCTAATAGATGTTTATCTTGCTCTAAAAGCTTTATCGCTAAGAAATCTAATCCAAATTTTTCAGATGCTTTTTGTAACTTCTCATCACAATTTATTTTACATTTTACCTCTTCAATAGCTTCCTCTAAACATTTATCAAATAGTAGTGTATATTTTTTATTTGATTTATTTGATTTTGCAATAACTAATGCTTTATCTAATAGCTCTTGAACTCCAGTTCTTTTTGTTGCAGATGTCATTATTACATCCATCTCAACCATATCTGTAAACTTTTTAATATCTAGCTTATAATTTAATTTTTCAAACTCATCATAGAAGTTCAATGCCATTATCATTGGTCTTTCCAACTCTTTTAATAACATTGTTAAGTATAGGTTTCTCTCCAGATTAGTTGAATCCACAATATTTATAATCACATCTGGTTTCTCATTGATTATAAAGTCTCTCGTTATAGTTTCCTCCAATGTATATGGGCTTAAGCTATATACTCCAGGTAAATCAATACATTGTATTTTTTCACCCTTATATTCAAACTCAGCTTCTTTTTTCTCCACTGTAACCCCTGCCCAGTTTCCAACTTTTAAGTTCGATCCTGCAATGGCATTTATTAATGCAGATTTTCCTACATTTGGATTTCCTGTAAATGCTATTTTTATCATTTATCTATCCCCTACCCATCTATCTCTATTTCAATATTTTGTGCATCTTGCTTTCTTATAGCTATATTTGTTGATTTAACTATAAACTCCTGTGGATCTCCCAGTGGTGCATTTCTTTCAAGTCTTATTATTTCACCTGCTGTAACACCCATATCAACCAGTCTCTTTTTCAGCTCGCCAATTCTCCCAATTTTGACTATTCTTGCTGACTGTCCTTTTTTCAATTCTGTTAATTTCATTTCAAGCCTCCCAACTTATTAGTCATGAATATATTTTGAGTTTCAAAATATATTCGCAAAATTTAAATCACAGGCTATCCTGTGATTTAAAATTATTCATTATCTATTATTATTTTATTTGCCAAACCAAAGTTTAAAACATATTTAGTATCATTTATTTTTACAATATAGTTACTTTGATCATCTCTTAGTAAACATATCTTATTCCCTATACAAAACCCTTTTTCCGTTAGTCTATTCTTATCTTTATCTCTTCCTTTGATCTCTTTTATAACAAACTCTTTATTTTGTTCTGCAAAAACTAGTGGCGTCATAGAATAAACCTCCCAATGTATTTGTTATTTACACTAGAATTATATTCCAACAAAGAACATTTGTCAAGAATAAAACTTTGATTATTAAAGTTTTATTTAAACAAATAGATCTTTTATACTGTTTAACATTACACTTCTTATATTGGGACTATCTTTTGCTAGCTCCTCTATCATCTTTTTTACTTTTAAACGCTTAGAGTTATCACTTGTCTCATATGGGCAATCATTGTGTAAGATTGGTAACCCCAACTTTTTAGAATATCTTATTGTCTCTTTCTCCTCCACATAAGCTAGAGGTCTTATAACCTTTAGTCCATACTCCTCTGAATAATAAGCTGGTTTCATAACTCCCATATTCCCTTGATAAAGAACATTTAGTAAAAAAGTTTCAACTATATCATCCTTATGATGTCCTAAAACTAATTTATTTATATTTTGTTTCTTCATCTCCTTATATAAAATCCCTCTTCTTACTCTTGCGCACATAAAACATGGATTTTTTAACTCTTCATTTGTTAGAATACTCTCTCCTATTGAAGTTTCTATAACTTGTAAATCAACACCTAACTTATTACAATACTCTTTTATATCCCCATAATTTCCTCCCTCTTCCACAGGGTGTATATGGATAGGAAATAACTCAAAATTTATTCCTGAAATTTTCTTTACTCTTATCAATGCATTTAAAACAGTTAGACTATCCTTTCCGCCAGAGATTCCAATAGCAATTCTATCTCCCTCTTCAATCATATTATAGTCATGCATAGCTTTTCCTATGGGACTCCATAGACTTTTTTCAAAACCTTTATCTTGAATAAAAGCTAAAATCTCTTTATCATTCAATCTATTTAAAACTATTTTCAATCCTGTTTGTTTATAAATTTTATCAATTAACTTAATTGACTTATTTTTTTCATAAGCAATCTCTATTTTAATTCCATCCTTTGAGTTATTAATTAAAACTTTATTCTCTTGAACTTCAAAAGTAAAAGACTGAAAAGAATATCCATCTAACTCCTCTATACCATCTAATTTTAACACTTTATTCTCCTTTTTTATTCTCAGATACATAACCTAATACATAATCTAAATTGATATTTTTCATTGAATTAAATATACTCTGCTTTATTTGAGGATTTGTTTTTTCTAAAGTTGTCAGTAGATTTTTTATCTCTTTTCTTTTAGAATCAACTTTTCCTGACTCTATTGGGCATCCACAAGCCATTGCCATAATCTCATTTTTTTTAGTAAAGTTTATAATATCGTTCTCCTTTATATATATTAAAGGTCTTATTAATTCTAATTTTCCACTTGTTGACTTCACCTTAGGAATCATCGTTTTAGTCGTTCCAGCATAAAACATATTTATCAGTGTTGTCTCTATTAAATCATCGAAATGATGACCTAGAGCCAATTTATTATATCCAAGTTCCTCAACTTTATTATAAAGTACTCCTCTTCTCATCTTTGCACATAAAAAACATGGGCTTTCAGGAGAGGATTCAAATGCGATTTCCCATACATTGGCATCAAATATTTCACAAGGGATTCCTAACTCCTCTAAATTAGTTTTAAATTGCTCTAAATCCATAGACCCAAACCCAGGATTCATAGATATAAATGCAACTTCAAAATTCTTACTTTTATCTCTTTTTAACTCCTGAAATAACTTAGATAGTAAAAGACTATCTTTTCCTCCTGACACTCCAACAGCTATTTTATCCCCATCTTGTATTAAATCAAAATCTTTTATCGCTTTCGTAAATTTTGACCAAATCTTTTTTCTATAAGTACTTCTTATTGAGTATTCAACCATATCTTTTTTTGTTTCAAAAACTTTTTCTTCCATTAATCCTCCAACAATATAGTATAGACTTTTACTCCATTATATCATGCTTGCAAAAAAATTAACAATTCTTTTTTTTTGTGTTAAAATGTCTTATTCAATTAGATGAGGTGAATAAAATTTATGAATAATATAGAAAAAAATGTTTTGGAATTTTTAAAAAGTGGAATGGTATACAGTGACGGTGCCATTATGAAAAATCTAGGGATTGATGCTCTTGAGCTTGAAAAGGTCTACCAATCGCTTACAGCACAAGGGTATCTGGAAAGTTATGAGGAGTTTCTAAAAAGAAACCCAGATTATGAAAAGGGAGAGGAGGAGAGATCATCTGGAGGATGTTCATCTGGAGGATGTTCATCTGGTAGCTGTTCGTCTGGAGGATGTTGCTCCTCTGGTGAGTGTTCATCTCAAGATGAAGATATTGACTATTCCAAGATTAAAGTTTTAACAGAAAAAGCATTCACTTATACATATTAAAACTTAAAAGGAGAACTTAAAAGTTCTCCTTAACTTAAATCCAATTCCACTTGGTATAAAAAATTGTGTAATCTGTTATAATATTTACAATAACCCCATGTAAAAATTAAAAATACTGTAGCAACTACAACAACTTCTTTTGTCACACTCCCATTTTTTATTGATAATAGCAGCCCTAAAATAAATAAAATATAATACAAAATTGAAAACTTTTTTAAAATCTCGTATAAAATCTCTGTAAAAACTC
>NZ_DBGBQB010000062.1:0-1600 GCF_048470075.1 Cetobacterium sp. | reverse complement strand
TGAAAGTACTTGGGGGGCAGCCCCCTGGGAGGATAGGAAGTTGCCAATCTTAAAAAAGTGCTTCTTTAGCTCAGTTGGTAGAGCGCACGACTGTTAATCGTGTTGTCGCTGGTTCGAGCCCAGCAAGAAGCGCCATTTTTTTATTTTTTGTAAAAAGTATTGAAAAAATAAAGGGGATTTTAATGAAAAAGAGATTAGTAGCAGGACTTTTAGGATTATCATTAGCTTCTTTCGGAGCTGAAAGTTTAGAGTTAGGGTTGTTATCACCAACACAGTTAAGAGGACCACAAACAAGTGTAAAAGGTGTAAGATTAGGTCTTATATATACTGAGAATCAAAATGTTGAAGGATTGGATGTAAATATAATAGCTAATAAAAAACAAAACTTTAAAGGGTTATCAATAGGATCGTTCTACGATAGAACTGAGGGAAACTTTGAAGGGGCAAAATTAGGATGGTTCTTTTTACCACTAACATTTAATAGTGTAGGTGGAAATATGACAGGTGTTCAGTTTGGATTGATAAATATGGTAGAACACAACACAAAGGGAGTTCAAGTTGGAGGAGCTAACTTTACAGGAACAGGAACGGGAGTACAGTTTGGACTTTTCAATAAAGCAGATCAGATAAAAGGATTACAGTTTGGATTTGTGAATATGGCAGAAAACTTACAAGGATTACAGATAGGACTTGTAAATATGGCGGATAATAGTGAAATTTTTGAAGTATTACCAATTTTAAATTTTAACTTTAGATTTTAATCTTCTAAATTGACAAAGTTAAGATTTTATGATACACTACTATAGTTATTAAAACGAATATTCCGCTTTAATGGAATATTAAATGAATATTCAGGGAGGCTAAAATGAAAGAAAAATTAATCCAATTAGTAGAGCAAAACTACTTAAGAAACGACATTCCAGAATTCAAAGCTGGAGATACTATCGGAGTTTACTACAAAGTTGTAGAGGGTAACAAAGAGAGAATACAGTTATTCGAAGGAGTAGTAATTAGAGTAAATGGTGGAGGAATTGCAAAAACTTTTACAGTTAGAAAAGTAACTGGAGGAGTTGGAGTAGAGAGAATCATTCCTGTAAACTCACCAATGATCGATAAGATTGAAGTTTTAAAGATCGGAAAAGTAAGAAGATCAAAACTTTACTACTTAAGAGGACTTTCTGGAAAGAAAGCAAGAATCAAAGAGATCAGAAAGTAAGATTTCTAAAGCTAAGGAAGAACAATTCCTTAGCTTTTTTCTTTTTTTTGTGTTAAAATATATACAAATTGACCAGAGGAGTGGATTTATGAATAGAGAGAATATAATTTTAAATACGATATTTTATGTAATTTTAACAGCTTTTTTTATATATATTTTTGTTAAAGAGAAAAAAATAGTTGCTAAAATTGATAAGAAAAGAACAATATTTGAAGATTATCTTGTTAATAAGTTTAAATTAAATGGAAAAACATCTGAAAAAGTTTTAAGAAAAATTATTAAATTAGTTGAAAGTTTAGGAAGTGCTTTAATTCTAGTTTTGATTATACAAAAATTTTATATAGGAAACTTTTTAGTTCCAACAGGTTCAATGATACCTACAAT
>NZ_DBGBQB010000061.1:0-5970 GCF_048470075.1 Cetobacterium sp. | reverse complement strand
CTATTGTTCCTTTTTCCGAACTATAATAATAAAAAAACAGGTTAGAAAATTAAGTTTCTAACCTGTTTTTTACCTTCCACCTTAGTGGAACCTTTATTATTTTATATTCATTATTATCTCTGTTACAAATTTATCCTCATCTTTTGTGGTCCAATAATCCATCACATATCTTTCGTAGCAACACTCTTCAAGTTTATAGTTATGAAGTTTTGCCCAATCACACATTTTTTTATAAGTTTCTTTTATATTTTTATGAGAACCAATATGATAACAAGAGATAACAAGCTTTCCTCCTAAATCAGTTAAAAGTTCTGAATCACATTTTATAAGATTTTTTTGAAGTATTCTTATCTTTTGACTTTTTCCCTTTAGTTTATTCTCTAATGAAGAGAACTCAATTATAACTGGGCCTGTTATCGCATTCCCTATCTCCTCTATATAGTTAGTAAAATCTATATTTATTACAGAACTTATATAATCCTCATTGAACTCCTGGGTATGATGAATATATCGATCCTTCTCTAAATACTTTACTTTTATATCTGTTAAGTTATACTCTAAAACCATTCTTGCTTCTTTTACTAAAGAGTTCCAATCCTCAAGGGAGCGTTTTTTTAAAACTAGCTCCCTCTCCATCTTTTCTAAATCCTTTATCTTTTCTGAAAAACTTTCCTCAATATGCTGACAATTGAAGTCATTCATAACTTTTTTTATACTTTCTAGTGTAAATCCACTCTGTTTATAATATTTTATTACTGGTATTGTATATAAATTATCTTTACTATAATATCTGTATCCATTACTATTTATTTCAAAGGGTGAAAGTAGTCCTATTTTGTCATAAAACCTCAGAGTTTTTTTTGCTATACCACAAATTTTTTCAACTTCTCCAATATAGTACTTCTCTTTTTCCATTTTATCACTCCTAAACTTCTATCCCACAATCTCTTTCAATAGTGTTTTTATATCCTCTTTACTAATCTCTTTTGGATTTGTTTTTGTACATACATCTTTCATTACTATTTCATAAACTGTTTCTACATCTTCTAAAAGTGAAGTTCCATCTATCTTTAACTCTTTTAAATTTTTAGGAATTGAAACAGACTTCTGTAGTTTCTGAATGTAGTTTATTAAATTACTTGTTCCAATAACTGGATTAA
Organism: Cetobacterium sp.; assembly: GCF_048470075.1. Lineage (GTDB taxonomy): Bacteria > Fusobacteriota > Fusobacteriia > Fusobacteriales > Fusobacteriaceae > Cetobacterium_A. The sequence goes on along the minus strand of NZ_DBGBQB010000061.1, from coordinate 4,810 downwards.
CTCCATTGACACCAGCTATTTTTCCTAGTTTTTGATATCTTTTTAAAATCTCATTCTCTGAATCTAAGTATGATTTTCTATCTATATCTGAATTAAACTTAATTACATAAGGTAATATAATCGCATTTATTTTTCCATGAGGAATATGGAATCTCCCTCCAATCATATGAGCTAAACTATGAGTTAATCCAAGACCTGCTGCATTAAATGCAAGTCCTGCTAAACATGAAGCATTATGCATCTTCTCTCTAGCATATATATCGTTTCCATCTTCATAGGCTTTTTCTAAATTTTTCACAACTAATTCAAAAGCTTTTTCTGCTAAAGCATCTGTAAAATCTGAAGCTTCTTTAGAAACATAAGCTTCTATTGCATGTGTTAATACATCCATTCCTGTATCTGCAGTTATACCTTTTGGAACTGATCTGACCAACTCAGGATCTAATATTGCTATAGTTGGCAATAGATCCTCATTTGTTAGAGCGTACTTCAAGCTCTCTTTTTCATTTGTTATAACTGAATACTCTGTTACTTCTGAACCTGTTCCACTGGTAGTTGGAATAGCATAAAAATCTATCTCTACATCTCCATCTATTTTTTTATAGTACTCTCTTATAGCTTTAGCTCCATCTATTGAAGAACCTCCTCCTAAAGCTATTATCAAATCAAAATTTTCTCTCTTTAAAAGTTGCACACCTTTTGCAACAATTTTTATTGTAGGATCTGGTACAATCTCATCAAAAACTAAAACTTCACATCTCTCTAGCTTATCTAATACTTTTTTTAAAATATCAGATGAACCTATAAACTTGTCACACACAATTAGTATCTTTTTATTATCTAACTCCCTTAATTTTTCTAGAGATCCCTCTCCAAAATATATAGCAGTTTCAATATTAAAACGTTTCATAACTAAACTCTCCTCACATTTTTAGTCAAAAAAATACTAATTTTCCCCAATTTAATTACAGTCTAATCTTAGCACATTTTCTTTTTTTTACCAAATAAAAAATAAAACTTATTTTCAAAAATTAAAAAAGTTGCAGGTTATTTCCCTGCAACTTTTCACTATTGTATTTTATCTTCTACCTCAATCTTTTTTATTTTTTCTCTTGACTTATTATCACTTGTAAAAATATATTTAGAACTATATCTTCCAAAAGTATCCTTATCATACTTTCCCCATTTACCTGCAAGTCCTTTTTGTCCACCACCATACACCGGTAATGTAGCTCCATCTATTTCTGGATTCACATGTTGAGAATACCAACTTAAAAGCTCATATCTCATCTTTTTTATAATATCTAAATATTCTATATCATCTATTTTATTTATCCTCTCATTGGGATCTTTTTGTAAATCATAAAATTCATATGGACCATCAGGATATCTATGTATATACTTAAACTTATCATCTCTTATCATTCTTGTTGGACCATACTCATCATATACTACAATATGCCCCTTCTCTTCACTACTTTTATTTTCTAAAATGCTTTTAAAACTTTTTCCAGGATATTTTATTCCCATATCCAAATAATCGTTTAATTTTAAATACTCCAATATTGTATGTCTTATATCATAATGACTCAATAACCTATCCACAACCTCTGGAATGAACTCTCCCTTTTTATACATTATAAATGGAATTTTTACCGATGTATCATACATATTTAGTGGGCTCGTTCCATTTCCTTTTCCAAAAATTCCATGATGTCCCATATTCATTCCGTTATCACTTGTAAAAACTATTAACGTATCCTCCAATATTTTTCTATCTTCTAAAAGTTTTAAAACCCTACCTATATTTAAATCCATGGAAGTTAAAGATGCAAAATATCCCTTTAAGACCTCTTTTCTTTCCTGTTCATTACCTTCAAATGTTTCAGCTATTTTCCAGGGGTGATAGGGATCTCTTGGGCAAGATAAAAATTCACACCCTTCATATAGATCCAATAACTCTTTTGGATGATTTTTAGAGTCCCATGGAGAATGTGGAGCAGTGTAATTTAAACTAAGAAAAAAAGGATTTTCATCATGTGAATATTTTTCTAAAAATTCAAGTGCATAATCTGTTATCTTATCAGTTATATATCCCTCTTCATGCACCAATTCTCCATCTTTATACATTGGAGCATTATAGTATGGTCCTCCTCCTTTTTGGTGAGAATACCAGTATTTAAACCCATTTTGAGGCTTTTCTGCAGCTCCCATATGCCATTTCCCACTCATACAGCAAGTGTAATTATTTTTAGATAGAATATCTACAAATGTATTTTGACCTTTTAAATATTCCTCTGTTGTTGCACCGTTCTCCCACTCGTCTAGCCAATCTAATATTCCGTGTTGTGACGGTATTCTTCCCGTAAATATAGATGCTCTTGCAGGAGAACAAACTGGAGATGCACAGAAAAAATTCTCAAACTTTTTCCCCTCGCTAGCTAATCTATCTAAATTTGGAGTTATTGCATCTTTATTTCCATAGCTTCCCAAAGCCCAATAACCTAGATCATCTGCTATAATAAAAATGACATTACTTTTCTTCTGTAGCATTTATTCCTCCCAGCATAGTTCTTATATTTTTAAATCCTTTTACTCCTACTATTCCTATTGTTACAACATACCAAGCTAACCCAAAACATATTAAAAATTTCCAGAACATAACCAATATATTTGTCATGCTATCTCCTCCTCTAAAACCCCATCTTTTTCTTTAACTGATATTTTTAAAAGAGAACCAGCAATCATAGCAATCCATGCGAAAACAAATGATGCTATCCCTGAGTAATATGGTCCTATTGCATCTGTTATCGGACTAAGTGCTGGGATTTGTTGGGCCACTAAAAATCCACCTGGTATCAAAGCTCCAACTATTATTGTTGCAAAAGCTCCCCAATCGTTAGCTTTTTCCCAATAACAAGCTGCTACTAGAAGAGTTGATACACTCACAGAATAAATTGTTGCTGTTAAAGTCATATAAATCCATAAATCTGATTTTAGTGGATACCATAATCCATATAAAAGAAGAAATATACCTATTACTCCTATTAGAACTCTATTTATAAGTATTGCTCTTTTCTCTGACCAAGAGTTTTTATGAAATACCACTAATATATCATTATATATTACGCTTGCCCACCCTAAAAGGTATGATGAGTCTGTTGACATATCAGCTGCAAGCATCGCTGCTACTAAAAGTCCAATTATTCCACTAGGCAATAAAACTGATAACATTTTTGGCATAGCATATAATGGGTTTCCACCTACAGCGTCTAATTTTACTAAAACTAATGCTGTAACACCCCAAAGTACAGGGATTAATGATCTTACAATATAAAATATACTTGTTTTAGTATACATTTTTTTAGCGACTTTTTCATCTTTAGCTGAAAGTACTCTTGAAACCATTGTTTGCCAAGTTAAAACTGTAGCTGTCAATACTAAAGTAGTATATAAAACATATTGCCATCCCAACTTAGGATGTACAAATGGATTTATTCCTCCTGCACCATACTGTGTTATAACTGTATCAAATAATTTATTCCATCCAACTTTTATAAATACTGTAAATGTAGTTAATATAAGTCCAATACTCATCAGTAAAAATTGCATATAATCTGTTACCAACACTGATAACATTCCACCTAATATTGTGTATAAAGCCACAATTATTAATAAAACTGTCATTGTTATTTCTAAATATTTAGGATTCAACCCCGCTACATAAACTAAAAATTCTCCTCCAGTTCTTAAAAATACCCCCATATTTAAAAGACCACCTAAAACAATTACAACTCCAGAAGCCCATCTTACCCTACTTCCAAACTTTTTTTCAAAGAATTCTGGAATTGTCACAACACCAGCTTTTCTTAGTGGCTCAATACAAAACCCTGTTTTTCCAACAATAAACATAACTATTGTCATTATTATTCCAACAGTTGCTCCAGCAAATCCATATCTATACCCCAGTTGACTCGCTGCCATACACGTTATTATTCCAAATTCTGTCGCTGCTAAAGAGGCCATCCCCACATGCAAATCTACACTCCTTCCTGCGACTAAAAAATCATTGACATTTCTAACGTATTTTTTGATAAACACTCCCACAATTAGGCTTAGTAAAATATAAAATCCAACTAATCCTCCATCTAGAAACCAATTAAAATTTGTCATCATACCCTCCTTTTATTTATCTATTCATTAAAATAATAATCTAACCCTAGAAAGATTGCTCCCTCTAAAATAGCATTTTTTTCATATCTTGATTTTAACAAACATATTTTTTTATCCTTATTCAAAAGATTGTTATTCAAAACTCTTTGTACTTCTTTCCAAAAGAAGTCTTTACACTCTGTTATTTTCCCCGTTATTATTATCCCTTCTGGATTTAGTAGGTATTCAGTCCATAGAATTCCATGAGATATAGCTTTTACTAAAGATAGTATTAACTTATAAAAATATGTTTCCCCTTTATTTGCTCTATATATTATCTCTTCGTAGCTAAGAATCATTCCTTTTTCTTTATAGGCTCTTTCTACTACTCGCCAATTGGCAAGATATGTTTCTAAGCACCCTTTATTTCCACAACTACATATTGGCGCATTTTCTGAATAATCATATGGTGCATGACCAATTTCTCCTGCTTCAAATTTTGTTCCACTATATAGTTTTTCCTCTACAACTACTCCTGCACCAACTCCCTCATCTATATTAAAAACTATAAAATTTTTTAAATTTTTACCCAGACCCTTTCTTTTTTCTCTAAGAGCCATTAAATTTGTTCCATTTTCTAAAATAACTGGAATATTAA
>NZ_DBGBQB010000060.1:0-7622 GCF_048470075.1 Cetobacterium sp. | reverse complement strand
TATACTTCCAGTTAAATATGATATTATAACTCCAAAAATTATTCCTATAACAGTTCCTAAAGTTATTACCACCGCTGCTTCTATTAGAAACACTTCCATTAAACTCTTTTTATCCATTCCCAACACTCTTAGTATACCTATGTATGAACTTCTCTCTCTTACTGCTGCTGCTATTAAATTTAAAATTCCAATACCGCCAACAATTAAAGAAATAAAAGAGAGGATAAAAAGTCCTTTTCCTACAAAACTCTTTATCCTCTCCACTTTTTTATAGATATCTGGGGGTTCTAAAACCTTAATTTGGTTGTAACTAAACCGAGACCTATTCAGCTCTCTTAGTATCACTGGTATATATTCCACCCCATCTTCATCTTGTGGAAAGGAGATTATCAAGCTATTGTAGCTACTCCTTCCAAAGATTCTTTCAAAAGTTTCATCACTTACTATGACTCTATTGCCCATTTTAACAGTTTCAAATGGACTCTCCTCTTGATACAAATCCTTAATTATAAATCTTCTTTTTCCCAATCCAGTTTCGAGTTCTACTTCTGCCCCCACTTCCGTATCCCAAAACTGATCTTTATCTAAAACTACCTCCTCCTCTTTAAGAGTTGGTAAATTGATAGCATTTAAAGCTTTTTTACTATAACCTCTAAATAAAACATCTCCAGCTAATCTTCTTTTTTCTGGAAAAATTGCATATTCTACAAAAGGCATTCTCTCTACTAGCTCTAAATCTTTATCACTCAATGACTCTCCACCTATAAGAATCCTATTTTTTCCTATAGCTGATAAATCTCTATCTATAACTCTTTTTACTCCATCTCCAAGAGAAAAGGTCATAATAAGGGTTGTTGCCCCTACTATAACTGCTACCAAGGGAAATGCTGCCCTTCCTAAATTGCCCTTTAGAAATCTAAATGCTAGCCATAATTTCATCAGATCACAGCCTTTACTTTCTCTCCATCTGAAACTTTAAATGGATTTATCACAACCTCTGTTCCTATAGGTAGATTCAGCACCTCATAATCAGTGGATGTCTTTGCTCCAATTTTAACTTCAGTCTTACGAATTTTTCCTTCATCCACTATATATACAAACCTTTTATCTGCCTCTTCTATAACAGAAAAGGATGATATAGTTGCAACACTACGATTACTTTTAGTACTTATTTCAACATCGGTTAAAAATCCAGGTTTTAGATTAGTGCTTCCCAATACCTTTACCTCAATCTCTATAACTTTATCATTTTTTCCACCTAATATACTTTCTCTTGCTATACTAGAGACTCTGGATACAACCCCATCATATATTAAATCTCCCTCTGATGATAAACTTTTTACAATAGCTTTTTGTTTTGGTAAAATAGTACTCGCTTGGTACATTGGCACTTCCACTTTTACTGTACTTTCGCCCTTTGGTGAAATGGCTAAAAGTCTTTGCCCACTCATCATATTGCTTCCTTCAGTTACATCTATTGTTGTAATAACTCCTGCTACTGGTGCTTCAAGTGGTTTTTTAAGCTGTTCAGCACGCCGTTTTAAAATCTCTTGATTCAATTGTAATTTTTCTAAATTTGATTTTAATTTAGCTTCCTCAATTTGCAACTCTCTCGTTAAACTCTCATAACTTACAGCTGAAAGTTCAAACTTTTGCCTATTTAAGTCTAAAGATGTTTTTAAATCTTCAAGTTCAACCATCTTTTTATCAGCTTCAGTTATAGCTCTATTAGCTTCTGTACTTGAAACTCCATCAGCAGCCAATAACTTTTTATAAGCCTCAACCTTCTCCTTTAAAGTTCTAGTTTCTGATGTTAAAACCGGAAGTCTTCTTTCATCTCCCTTTATTCTCTCCTCCAAATTTCTCATCTCTAACTTTCGATTGTCCAGTTCTAGTTTTAATGACCCTCCATCAAGATCAGCTATTCTAAGTTTTATATCTTTTATATCTAACTCATTTATTCTGAGCTCTTTATCATTTTCAATTACACTTTTACTACTAAAAGTCATAAGCTTATCTCCTGGTTGAACCTCTTGTCCCACATGAGCTAATATTGATTCGACCAATACTGGTGCTTCAACATATACAGGAATAACCTCTCCAGGTACAACTACTCCTGCATAAAGTATTGAACTAGATAGATTTCCAATCTCTATTTTAGAAACTTTTACCTCTTTTCTAGATACTCTATTTGCTGTGACATATCCGCCAAGAATTAACACTGTTATCACAGCACCTATCATTATTTTTTTGTTCATATCTCTCCCCTACTTATATAGATTTTCATACTCTATCACAGCTAAAACCAGCGTTCTCTGAAGTTTATAGTAATCCTCTTCAGCTGTTCTTAACTGATTTACTGAGTTTAAGTAGTCAAAAGTTGTTACCAATTCATTATCATATCTTAAATTATCAATTTTTAAGTTTTCTCTCAGTAGCTCTAATCTTTTCTTTTGAGCCTCACTTTGACCTGCTAGAGATTCTATCTCTCCAAGTTTATTTCTCATATCTAGCTCTATTCCTTGAATATTATTATCATACATGATTCTAGCCTGATCCAATTTATATTCACTCTGATCTACAGAATCTAAAGTGGCTCCCCAAGCAAAAGTATATGTAATTCCAAGCTCTACTCTCCCCTCATTTACAGTTTCATATTTATTTGTATCTAAATTTTCCTCTTTAAATCTGTGTGATGGTTTTATATATACCACTGGATAAAGATCTGCTTTAGTAATCTTTAGATCATACTCAGCTAAATCCACCATTAAGCTCTCTTTTTTCCCAAGAGTTGTATCTTTTGGATTTTTAACCTTTTTTATATCTCCAAGAGAGTTTAAATAGTTTACAGTATTAAACTCCTCCAATGTCACTTGTCTATCTAAATCATATCCAAGAAGTTGCATCAATACCTCTTTAGAAGCTCTTTCTTTCTGCGCATTCTCAAAATTTAAAGCTCTATTATTCTCTAAATCCGCTTCAACTTTTAAAACTTCAGATTTAGCTATCATCTTATTCTCTTTATATAGGCCAGAAAGTCTATTACGTTGTTTCTGTAATGCAGCGATTGTCAAATCTGTTATTTCACGTTGCTTTTTGTAGTTCAAAGTTGAAAAATATGCATCTACACCAGCTTCCTGCCAAGAATATACAGCTAGTATTTTCTCCGCTTTAGATAACTCTAATTCACTCTTAGATTTTTTATAGGTATTCATCATCTTTCCACCTTGAAAAAGTGGTATTGTCGCTTCTATTTTTTCAAATCCAAACCCCTCATTTTTTGCTGTCTCCCAATCATTTTCACTCTCTATTGTCACAGGTGGTAAAATCAGATTTCTAAAGGCCTTTTTCTTTCCTTTTTCCTTTATCTTTACATCTAACTCTTTAACTCTAATCTCAGGATTATTAGTTTCAACTCTTTTTAGAATCTCTTCTAGCCCTAATTCCTGAGAATATGCTCCTAAAGAAAGAACTAAAATTCCCATTAGTAAACTGCCTTTTCTCATGCCCCTTATCCTCCTTTGTAACCCCATTAAAAGTAGTCATTTTATTTATATATTTTAACTCTTCACTCCAAACATACCCTCTTTTTTCAACTCCATGAGCATCACTTCCTAAAAAATCAATGTGTCCATTTTCTAATAATTTAACTATATGTTTTGGTTTTTCCCCTGTAATATTTACCTGGAGTTTTACTCCAAGTTTTCTTAGCTGTATTAAATCTCTTCCCCTAAAGAGATTATATCTTTCTACATGAGCTAATATCGGTACAAATCCTTCATTTAAAACTTTTTTTAACAGTTTTCTTCCCACTAAAGTTGTAGTCAGTGGTGAAAACTCTACCAGAAGAAACTCTTTTCCTATCGTATTAAACTTTTTTTCACTTAAAACTCTAGTTGTATTTTCATCTAGGTAAACTTCATTTCCCCTATGTAGTTTTACCTTTAGTTTTAAATCTTCACATTTTTTTTTTAAAATTTCATAATTTTTTTCATAATCCTCATTGTAGTACTCTTTTTTATTGTAATGAGAGGTCAAATAGAACTCTTTAAATCCAAGTTTCATCCCCTCTCTAATCATTTCAATAGATTCCTCTAATGTTTTAGGGCCATCATCAACACCAAATAATAGGTGTGTATGAATATCTACCATTTTTTCCCCTTTTGGTCTCCACTTAGTTGTCTTTTGTAATCTCTTTTTAACCTTTCAACAAAACCTTTTAACCCTTTTTGAGGTTTATAACTTTTTGAAATGATTTCTCCCTCTTCTGTATAGTAATCCTTATAGTATGAATAGTTGTTATTATAATATCCATAATTTCCATATGAAAGTCCATTTTTATCCACTTTATTTACAACAAATCCATATATATTAGCTTTTGCATTATTTAACATTGTTTTTCCAAACTCTAACTCTCTTTTAGCCACTTGATCATAAGCCACAACATAAACGACCCCATCGCAATGTTTTGAAAGTATTGCTGCATCACTCGCTATTATAAGTGGTGGTGTATCTAAAACTACTGTGTTATATTCCTCTTTTAAATCCTCTAAAAGCGCTTTCATTCTATCCCCTAAAAAAAGCTCTGTTACATTGTGTGCTACATTCCTTGTTGGAATTATATCTAAATTTTCTTCAACACCCCGTAAAATAACATCTTCTAAAATACACTCCCCCGATAATACTGACTCTAACCCTCTATTAAATAACACTCCAAAGCTTTCATGAGCTCTAGGCCTTCTAATATCACAATCTATCAATAAAACTTTTTTTCCTGTAATAGCTATACTCATTGCATAGTTAGAAGCTATTATACTTTTCCCCTCCTTAGGGACTGTACTTGTTACCAATACTGTTCTCGCATTTTCTTTTTCATTTAAAAAATGTAGATTTGTTCTAATCACTCTAAGAGCTTCATTCATCTCATGATTATTAGAATCTTTAAAAAATATCTGTCTTTTATTCTGCATCTTTTTCACCATCCACCAAAGAAAGATTAAAGTCTGGAACCATTCCAAGCATATCTGTACCTAAAATTTTCTCAATATCTTTTGGCTTTCTAAGTTTACAAAAGAAAAATTCCACTATAAAAGCTGTCATACATCCAGTCATAACTGACAATACAAAGGAGATTGCAAGAATTATAATACGTCTCTTAGGTAAGGCCTCTCTTGGAACTTCAGCTGGTTCAACAACTTTTATATTTTGAAAGTTCATAACTTCACGAACTTTTAGTATAAACTCATTTCCAATCTCATTTACCACTGCTGCTGCCAATGCAGGGTCTCTATTTCTATATGTCAATTGTAATAACTCTGTGTCTTCAACTGGGGATATTGTCACATTACCTTGTAATCCTCTCAAACTTTCATCTAAATCATATTTTTTTATGACATTTTTTAAAATCACACTGCTTTTAGCAATCTCAGCATAGGTTGTTGCCAACTTCTGATTTACAGATAACTCCCCACCATCTAATGAAGTAGCACTAAAATTTCTTCCACTTGATACCATCATTGTCATCTCTGCCTTATAAACAGTTGGTCTTGTCATTGCAAAGAAAATTCCTAGTCCGAATATTGGTATCGCTATCAATGTAATCAATTTCCATCTTCTAAGAAGGGTGAATACCAAATCCATCAAGTCTAACCCCTCATCGTCTTCAAAGAAATCATCTTCATAAAAATCCTCTTTTTTTCTCATCCCTCGCTCCAATTTAATTTTTTATAAAAAAAGCTGTCCATCTGAACAGCTTTTCACTTTTAATTATATCTGCTTTGCTTTCAGTATTTTTTTTATTTGTTTCTATATGGTGTATTTTGTATGCTTGTAAGTGAGGTAGATGATGCGTGGGCTGAAGAGTGTGCCACTGTTGCTGCCGCTGGTGTATTTTGCCCAACAACTGGAGAATCTTTCATTCCAAATGCTACTAAAAATGAATCACTTTTAGAAAGAGGTGCGTCATCTGGTTCCTCTGCTCCAAAAATCAATACACTTGATGTAAGAAGCATTCCTAACAATAAAATTTTTTTCATTTTAACTCCTCCTTAAATTAGAATACGTAAGCTGCAGCTACTGATGCAATAAATGCAGTTCTTTCCTTTGTATCTTTAGCTCCCTGTTCATTTATATTTGTAGCTCCCAAATTCACAGATATTGGATAATCTGGAAATGGAACTATACCAAATCCTGCTGATAGAACATTACTTGTATAATCTACAATTAAACTCACTTGTGGTATTAGATAAAAAGCAATAGCTCCAAATCCATCCACTTCATCTTTCCTATCTCTTTTTTCTATATTTATATCTGCATATGAGTTATTTCCAAATCCTGCCGTAATAGCCATAGGGATATAATCATTTGCCCATAACTTTGTAACTGCTGTATAAAAACTTGGATCTTGATTATCTCCATCTGCTCCAGTTGCATGCCATAAATCCACTCCAGATACACCAACTGACCATCCTAATCCATATTTTTTAAAATGATGTCCCACATTAAGATTTAAAGTTCCTCTATTAAATGAACCACCATCTCTAGGATCTACACTTCCAATTCCCACTGATACCGCTCCACCAACTGTGTTAGAGTCTCCGAATCCCATTCCAAGAGCAAAAGCTCCGTCTGTATTTCCTTCATCTTTCAATCCAGAAAGTCCTGCAAAAACAACTCCATAAGATGAAACTAGCCCTGATGGAGACATTAAAGTAAATCCTGGTAATGTAGCCATTTCATGAAAATTTTCGGCTAAATATATGAGAGGCTTATCTGTCTTCTTTTCCTTTTTAGCAAAAACTGCTGTTGTTTCCCCAGATATTGATGATAGCTCTGCCGCTAAAAGTGTTGAACTTAATAGTATTGTTCCTAATAAAACTTTTCTCATCATGTTCCCTCCCTTTTTTTCATAAAAAATGAAATTTTATATTTTGAAAATAGTATACGCTATATAATCTATTTTTTTCTACTTGAAAAATTTTTATTTTTTTAAAACTTTTTTTCAAAACTGTTTGACACCTGAACTTTTATACTCTATAATGAACCCATGTATTTAAAAAAAAGGGGGGGAAGTTATGCCAACAACAATTTATTCAAAACATTTAAGAGTTTTAAGCCTCTTAAAGTTTACCGGGGGAAGAAATCTTGACTTCCTAGAATCATTTTTAAAACTTTCAAAAGCAAATTTGAATCTTCATATTAAAGATATTTATAACTCAATCCCCAACGTTCAAAAAACAAACAAATTAGAAGTAATGATGAAAGATGTTTTAAAATACAAAAGTCTTTTTTCTGATCTCAAAAAAGTTCAAGTTATTTCTAAAGAGGAAAGAGTTTTTTTTCTAATTTTAAAGATTCTTATTGATGGAAGTTTAAATTTAGAAAATCTTTCAAAACAACTTGATGTTTCAAGGCGGACATTAAATGGAGACCTAGTTGACATTAAAAGTGAAGTGGACAATTTCTATTTAACTATTGAAAGTCATACAGGGAAGGGAGTTTTTTTATCGGGAAAGAATATAGATAGAAAACGTGCACTTTGTTGCTATATTTATAAATTTTTAATAGAAGAGCTGTATCTTCCAAAAATTTTTACAGATTATTTTTCATTTTTATTTCATAAT
>NZ_DBGBQB010000059.1:0-30258 GCF_048470075.1 Cetobacterium sp. | reverse complement strand
GGGGTGTATAGATTATAATATTTAATTATGAAAAGAAAAGGAGTATATAAAATGAGAGTTATTTTATTGTTTATGGTTTTAGGAAATATGCTATTTGCCAACTCAATTTTAGGATATTGGATGACACAAGAGGGAAAAACTGGAAAAGAGGCTATTGTTTTAATAGAAAAAGTTAGGGATACCTATGTTGGAAGGATAAAATATATAGCAACTGTGAATAAAAAATTTGATATAATAAGCTATACCAATAGGGATGAGATAATCGGTTTTGAATTGGTAAAGGGATTTAAAAAAATTGATGATAAAACATATAAAAATGGGAGAGTTATAGATCCAAAAAGCTCTAGAGAGTACTATGCCTCTGTGAAATTGGAGGGGGATAGATTTATTTTAAAAGGGTCCCTGGATCCACATGGAATACTTGGAGCAAAAAGAGTTTGGAAAAAAGTGGATAGAGAGTATCTAAAAAAATATGGTGATGAAAAATTATGATAGAGAAGAGAAGAGTATCTCCAAATGAGAAGATGTATCTTGCATTTGAAAAAAACTATAACTCATTTACAATAAATAGAGTTATAGAGGGAGAAGGACATATAGATATAGAGCTATTTCAAAAAGCTGTAGATGAAGTGGCTAAGAGTTTTCCTGAGAGCAGATTTAAGCTAATAGGGAGATATTGGATCGATTCAAAAGTTAATCCCAAAGTTATAAAAATAGATAGGGATGATATAGGAAGAGATTTTAAAGAGTTAATGGGAAAAAAGATGGATTTAACAAAGGGACCAGCTTGTCAAATCTACTACTTAGATGAATCTAGTAAAACTACTATTATTTTTAGAACCCATCATGGAGTGATGGATGGAAAAGGTCAAGGCATTTGGATTGAAGCTATTTTTAGACAGCTCAACTCCTTAGACATAGAGAAGTTTTCCTCTAAAACAAGAGATATAGATATTTTAAAAGGGAGTGGAGTTAAAAAAAGTAGTGATATAGTAACTGTGGGAGAATACTCACCTCTAAAGAGTAGAGAGTCCTATGAAATAACTTATCCCATCTCTAAAAAAATGGTTATAGATGAGAAAATAAGTGGGCTAACATCAAAGTTAATTGGGAATATTCACGCTTTAAGTGGGGATAAAATCAGTAGATTTATAATAACAAGAGATATTAGAGAAAAGTTTAAAAATGAGAGGTTAAATACAGGGAATCTATCCCTACCTATGTATTTGGAAGTAAAGGATAAAAACTGGAAAAAAATAAATATAGACCTAATAAATATGATATTAAAAAATAGAGATATTATCTACTCACCTAAGGAGTACTTTATATTTGATAAGTTTCCATTAGATGTTTTAAGGTTGGGTTTGAAATATACAATTTCTAACTACAATAAGCAGAAAAAAACAGCTACTACAGCTGTGATTTCAAATCTAGGTAAGATAGATTTAGAGAGTTATAAAACAGAGAGCTTCTCTCCAACTGAAGTATATGCTCTTCCTGTAATAACGCCATTAGTTCCAATATCCTTTGTAATTACTGAACTGGATAGTAAAACGATCTTAACGGTGGGATACTATGAGGGAAACTATAGTGATAGTGTGATTGAGAATTATTTAGATAGATTAAAAAATATGCTTCTAAATAAAAAAAGAGTCAGTGTGACAGGAGAGTGTAAGGTAGAGAAAATAGATATGTTTAAAGAGATATTTAAAAGATGGAGTGACACTGAACCTCTATCACTTGAAAAAAATGAGGAGTTAAGTTATAGAGATATATTTGAAAAAGCCCAAAAAGTATCTGAGTATCTTAAAAGCTGTGGAGTTAAAAAGGGTGATAGAGTATCTATATCAACTGAAAGAGATTCCAGTTATATAATATCAATATTGGCTTGTATTAAAGTTGGTGCAGTTTTTATTCCCATTGACCCAGAGTATCCAAAAGATAGGATAGAGTATATAAAAGAAAACTCAAAGAGTAAGGTCTTATTGGAAAATTTAAGTGAGATTTTATCAGAGAAAAAAGGTGTATGGGACAAAGAGATTGAGAACTTTGCAAAATATAGCTCAGAGGATGTGATATACACAATATATACCTCAGGAAGTACAGGAAGTCCAAAGGGCGTGGAGATAACATATGGAACACTGTGTAACTATATATCAAACTGTATAAAAAAATATGGGATAGATGGGGAAAGCATTTTTGGATTTTTTACATCTATATCCTTTGATCTATCTATAACAGCTATTTTCACCACTTTAGTAACAGGGGGACAGATAGAGTTTTTCCGTAAAAAAGTGACGCCAGTGACACTGAAAGATATCTTTGAAAATAGTAAGATGAACAGTGTTAAGATGACACCAACTCATCTGGAAATCATGTCTAAATACAACATAGAAAAAGATAGATTTAAACTGGTCATTGTGGGAGGAGAGCAATTAAAAGTTAGTACAGCTAAAAAAGCTCAAGAACTTCTTGGAGAAGAGTGTAAGATAGTGAATGAGTATGGACCAACAGAAGCCACAGTGGGATGTATATACCATATATTTAATAGAGATAAAAAGTATATAGGAGAGGGAGTACCAATAGGAAAACCTCTAGATAATATAGAGCTATATCTGGATATAGATTTGGATGAGAATCTAGGTGAACTATTTATTGGTGGAGATTGCTTGGCTAGAGGATATTCAAATAATCCTCTAGAAACTGGAAAAAAATTTATAACTTCAGGTAATAGAAGGTTCTATCGATCAGGAGACCTGTGTAGAATAAATTCAGATGGAGATTTGGAGTTTTTAGAAAGAAAGGATTTTCAGGTAAAAATTAGAGGATATCGTATAGAGCTGGAAGAGATAGAGAAAAAAATAGAGGAGTATCCAACTATAAGGGGTTGTAGGGTGATTCCAAACTCCTCTAAGAGCGCTCTTTTGGCATACTATATTGGGGATATAGAGGAGCAAAAACTTTTAAAATATTTAAAGAAGAGTTTACCAGATTATATGATTCCATATGCTTTTTTTAAGATTGATGAGTTTCCTTTAAATTCCAATGGAAAGTTAGATTTAAAAAAACTTAGAGAGTTGAGTAAGAAAAAGATGGATTTAAAAAAAGAGAGTATTATACTGTCAGATTTTGAAAAAAAGATTGTTAAGATATGGGAGGAGATATTGGAGATAAACATATCTGAGAACAGTTTAAATAAAAACTTTTATGAGTTGGGAGCGGATTCATTGAGTGTTGTTAGATTTATAAATGAGATTGAACCTCTAGTAAAAAAAGATGCTATAGAAAAGATACTCTTAAATCCAGACTTAGAAACATTAAAAAATTATAAAAAATAAGAAAAAGTCCCCATAAATAGGGGACTTTTTTACATATTTACATATATTTCTTTAATAAAGACTCATAAGTTCCATCTTTTTTAAGTTCATCTAAAGCTGTATTAATTTTATTCAAAAGCTCAGTGTTCTTTTTAGAGATGGCAATAGCATACTCCTCTGGTTCACCTGATGTATCTGCTAACTTTAGCCCTTTATTATTTTTAAGATAGTTTAAAGCAGTTTCAGAGTCTAAAACAACGGCGTCGATTTTATTGTTTTGTAACTCCATAATAGCGGCAAAAGAGGCATTATATTTTTTAGATTCAACATTTTTCATCTCACTGACAACAACATCTCCAGTGAATCCAAGCATAACTCCAACCAGTTTTCCATTTAAGTCATCAAATGTTTTAATATCCTTGTTATCATCCTTTAAAATAATAACTTGATTGGCTGTATAATAGGGATTTGAGAAATTAACAGCTATTTTTCTTTCATCAGTAGCAGTCATACCAGCAATAACTATATCAACTTTATTTGTTTCAAGAGCTGGAATTAAACCATCAAAGGACATATCTTTAATAACAACATCCATTCCTAACTTATTTCCAATGGCTTTAACTAGGTCTATATCAAATCCTACAATATCACCCTTATCAAGGTACTCAAAAGGTGGAAACTCAGCATTTGTTCCAACATAAAGCTTTTCCTTTGCAAAAGTTAAACTACTTACAACTAACATTAAAAATAAAACTAAGCTTTTAAGAATTTTTTTCATAAGATCCTCCTAAATGTAATTAAATAAATATTAATGGTTTAAAACTTTTTCAATAAACTCCTTTGCTCTAGAGTGATTTACTCCATCGAAAAGTTCATCAGGAGTTGTGTCCTCCAAGATAGATCCCTGATCCATAAATAAAACTCTATCTGCCACTTTTCTGGCAAATCCCATCTCATGTGTAACAACAACCATTGTCATCCCATCTTTAGCAAGCTCTCTCATAACATCTAAAACCTCTCTAATCATTTCTGGATCAAGAGCTGATGTTGGCTCATCGAAAAGGATAACCTCAGGATCCATACAAAGAGCTCTAGCTATAGCTATTCTCTGTTTTTGTCCCCCTGAAAGCTGATCTGGAAAGGCGAGTGCCTTATCTTTTAAACCAACTTTTTTTAGTAGAATTAAAGCTTTTTCATCCACCTCATCTTTTTTCATCCCTTTAACTTTCATAGGAGCTAATGTGAGATTTTCTAGAACTGTTTTATGTGGAAAAAGGTTGAAGTGCTGGAAGACCATACCCACCTTAGCTCTCATATGATTTATGTCTGTATGAGGATTCATAATATCCTCGCCATCAATGTAAATATGACCAAGAGTAGGCTCTTCTAAGCGGTTTATACATCTTAAAAATGTGGATTTACCACTTCCAGATGGACCTATAACTGCTACAACCTCCCCTTTATTTATATGGGTAGAAACACCCTTTAAAACTTCAAGCTCTCCATAGTTTTTAAATAGATTATCAACTTTTATCATCAATTACTCAACCCCTTTTCAACACCTCTCATAATTTTTGTAAATATTCCAACCAAAACTAGATATATGAAACCAACTAAAAGTAATGGTTCAACTCCTCTATAAGTTTGAGATGTGATTATATTTGCTGATCTTAAAAGATCTACTCCACCAATAAAACCAACTATAGAAGTCTCTTTTAAAAGTGTTATAAACTCACTGACTAAAGCTGGAAGAATTTTTCTGATAGCCTGTGGAATAATAACCTCTTTCATAGCTATGGGATAACTCATTCCAAGAGCTCTAGAGGCTTCCATCTGACCCTTATCTAACCCCTCAATTCCAGCTCTTATTATCTCTGCAACATAGGCGCTAGAGTTGATACCAAAGGCAATTCCAGCCACTAAAAATATAGGTATATCACGGAATCCAGCAAAAATTATGTTAGCTAGAACCAAAAGTTGAACCACAGCAGGAGTTCCTCTGATTAAATCGATATAGAATATAGCGATCCATTTAAACTTTTTTGATAATCTTAAAAGGGCTATAAAAATACCAAAAATAACACCAAAGATAGCTGAAAAAGCGGTAACACCAACTGAAAAAGCTAAGCCTTGAAGAACGTATTGATATCTGTAACCATCAATAAAAATTGTTTTTAGTGTACTTAAGTAATCTCCCATAAAAATCTCCTTTATATTAGTATTTGGTATAAAAAAAGAAGGTCTAAGAGTATAGACTTATACTCTTAGACCTTCCAAAATTAAAAGGGTAAATAATTTTGCAAAAGTAATCCATAGTTATGAAATAAAAATGGATGGTCAGCATCAAAAATTACTAAGAATATAATAGAATATAGAGTTGTTATTATTTTGTACCCTATTCCTATCATTTCTAAATAACATGACCTGACCTCCTTTAAAAAATTCATAAAATACTAAAGTTTGATTGATTATAAACTATGAAAATAAAATTGTCAATTATTTTTTTATAAAAATATTTTTCCTAAAAATATTTATGTGAAAACATACACAAATACATTTAGGAAAAAAGCTGAGCAGGGGGGAGTGCTCAGCTTTTTCAGACACTTTTACTACTAAACAAAAGCGTCTTTAGTGGGGGGATTTTTATTGGGAAATTAGTAGATGAATCTATTGGAATGATTAGGGGGTCATTCCAACGATATATGTCAGTCGCTATATTATTACTAAATTGTCCAAGAAATTCCTTTAAATTAATCTTAAAAATTTTAGATTTATTTGGATTTCTGTTTGTTATAACACCTACAAAGTCTCTACCATTGGGCATATATCTGATATAAGCAAAGACATCTGGATGGGGTGAAAAAAATTTAATCTCCCCTTTTTTCAGCACTTTTGACTGAGATCTTAAAAAAGAGACCTTCTTATACCAGTTTAAAAGATTGGAATCCTCTTGACCCCAAGGATAAGTCCGTCTATTGTCAGGATCCTTTCCTCCCTCAACACCAACTTCATCTCCATAGTAGATAACTGGAATACCTGGGATAGTAAATTGAATCAGAGCCAGAGATTTTAAAACTCTAGTTGTAGCTGGTTCAAAATACTTAGGGTCTATGTCATATTTTTTAACAATATCTTTAACAGAGGTTTTAATCCTCTTTACATCATGGCTTCCCAAAAGATTAAAAGAAGCGTAGTAGTTTTCACGGGGATAGTTTTCCTTTAAGGAGTTCATGTATTGACATAGAGTTGCACTATCAATAGAACCGTTATAAAAATTTAAAAGATATGTTCTAAGAGGGTAATTCATGGCTGAATCTAGCTGTTTTCCATTGAAGTATTCTCTTCTTTGACCATAGCTAATCTTATTGCTAGCATCCTCCCAAACCTCTCCAATGATAACGGATTCTGAATCAATATTTTTACATCTATATTTTAAACTTTCTATAAAAAAGCTTGGTAACTCATCAGCTACATCAAGTCTCCACCCTTTGATACCTGTGCTCATCCAGTGACTGATAACACTATTTTCGCCCTCTACAATATATTTAAAAAAACTAGGCTCTAACTCATTGACACAAGGTAGGTCTTTTATACCCCACCAACAATCGTAGTCATTGGGGTGTTTTTTGAATCTATACCAGGGATAAAAAGGTGAGGTAATAGATGCAGATGCCTCTTTAAAATAGATACTATTTTTTCCAGTATGATTGAAAACACCATCTAAAATAATGGATATATCTCTTTTTTTGCACTCTTTAATCATATCTCTAAAATCCTTATAAGTACCTAAAACAGGGTCTATTTGATGGTAATTATTGGTATCATATCTATGGTTACTTGTGGCTTCAAAAATGGGATTTAAGTAAAGAGTTCCAACATTTAAGGATTTTAGATAACTTATTTTCTCTGTAATTCCTTTTAAATTTCCACCAAAGAAGTCCCAACGTGCAATTTCATTTTCACTATTTTTAATATACATGGGAATATCAGACCATCTTCCATAGAGAAAGCTATTCTCTTTGGGTTCATTAACTTTTCCATCCTTGTTTCCGTTTCTAAATCTATCTGGAAAAATTTGATAGGCAATACTCTCTTTAAACCAGTTTGGTGTGGGATTATTTTTATAGTATAGAGTTATTTGATAATCGATTGGATTATTTTCATAGATTTCACCAATTCCACCGAGAGCTAAGGAGTTATTCCCATAGAAAAAAACAGTATTTTCATTTCCAATAGTCAGCTTAAAGTGATAGAAGATAGTTTTGGCTAAAGAGGGAGTTATAAAATTAAGAGACCAGACAGTATAGTCATGGTCTCCAATTTTTTTCTCACCCATTGGAAACATTTTAATCTCATTTTCCTTTCCATTTTTAACAATTAAACTGACATTTAAACAGCTAATATTTTTTTGAATAAGAATATTAAATTTTACATTTTCCCCACATGGAGTAGCACCAAAGGGTGTTTTAAATTTTTCATCTTGAGAATCAAATATAATTGATTCCTTAGGTATAGAGTAAGAAAGACTATTCACCTCTTTTCACCGCCTTAATATGCCATATATCTTCAGCATATTTTTTGATACTGTTGTCAGATGAGAAGATTCCAGAGTGTGCAATGTTTATTAAACACATTTGAAGCCATCCTCTTCGATTTTCATAGAGAGTGTTAATCTTATTTTGTGCCTCTACATAGGCATTAAAATCTTTTAATACAAAATATGGGTCTCCTTCTCCATAGATATGGTTTAAGATATCTTTAAACTCATCCCTATTTTCAGAGAATGTTCCATCACTAAGTTGACCAAAAATCTTTTGTAAGTCAGGATTAAAATCAAGAATATCTCTAAAGTTATAAGTTCTATTTCTTTCTAAATCCATAACCTCTTGAGATGTAAGCCCAAAGATAACCATATTATTTTCTCCAACTTCATCATAGATTTCAACATTGGCACCATCCAGAGTGGCTAAAGTGACAGCACCATTCATCATAAACTTCATATTTCCAGTTCCAGAAGCCTCTTTAGAGGCTGTGGATATCTGTTCACTCACATCTCCCGCTGGGATTATAAGTTCAGCTATAGAAACACCGTAGTTTTCAAGGAAAACAACTTTTATTTTATTTCTGATATCTGAATCATTATTGACAACACTAGCCACAGAGGTAATAAGTTTTATGATGTTTTTAGCTAAGTAGTATGAGGGGGCAGCTTTAGCACCAAAGAAAAATGTTCTAGGAACAATATCTAACTCAGGGTTTTCCTTTAGCTTATTGTAGAGATAGATTATATGAAAAACATTAAGAAGTTGTCTCTTATACCCATGAAGTCTTTTTATCTGTACATCAAATATTGAAAATGGATTGATATCTATATTATATTTGTTTTTAACATAGGTAACCACTCTCTCTTTATTTTTAAATTTAATTTTATCTAAAGCCCGTAGTACATTGTCATCATTGACATATCTTAAAAAATTAATAAATTTATTTGTATCATTTAAACATTCGATACCACTTTTTTCAGTAACTAGTTTAAATAGTTCTGGATTGGCATTTTTAAGCCATCTTCTATGGGTGATTCCATTTGTTTTATTATTAAATCTCTCTGGATAAAGAAGATAAAAATCATGGAGTTCACGATTTTTCAAAATTTCAGTATGGATTTTAGCTACTCCATTTATAGAGTGTGAACCAATAATAGCAAGATTTGCCATTCTTACCTCACCGTTGCTGATGATTCTCATAGAATCAATTTTGCTATAGTCCTCCTCATATTTTTTACTCACCTCTTCACAGAATCGTCTATCGATCTCCTCTATAATCATAAGAATTCTGGGAACAGTTCTCTTAAACATATCATAGGGCCATTTTTCCATAGCTTCAGCCAAGATAGTGTGATTGGTGTATGCTAAAGTCTTAACAGTTATATCCCATGCACTGTCCCAATCCAATTTTTCCTCATCTAAAAGAAGTCTCATAAGTTCACCCACAGCAATTGCAGGGTGAGTATCATTTATATGTACAGCTACATAATCTGAAAACTTATGTATAGATTCTTTAAGTTTTTTATATCTCTTTAAAATAGTTTGAAGCCCAGCACTAACAAAGAAATACTCCTGTTTTAAACGCAAAAGTTTTCCTGTGTAACTGGAATCATCGGGATATAAAATTTGAGAGATAGCTTCTACAGCAAATTTTTTATCTATAAATTTTTGATAGTCACCTTTTTGAAGTCCATTAAGGTCAATGTCCTCTTCAGGAAGTTCAGCACTAAAAAGTCTAAGAGTATTGACAGTTTCCATATTTGCACCTAAGATTGGGATATCATATGGAACTGCATCAATCTCTTCACAACCTGTGTATATAGGTGCGATTCCATCAGGGGTTTCAGTTAAAGTGACATTACCTCCAAATCTAACAGTTACAGTTTTTTCAGGTTTTTTAATCTCCCATAGGAAATCCTCTTTTAACCAGTTATTTAAAAGTTCTTTTTGATAACCATTTACAATTTTTTGGTTAAAAAGGCCATGTTTAAATCTGATTCCACAACCATGTCCAGGGAACCCCAAAGAGGCTAAAGAGTCCATAAAACATGCGGCAAGTCTTCCGAGACCACCGTTTCCAAGAGCGGGGTCAGGTTCCAATTGTAAAAGTTCATCTAAATCTATACCAAGCTCTCTAAGTCCATCTTTAATGACATCTCTAATATTTAGGTTTAAAAGATATGAGTTTAAAAGTCTTCCAAGTAAAAACTCCATAGAGAAGTAGTAAATCTGCTTACATTTTTTCTTAGTGTAATAGTTATTTGTTTCAGCCCAAGATTCAGAGATATAGTCTCTAACAAGCTTCCCTAGAGCCAGATACTTATGCTCTAGGGAAGCCTCTGCTGGGGTTTGGGCAAAGGTAAGTGTAAGTCTTTTTATATAGTCATCCTTAAATTGATTTTTAGTTAGATTCATAAAAGACCTCCATATAACGATTTATATTTTTTAGCTGACTCTTTCCAATCAGAGTTGTATTTCATACATGATCTCATAAGGGCAGTCCATGCTTTTTTATCCTCATAGAAGACTTTTGCAGCATACTCTAGTTTAAATAACATATCATGTGCATTGTAGTTTTGGAAAACAAATCCCGTTCCTCCAAGAGTGTTAGGGTTAAAGTTAGTAACAGTGTCCTTTAGACCCCCAGTTTCTCTAACCAATGGAACAGTTCCATATCTCATGGCAATAAGTTGTCCAATACCACATGGTTCAAAAAGTGATGGCATTAAAAATAGGTCACAAGCACCATAGATTTTTCTTGCTAATTCATCACTGAATGTAATATTGGCTGAAAGTTTACCTGGATTGATATATGAGTAATAGTTGAAAAGGTCTTGATATTGAATATCTCCAGTTCCTAAAACAACAAATTGTAAATTTATGTTTAAAATCTCATCCATAACCCATTTTATTAAATCCAGTCCTTTTTGACTGACCAATCTAGAGACAAGACCAATCATAAGTATATTTTCATCAACAGGGAGACCTAATCTTTTCTGTAACTCAACCTTGTTTATAGCTTTTTTCTTTAGATTAGTAAGTCCAAAGTTAGCATAGAGTTTTGAATCTTTCCTAGGATCATATAGAGTGTAGTCGATTCCATTGACAACTCCATGAACCTTATTTCCTAGCTGAATAATTAGACCATTTAATCTCTCACCATAGAAGGGATAAGTTATCTCTTTTGCATATGTTTCACTGACAGTTGTAACTAAATCAGAGTATATAAGTCCCCCTTTCATAAAGGATACCCCATCGTAGAATTTAAGTTTATCCTCTGTATAATATGAGTTATCAAGACATAGTAGTTCTCCTAAAATATCTTTGGAGAAAACACCTTGATATTTTAAATTATGTATAGTGAAAACTGTCTTTGTATTTTTTAAAAGAGGATCCTCTCTATAAAAGGCATCTAAGAGTACAGGAATCATACCTGTATGCCAATCATTACAATGGATTATATCAGGAGTAAAATTAGGTATATGTTTAACCGCTTCTAAAACACCTCTACAGTAGAATGAAAAGATCTCTCCATCATCATAGTGCCCATAGGGAACATGTCTTTTAAAGTAATATTCATTATCTAAAAAGTAAAAATCAACTCCATCGTATTCTAAATGGAACAGCCCTGCATATTGATTTCTCCAACCAACAGGAACTGTGAAAGAACCTAAAAAATCCATTTTATCAACGAACTCCTTAGGGATATTTCCATTTTTAGGAAGAATAACTTTAGCATTAATCCCCACTTTTTTAAGAGCTTTGGGAAGGGCATGCGAAACATCCCCTAGACCACCCACTTTTAAGAAAGGATCAGCTTCTGAAGTAGCAAAAAGTAGATTAATATTTTTCATTTTATTTCCTCCTTTTGAGATTAAAACTTATATTTTTTTTGAATAACAAGAGGGTAGAAAGGATTCCCCTCTAACTCTGTTTCCTCCAAGATTACATTTTTATCAACAATAACATTCTTTAAATGAGTACCAGATTTTATGGTACAGTTTTGAAGAATTATACAGTTTTCAACTTTAGCACCACGTTCAACATTGACATATCTAGAAAGGACACTGTTAATAACAGTTCCCTCAATAAAACACTCATTTGATATAATTGAGTTCTTAACGACCTCCTCACTTAAATAGTGTGTTGGTATAGAGTCCTTAATTTTACTAAAAATAGGTCTATTTTCATTAAAAAATAGTTCTTTTAAGTTTTTAGAGTTAATAAGATCCATATTTGTTCTAAAGTAATTAGCGAGAGAGTTTAAACATGATAGATATTCTCTATGCTCAAAACCTGTGATTCTAAGGTTATTTTTACTTCTATATATGATATCTTTTAATGGAAGCTCCCTATTTGGTCTAGCCATAACAAGTGCCATTAAAAGTGATCTCTTAATTAAAAATACCTCTAGGGATATATTTTGATTTCTTTTTGGCAGAAAGTTTGCACAAACTCGAGTTAAACAGTTTTTTTCATTGAACTCTAAAATATCACAACCTAGAAAGTTTTCAGATGGTTCTGGGATATTTTTATATATGACAGTGATATCGGCTTCTGAAAGCTCATGGAACTCCATAGCTTTATCTAAATCTATATTGGCTATTATGTAAGTTGGAGCAATAACAATCATCTCATCCTTAACTTTTAAAAGATCATCGAAATTTTCACCTAAAAGTTGGGTATCAGTTTCACCATCACCAGTATGAATTGTAAGACCACCATTTTTTCTATTTAATCCCCAAGACTTAGTTACATCTAGATGATTTCTAAGGGAACGACAATTTTTATTACTAAGAACATGAATATTTTTAATTCCAGCATTTCTCATATATGAAAGTGGAAAGTCAATTGCACGATATTTTCCAGCTATAGGTACAGTGGCAATTCCTCTGTGCAAAGTTAAAGTTTTTAAAAGATCTCTACTCTCAAAAGATGTTATAACTCCAGTATATCTTGATAACATTATTCATCCCCTCCGCTTATAAATAAAATTTCATCTTTTCTTCCAAAATGTTCTCCAGGTTCAACAACGACATTTTCACCTAAAATTATTCTATTTACAAAACATCCCTCTTTTAAAACTGCTCCAGCTAAAATAACACTATTATGCACTTTAGCCCCCTCTTCTATCAGAACCTCAGATGAGATAATAGAGTTGATGACCTCACCCTTAATAATACACCCCTCTGAAATAATGGAGTTTTTAACAATGGCTGTTTCCTCCAGAAGATGACCAGGTTTATTTGTGGCTTGAGAGTAGATTCTCCAGTTTCTATCAAAGAGATCTATGGGATTAGAGCTATCTAATAAATCCATATTGGCAGCCCATAAGCTTTCAATAGTTCCAACATCTTTCCAATATCCTGAGAAAGGATATGCCATCAATTTATGCCCCTCTCTCAAAAGTTTAGGAATAATATTTTTTCCAAAATCTTTTTCTGAATACTTATCCTGTTGATCCTCTTTTAAAGCTTTTTTAAGAATAGACCAATTGAATATATAGATTCCCATGCTGGCTAAAGTGCTCTTAGGTTCCTTGGGTTTCTCTTCAAACTCATAGATTTCACCAGCTTCAGTTGTGTTCATAATTCCAAAACGAGAGGCTTCCTCCATAGGTACATCAATAACGGCAACTGTGGCTTGAGCTCCCTTTTCAACGTGAAAATCTAGCATCTTATCATAGTCCATCTTGTAGATATGATCCCCAGATAGGATAAGAACATATTCAGGATTATACATATCGATGTAGTTTTCATTTTGAAAGATTGCGTCAGCTGTACCCTTATACCAACGATTTTCACTCTCTGTGGAGTATGGTGGAAGAATACTTACCCCAGCTCCCTCAACGTCCAAATCCCATGGGCTTCCAACCCCAATGTGTCTGTTTAATAAAAATGGTTTGTATTGAACTAAAACGCCCACAGTATCAATACCTGAGTTAACACAGTTACTCAGTGGAAAATCAATAATTCTATACTTCCCCCCAAAAGGAACAGCAGGTTTAGCGACATCTTTTGTGAGTCTTTTAAGTCTACTACCCTGTCCCCCAGCTAAAATCATAGCAATCATTTTCTTTTTCATACTTTATTTCCCCCTTTTTTAAATATTGGTTTTAAAAATAGTGTACAAAGTGGAGCTATATTTATAGGAATAGAGAAAGGTTGATCGTCTAACTCTCTATTTATCGGTTTAATAATATCTGGATTTACTTGATTGCTTCCTCCAAAGATATCTTTATCACTATTGAAAACTTCAATGTATTCAGCCATCCTTGGAACACCAATGGAATGGTTAATATACTCATTTTTTGTAAAGTTGCAAACAACTAAAATAAAATCTTCAGAACTGTCCCCTTTTCTAATAAATGTGATTAACTTTTGAGTGTGATTTTTGTGATTTAACCATTGAAAACCATCAGAAGTTGAATCTTTTCCCCAAAGAGCTGGCTCTGATCTATAAAATTTATTTAATTCACTAACATAAGTTTTTAAAGAGTCATGTTGAGGATATTTTAAAAGTTTCCATTCCAACTCCTCATAATATCTCCACTCTATAAATTGACCAAACTCTGCCCCCATAAATAGGAGTTTTTTTCCAGGATGACCAAACATAAAGCCATAAAACATTCTAAGAGAGTCAAATTTTTGTATGTAATCTCCACTCATTTTATCTAGAAGAGATTTTTTCCCATGTACAACCTCATCATGGGATAGAGCTAATATAAAGTTTTCGCTAAAAGCATACATCAGAGAAAAAGTTAGTAGATTATGGTTATTATCCCTTTCACAAGGGGTGTAGGACATGTATTTTAACATATCATTCATCCAGCCCATATTCCATTTATAGTTAAAGCCAAGTCCTCCCTTATATGTAGGAGAGGTAACCAAAGGCCAAGATGTAGCTTCTTCAGCAATCATTAGTGGATTTTTGTAAAGTTTGAAAATTGTTTTGTTAAGTGTTCTAAGAAAGTCGATGGCTTCTAGTTTAGCATCTCCACCTAAAGAGTTTTTAAGACCAGTTTTTTCCCGTCCATACTCCAGATATAGGAGATTAGAGACCGCGTCGGCCCTGATTCCATCAATATGAAATTGTTCAAATAAAAATGTTGCACTTGATAATAAAAAGTTTCTTACAAAGGGTTTAGTAAAGTCAAAGTTAGCAGTTCCCCAAGTGGGATTTTCCCCTAAAATTTCATTTTCGTATTCAAAAAGAGGTGTTCCATCAAATCTGTATAAACCATGGGCATCTTTACAAAAATGGCCAGGAACCCAGTCTAAAATAACGCCAATTCCAGCTTTATGACATTCATTGACCAGATATTTAAAATCCTCAGGAGTTCCATATCTGCTGGTGATAGAGAAGTATCCAACTCCTTGATATCCCCAAGAGGTATCTAAGGGGTGTTCAGTTAAAGGGAGAATCTCAATATGTGTAAACCCAGTTTCTAAAATATATGGAATAAGTTTTTGAGCTATCTCTCTATAGTTTAGAAATTCACTACCATCCTCTGGTCCTTCTCCACGATTATAGTTTCTTTTCCATGAACCGAAGTGCAGCTCATAGATACTTATAGGTTTTTTATATAGGTTTTCTTTATCTCTTTTTTCTAACCAATCACTGTCTTCCCATTGAAATGCTTTGAAAGGGTTATAAACTATAGAAGCAGTATTGGGACGTACTTCAGAAAAAAAGGCAAAGGGATCACTTTTTAAAAATATTTTTTGATTTTTATCAGCAATCATATATTTATAGATTGTTCCCTCTTTTAAATGAGGGATAAAAAGAGTCCAAACTCCTGTTTCTGTATCTTTATTCATGTAATTTTTTTTTCCATCCCAATTGTTGAAATTTCCAACAACAGAGATTCTTACAGCATTAGGCGCCCAAAGAGTAAAAAGAACACCTTGAACTCTGTCCACTGTTGCTATATGAGCCCCGAAAGTTTTATAAAGAGTATAATTCATAGAAATCCCCCCTCTTTTTATAAATTTTAATTATTATAATATATTATTTTAAAAAAAGATACATCTTTCCTTTAGAAAAATAAAAAAAAGAAAGTGTATGTTTCATAAGTAGTCAATAAGATTATATATTTTCCATTTTTTCCAATAAAATTTTAAAAAAAAAAAAATAAAATGGGAATTACCTAATTTTAAATTTTAGTATACTCTTTAATAAGCAACATATACTACAAATGGGAGGGGTTATATTAAAGATTATGGTTTTTGAAAATATATTTTGTCATTCATATGAGTATGCTGAAAGAAAAGAGCAGTTTTTAAAATTGTTAAATGAAAGTGTGGATATTTGTTGTCCTCAAAATGAAATTAGACTTTTATATAAAGAGAATCAGATATTAATAATAAAAAATGTGACTAAGGAGTTTCAAAGGAAAACTTTAGATTATTTCTATAAGAGGTATAGAATACAAAATAACAGAGTAAAAGATGATATTATAACTTGGAATGAAAAGGAGATACAATATTTAAAAGATAATTATAGATGGGGAGTGAAAAAGTTATCTGAAATATTGAGAAAAAGTGAGTATCAAATAAGTTGTATGATTGGAAAATTAAAGCTTCACAAAAAGAGACGATGGAATGTTTCAGATGATGAGTATATAAAGAATAATTATCTGCTAAAATCAGATTTAGAGATAGCTAATGAGTTAAACAGAAGCTTGGCCTCTGTAAAAAGTAGAAGAGGTAGATTAGGACTTATTCTCAGTAAAATATAGAGTAGATGCATACTTTAAAGTATACATCTACAAAAGGGATTTTTTAAATTTTCTTTTTATAAATGGAAGAGAGGCTTCTCCTCCAGGACCAAAGAAAAGTTGACCCCACAGATTATTCACTTCAAAAAAATCGTTATATTTAACGTAGTAGACCTTGTCTTTTAGTTCTGGATTTTTATTTAAAAGAGTTTTTTTATCAATATAATTTGTGAATAGAATATAATCATATTTTTCAATGAGAGAGTTATCTAAAATAGATTGATTAAAGATAGAGAGAATATCTATTTTTAAAAATGAAAGATGTTTTAGAAACTCTTTTTTTAATTCATGCCCTAACCAATTTTTAAAAGATGAATCAATTATTAAAAACTTGATATCCAGATTTGAACTCCTATATCTTGTACAGATAGTGTCGTAAAGAAAGATTGCAATACTGTAGTAATCCTCCTCTAAAAGAGTTATTTTTTTCTTTTTTAAAACATATTTAATATCGGTAATTACACTTTTAGGAATATCATAGTCAGTGACAAAGTAATTTGAGTAGCTTATGATAGAGAAATCAAATTTGAAGTAGGCATTACTTAGTAGCTGAGCTAAAAGAGTCAGTTCTGTGGTATTTAAAGCTACGTTATAGATCTCTTCCACCCGATCAGAGATGGGTTTTGTAAGCTCTTTATGTGCAAAAAAAATATATTCATCTGTTATTGTTAAAAGAGAGGCCACTAAGCTTTGAAAAACTTTGTGATCAATCTCTTTAAACTCGTCAATATCAAGTAGAGATGAGTGTATGAAATCAAATTTTTTCTTTAAGATATCCGTTGAAATATTGGGATCTAAACTGAAATTTTTGCAAAGGTCATCATAAAAAATAAAGTGATATATGAGGATACACTCTATTTTTTTATATAGATACACTCCAATCTCTAAGTTCAATGAATTTATAATCTTTTGTTGAAGTAGTTTTAAATTAGAGGGAAGGTTTGGATTTATGAAAGTATCAAAATAATTTTTAACAAATGGATTTAAAAATTTTCCATAAAGTGTCCAAATAATCTCACTAAACTCTTTTTTTATAAGAATTTTAATAAGATATTTAATAGTAAACTCCTTTATATCGTTGGGATTACCCTTGAGAAGTATCCCTTGCCAAGATATACTTTTTAAAGAGAGGTTAGATTTTTTTAAAAATTTTTTAATATGTAGTAGATCGTTGTTTAAGGTGTTTCTACTGACATTAAAAATAGTGGTCAATGAGTTTAAATTAATTTTTTTCTCAAAAATCAATAGAATAATTATGTATGAGATTCTCTCTTCAGAGCTTAAAACTATATTAAAACTATCCTCTGGAATATCGAAAGATTCCTTTGATAAGTTTAAGCAGTAATCTTTATTAAATTTTGCTATTTTTCCAAAGTCATAATTCTTTAGAAAAGTGTTGATATTTTTAATACTGTTTCTAGCTGTAACAATGGATATATTTAGAAAAAATGCGATCTGTTCTAGAGAAAGAACTTCATGATTTAGAAGAAGTTTAAGGATATATACATCAATTTTTGAAAGTGTCACAAGAACCTCCCTTTATTAGAACTTTCTAATATTATATAAATTTTCAAAAAAAAATAAAAGAATTTTATTGCGGATTATAAAAAAAATAATATCATATAAGTATGGAGGGTATAGTTACTTATACTCTTAGATCTTTTAGTTACCCCCGACAACTAAAAGCTGGAAGCTATAGAGAGATTTTCTATAGCTTTTTTATTTTGAATAAAAAAGAAAAGAGCTATACGAAAAGCCCAAGAGTATGATATATTTAAGTGAGTAAATAAGTAGAGGGAGGATGATTAAAATATTAAAGTATCTATTGATAGTGTGTATGACAAGCATATCCATTTTTGCTCAAGGGGTTAAAAGAATAGCACTGACTTTTGACGATGGACCAAAAGCAAAAATAACAGAGGAAATAATCGAGGTATTAAATGAAAATGATGCTAAGGCAACATTTTTTATCCTGGGAACAAATGGAAAAAGATACCCTAAAATTTTAGAAAAAATTCATGAGAGTGGGCATCAAATTGCGAATCATTCCTATAACCATCCAAACTTAAAAAAGTTGCCTATGAGTGACGTAAAAAAAGAGTTAGAAAGTACAAATAAAATTATCTCAGATGTAACAAATGAAAAAATAGTATATTTTAGACCACCATATGGAGCTCTAGGAAAAACTCAAAAAGAGGAGTTGAGAAAGAGCTTAGGTATGGAGTCTGTTATGTGGAATATATGTCCAAAGGATTGGGAAAAGGCTTCTGATACAAACTATATTGCAAAATTTTTAGTGGAAAATGCAAAAAATAATGGAATTGTATTGTTGCATGACTATGGGAAAACAGCTCAGGCCTTAAAAATTGCTATTCCACAGTTAAAGGCTCAAGGGTTTGAGTTTGTGACAGTGGCTGAATTAAATAAAAAATAAAAAATAAAAAGATTTACTTTTTGATTGAAAAAGTGTATAATATGCAAAGAGTAATAATATGAGTTTTAAAATTTTTAGAAGAGAAACCTATAGGTAACTTGAGTTTGTTTAACCTCTGATTTAAAGATTAAGATTTGTAGAGTTATAAAAAATAATTTTATGGAGGTATCAAATGAAAGGTACAGTTAAATGGTTTAACGAAGAAAAAGGATTTGGATTTATCACTGGTGAGGATGGGAAAGATGTATTCGCACACTTCTCTCAAATCAAAAAAGATGGATTCAAGAAGTTAGTAGAAGGAGAAGAAGTAACTTTTGACGTAGTTCAAGGTGAAAGAGGACCTCAAGCATCTAACATCGTAACTGTAAAGTAATGATATTAAAGCCTTAGAAATTTTCTAAGGCTTTTTTTTTATACAAAAATATAAAACATTTACTTTTTTTCATAAAAAAGGTATAATTTATAAGCTATAAAACAAAATAAATTAAAGGAGAGAAAAGATGGATAGTTACCCCAAACGGATTAAAATTAATAACAATTTAATATTATAGTTTGTAGGGGAAAGATCTAGAAATTTTTCTTCAATTTTCCTCTGCAAAACTCAAGGAGGAAAATATGTTTGAAAGAAAAGTAAAAGAGCTTCTATTAAAAAAAGATTTAAAAGGTCTAAAGGAGGTTCTAAACTTAGAAACTCCAGTGAATATAGCTGAATTTATTGAGGCTAACAATGAAAATGAAAAGGATACGATTATTCTTTTTAGACTCTTACATAAGGAGTTAGCAGCTGAGGTATTTGCAAATTTAGATGCAGAGGAGCAGATAAAAATTGTAGGTTCAATAAATGATGATAAACTTCAATTGTTGCTAGAGGAGCTATATTTTGATGATATGATTGACTTTTTAGAGGAGATGCCTTCAAATGTTGTAAAGAGGGTTCTTGAAAACTATAAGCATGAGAACAGGGCTTTAATAAATCAATTTTTATCATATGAAGAGGATTCAGCAGGAAGTTTAATGACAATAGAGTACCTTTCTCTAAAGAGTAGTCAAACTGTAAAAGAGAGTCTTCAGTATATAAGAGAGTATGCTGAAGAGCTTGAAAGTATAGACGTTGCCTATGTTATAGATAGAAATAAAAAACTTGAGGGAGAGATAACTTTAAAAAAACTTTTAGCATCACCTGATGATGAGATTATAGAGAACATTATGGATAAAAATATACTCTCTGTAAAAACATCAACAAATCAGGAGGAGGCTGTAAAGCTGTTTAAAAAGTATGATTTAACGGTTTTACCAGTTATTGATAGAGAGAATATTTTAGTAGGAATTATTACAATAGATGATATGGTGGATGTAATTGAGGAGGAAAACACAGAGGATTTCCAAAAGATGGCTGCTATGGCTCCAAGTAAGGAGGAGTACTTAGAGACTTCAGTTATACATTTGGCTAAAAACCGTTTGACATGGCTTTTAGTATTGATGGTTTCAGCTACATTTACAGGAACAATAATCAGTAAATATGAGGCGATAATAGAACAGATGGTAGTCTTAGCTGCAGCGATTCCAATGCTTATGGACACTGGAGGAAATGCAGGATCTCAGTCATCAACTCTTATAATAAGAGGGATGGCCTTGGGAGAGATAAAGATGAATGACTGCTTAAAAGTTTTGTGGAAGGAGTTAAGAGTAAGTTTAATTGTAGGATTTGGATTAGGTGCTGTAAACTTTTTACGTATGAACTTTATTTTAAAGCAGGATTTTAAAATGTCTATGCTAGTATCTGTGACTTTGGGAGTGACAGTGATAATAGCAAAGTTAGTTGGAGGTTTACTTCCAATTGGAGCAAAGAAATTGAAGTTGGACCCAGCTATAATGGCAGGACCATTAGTAACTACAATTGTAGATGCATTAGCTCTAGTAATCTACTTCTATTTAGCCATGTTTTTATATAGTGATGTATTGAGATAGAAAAGTCAGATCGTATGATCTGGCTTTTATTTTTTTACCAAAAAACTGTTATATAACAGTTTTTCCTTGGAAATCTTGCTTTAAGGGATAAAAGGGGTATAATTGGATTAAGAATAGGTTTCATAGGGAGGCGTTATTATGGATAAAAATATGAAAAATGGTTTTGGAACAATAGCAATTCATGGTGGAAGTGAAAAAAATCCTTTTGGGACTTTAGCTACACCGATCTATCAGACATCAACATTTATATTTGATTCAGCTGAGCAAGGGGGAAAAAGATTTGCTCTGGAGGAAGAGGGGTATATATATTCAAGACTTGGTAACCCTACAGTGACAGTTGTAGAGAAAAAACTAGCTCTTTTAGAGGAGGGTGAAGCAGCTCTAGCCACAGCTTCTGGAATGGGAGCAATAGCTTCAGTTATGTGGACAGTTTTAAAAGCGGGAGATCATGTTTTAGCGGATAAAACACTTTATGGATGTACATTTGCGCTACTTAGCCATGGACTTACAAAGTTTGGAATAGATGTAGAGTTTATAGATACATCAGATTTAGAAGCTGTAAAAAAATCATTAAAAGCAAATACAAAAGTGGTTTATTTGGAAACTCCAGCAAACCCAAATCTAAAAATTGTTGATATAGAGGCAGTTTCAAAAATAGCTCACACACACAATAAAGATATATTAGTTGTGGTGGACAACACATTTGCTACACCATATTGTCAAAAACCTTTAACACTGGGAGCAGACGTTGTTGTTCACTCAGCTACAAAATACCTAAATGGACATGGAGATGTAATAGCAGGTTTTGTTGTAGGTAAGATGGATTTAGTTACTCAGGTTAGACTTGTAGGAGTTAAGGATATGACAGGAGCAGTTTTAAGTCCTATGGATGCTTACTACATAATTAGAGGTATGAAAACTTTAGAGATTAGAATGGAGAGACACTGTTCAAATGCTAGAAAGGTAGCTGAGTTTTTAAATGCTCATCCAAAGATTGAGAAGGTATTCTATCCAGGATTAAAAACACATCCAGGACATGAGATAGCTTGTAAACAGATGAAAGATTTTGGAGGAATTTTTGCCTTTGAATTAAAAGGTGGAATGGAAGCAGGAAAAACTCTATTAAATAACTTAAAGCTTTGTTCTTTAGCAGTATCATTGGGAGATACAGAGACACTTATTCAGCACCCAGCTTCAATGACTCACTCACCATACACAAGAGAGGAGAGATTGACAGCTGGAATAACAGATGGATTAGTTAGAATCTCTGTGGGACTTGAGGATGTTGAGGATATAATTGCAGATTTAAGAGATGGTTTAGAGTTGGTATAAAAAATAAAAAATAAAATATTGACAAAATAACAAAAATGCCTCATAATGCATTATAAAATTTTAAATATTAGTTCACCTTTATAAACAGAGCCTAAGGCCGATGGCGATGACGTTATAATCCTGTGAACATAAATATTGTGACGCTGCCATAACAATATTCTAGAATTTTGTTATTTGTTATCTTTTAGAGCGTACTTTTGTGCGCTCTTTTTTTACTCAAAAATAGGGAGGCGATAGTGGTACTTAATACTTTTAAATTCGGATTTTATTCTTTTATGGGAATCTGGCTTTTTTTAGTTCCAATTGTAATTGGAGGGGAGTCAGCAATGCTTTTAGGGCACATAAAAAGCTACATAGTCACTGGATATGTAGGAGTAGTTAAATCCTTAATGATAGGGTTTGCTACTGTCACCATCTTCGGAACTATTTTGGGAATAAAGAAAAAAACTTTTAATGATAGAGTTTTAAACGAATTTTTTATAAGTAGTAAATTTGTATCAATAGTGAGAATAGTTGGATCCTTATCATTGATATTGATAGCATATAATTTTTTACCAGGTGTTATAGGGAGTATAATAGCTGATGAGGGAACGGGTCTTATGATGATAGATGAGTTACTGCCAACAATATTGGTAACTTTTTTACTGGAAGTTATGCTTATACCTCTTTTGACCTCCTTTGGATTGGTTGAATTTATAGGAACTTTAATAGCTCCATATATGAGAAAGTTATTTAGAGTTCCAGGATATGCAGCAATAGATGCATTGGCATCCTTTGTGGGAGATGGAACAATTGGAATTGTAGTTACAGATCAGCAATATGAAAAGGGGTATTACACTCAAAAAGAAGCTGCAATAATAGCTACATCTTTCTCTTTAGTGGGTATATCATTTGCTATAATGATGGCTGATCTGTTGAGATTATCCCATATATTTGGGTACTTCTATGGCTCCATTGTAATTTGTACAATTTTAACAGGAGTTGTAATTTCAAGACTTCCATTGAGAAAGTTTAAAGATAGTTACTATAAAGAGGGAGAAGCACCAAATGAGAAAGATACAAGTATGGGCTATGCACTGAGATTGGCTTCAGATGTAGCTGGAAGAACAAAAGCTACAAAGGTTTTAAAAGATTCCTTTATAAAAGTTTTAACAATCTATGTGACTTTCACACCTGTAATAATGCTGGTGGGAACATTGGGATTGGTTTTGGCTGAAAAAACAACAGTTTTCCAGGTTATTACAGCTCCTATGGTACCATTTTTAGAGTTTATAGGTTTTGAAAAAGAGATAGCACAGTATATGGCTCCATCTATGATAATTGGAATCACAGATATGTGGTTACCCGCTGTTTTCATCAAGGATTGTCCAAGTGAATTGGCAAGATTTGTAATAGGTGGATTAACATTTTCTCAGTTGATATACTTCAGTGAAACAGGTATTATTTTGATGAACTCAAAGATTGGGTTTAATTTTTTAGATGTGATGAAAATATTTTTCTTAAGAAGTATAGTTGCATTTCCTATGATCTATGGAGTTGGACTATTTATGTTAAAAATAGGATTATTAGTAAATTAAGGGAGGAAACTCCCTTTTTTTATTGAATAGGAGAAATGAGAAAAAAATTATTATTGTAATAAAAAAATTTTTGACTTTTTGAAATCTATGGGGTATATACCTGTATTGAAAAAGGAGGGGATAAAATTGAAGGGAGACTTAGAGATCTTAGAAGAGTATAGAAAAATAGCGAGATTTATGTCCAAATGTTATGGAGAGAATGTAGAGGTAGTTCTTCATGATTTAAGAGATGTAAGTTGTTCTAGTATTGAGATATTCAACAACCATGTGAGTGGAAGAGAGATAGGTTCTCCTATGAGTGAGTTTGGATTAAAGATTTTAAAAGAGAAGTTATATGTCGATAGGGAGTTTATAACAAACTCAAAGGGTGTTGTGGGAGGTAAGATACTTAGGTCCTCAACATTTTTTATAAAAAATATAGATGAGAATATTATTGGAATGATATGTGTAAATGTAGATGTGAGTAGTTATTTAAACATAGCCTATCAGATGGAAAGTATGGCAAACTTCGGTCTAAATTTAAAAGATGAAAAAGAGCTAATAACAGAGGTGGATTTCCCAAACTCTATAAAAGAGATGATAAATAAGGCTTTGTTAGAGATTTTAAAGGGCAAAGTATCTTGGAGAGAGATAGAGGGGGAGGAAAAACTTAATGTTATAAAAAAACTCCATCAAAAGGGGATATTTGATTTAAGAGGTGGAGTTTTTGAGGTTTCAGAGGCTTTAAATGTTTCTGAATCAACAATATATCGTTATCTAAGTAAAATTTAAAAAAGGATGGTAGATCATGAGTAAAATGGTAGAAATCAGATGGCATGGTAGAGGAGGACAAGGTGCAAAAACAGCTTCTCTTCTATTGGCAGATGTAGCATTTAGTAGTGGGATGTATGTTCAAGGATTTCCTGAGTATGGACCAGAGAGAATGGGAGCACCAATAACAGCTTATAATCGTATAGGGAATGAACCAATTAGAGTTCACTCAAATATCTATGAGCCAAACTTTGTAGTTGTGGTAGATGAAACTTTAATAAAGGCTATTGAGGTTGAAAAAGGGCTTAAAGAGGGCGGAGCTATAATTGTAAATAGTGAGAGAACTCCAGAGGAGTTAAGAGCTGAACTAAGAGGTTACACTGGAAGACTTTACACATGTAATGCTAGAAAGATATCGGAGGAGTGTTTAGGAAAATACTTCCCCAATACACCTATGTTAGGAGCGGTTGTAAAAGTTAGTGAACTTATTCCAGAGGCTGAGTTTATAAAGAATATGGAGGAGTCATTTAAGCATAAATTTAGCACTAAACCTCAAGTTTTAGAGGGAAATATGTGTGCATTAAAGCGTTCAATGGATGAGGTGGAAGGATAATGAAAAATAAAAATGGTAGAATAATAGATGAAACTATAACTTGGCAAGAGATAACACCAGGTGGAGTTGTATATGAGGCAGGAAGTGCTGAAAACTTTAAAACAGGTGACTGGAGAACTATGAAAGTAAACTTTATAGAGGAAAATTGTAAGCAGTGCTTACTTTGTATTCCAGTTTGCCCAGATTCAGCTATTCCAGTGAAGGATGGAAAAAGACTAGATTTTGATCAGGATCACTGCAAAGGGTGCGGAGTTTGTTTTGCAGTATGCCCATTTAAAGCGATAGAGTTTACAAAGGCTTAGGAGGAGAGAGGAAAATGAGTATAAGAGAGAGAATGTCAGGAAACGAAGCTGTAGCCACAGCCATGAGACAGATAAATCCAGATGTGATGCCAGCATTTCCAATTACGCCATCAACTGAGGTACCACAATACTTCTCTAAATATGTGGCAGATGGGAATGTAAATACAGAGTTTATTCCAGTGGAGTCAGAGCACAGTGCAATGTCAGCAGCTATTGGAGCTCAAGCAGCGGGAGCTAGAACTATGACAGCAACTTCATCTTGCGGACTTGCCCTAATGTGGGAGATGCTATATGTAGCTGCCTCAATGAGATTACCTATAACTATGGCACTGATAAATAGAGCATTGACAGGGCCAATAAATATAAATGCGGATCACAGTGATTCAATGGGAGCTAGAGATACTGGATGGATTCAAATATATAGTGAAACAAATCAAGAGGCATATGATAACTTTATTCAAGCTGTAAAAATAGCTGAAGACCCAAGAGTTATGTTACCAGCAATGGTTTGCCAAGATGGATTTATAACTTCACATGCTGTTGAAAATATAGAGTTATTGGAAGATGATAAGGTAAAAGCTTTTGTGGGAGAGTATAATCCAGAGGATTATCTATTAAATTCAGCTAGACCTATAGCTCATGGACCATATGACACAGCTAACTTCTATATGGAGCATAAGGTTCAACAAGCTCATGCTATGGAAAAAGCGAGGCAGGTTATAAAAGAGGTTGCAAAGGACTACGAAAAATTAACTGGAAGAAAATACTCATTCTTTGAAGAGTATAGGATGCAGGATGCAGATGTTGCAATAGTTGTTATAAACTCAACTGCTGGAACAGCTAAAGAGGCTGTTGATGAGTTAAGAGCAGAGGGGAAAAAAGTTGGACTTATTAAGATTAGAGTATTTAGACCATTCCCATTTGATGAGTTAAAATATAGTTTAACAGGAATAAAAGTTGTTGGAGTAATGGATAAGTGTGAGGGATTCTCAGGAGCGGGAGGACCACTTTTTGCAGAGGTTAGATCAGCACTTTATGATTCACATGACAGACCTGAGATATTTAACTATGTGTATGGATTAGGTGGAAGAGATGTAACTGTAGATGCTATAAAAGGAGTGTTTAATGAACTACTTTATGAAGCACATGCAAAACAACTTATAGAGGATCAAGTGGAGATAGCTTACAACCCAGAACTGCTTTTAGCACATACAGCTGATTTTGAAGTTGGTAGAGTTTACAGACACTTAGGAGTAAGGGGGTAGTAAGATGGCATACAATTTTAAAGAGGAAATGAATAAACCAGAGAGATTAACTGGAGGACATAGACTTTGTGCAGGATGTGGAGCAGGAGTTGCTGTAAGAGGGGTTTTAAGAGCCTTAAAAGTGGAGGATAAAGCGGTGATTGCAAATGCCACTGGATGTTTAGAGGTTTCAACATTTATGTATCCATATACAGCTTGGAAAGACTCATTTATTCACAGTGCTTTTGAAAATGCTGGAGCTACATTAAGTGGAGTAGAGGGTGCATATAATGCTTTAAAAAGACGTGGAAAGATAGATGATACATATAAATTCATAGCTTTTGGAGGAGATGGTGGAACTTATGATATAGGATTCCAATCACTATCTGGAGCTATGGAAAGAGGACATGATATGGTATATGTATGCTATGACAATGGGGCATATATGAATACAGGTATTCAAAGATCATCTGCAACTCCAAGATTTGCAGATACAACAACTTCACCAATTGGGAAAGAGAGTAATGGTAAGGTTCAAAGTAGAAAAGATTTAACAGCTATTATAGCAGATCACAATATTCCATATGTAGCTCAAACAACATTCTTAGGAAATATGAAAGATTTACATGAAAAATCAGAAAAAGCTATTTATACAGAGGGAGCAGCATTTTTAAATGTGTTAGCTCCATGTCCAAGAGGTTGGAGATACTCAACAGAAAAGTTGATGGAGATGTGTAAAATGGCTGTAGAAACTTGTTACTGGCCATTATTTGAAGTTATAAATGGAGAGTGGAAACTATCTTATAGACCTAAAAACAAACTTCCTATCACTGAGTTTATAAAGGATCAAGGTAGATTTGCTCACCTATTTAAACCTGGAAATGAACATCTGATAGAGGAGATGCAAAATGAGGTTGATAGAAGATGGGAAGCTCTTTTAAAAAGATGTGGAGAAGAGATTTAAAACTAACTAAATGTTCATAAAAATTGAAAAATTGTGCATGGAAATGGAGTTAATGTTCTTAGATACTTCACAAAATATGAAAAAAGTGTATAATCTAAGATGTAAGGAAACTTACCCTTGAAACGATAACGTTGTGTTAAAGTTTGAAGTGCCCCGACATCTAGAAATAGATAAAAAGCCCCTCAGGTTCTGAGGGGTTTTTTTATATATTATAGGTTATTAGCCTATAATATATAAAGTGGATAATTTAAATCAGATAAATTTGAAGAATCAAAAATATTATAACTTTATTGACTACTTAAATAAAAAAACTACTCCTTAACGAGTAGCAGTTGATTTTATTGAGAAAAATGCAAATTTGGTGCCGAAGGACAAAAAACGAGGAAATAGAATAAACCTAGCGTATAACCTAACAACTTAATTTAAGTAGGAGGTAGCTTTATGAGAAAAATTTTTTTAAGTATGTTTTTACTTCTTGGAATGACATCTTTCGCACTAGAGTTAACAAGTAGTGGAATAAAGAATGGAGTAATTGAGAAAAAATATGGAACTTATGGAAAAGATCAATATCACGGAATGCCAACTCTTTCAATACCTTTTGAATGGGAAAATGCACCTGCAGGAACAAAGCAGTTTGCTCTAGTAATAGAAGATTTTGATGCTGTAGAGGCCGTTGGAGTTATTTGGCTACACTGGTTAACTTTAATACCAGGAGATGCAAAGGCTTTACCTGAAAATGCCAGTGCAACAGATTCAAAATTAATTCAAGGTGAAAATAGTTGGTGGTCTTTAATTGGTGGTAGTTTACCAAAAGAGGAAGTGGCTAGATACGGAGGACCTGTTCCACCTAATAAAACACATACTTACACAATAACATTGTATGCTTTAGATAAAGAGATGAACTTAAAAAAAGGTTTCTACTTAAATGAATTGTATGATGCTATAGAAGGTCATGTTTTAGAAAAAACAGTTTTAAAAGCTAAATATATAAAAGAATAATAAAGCTAAAAATTTAAAGATTTTATTAAAAATCAAATGAGAAGAAAAAAAATAGCTAGATTTTTTCTAGCTATTTTTTAATTAAGCTATGAATAGATATAAGTTTAATCCAGTCATAATGATTCCAATAATAAAAATGGATACATTGGTTAAAGTTTTATTTTTATACTTTCCCATTACTTTTTCACTAGATGTTAGATATAGTTGGGCCGCTATTGTAAATGGTAGTTGAAAACATAGTACAGCTTGGGAGTAAATCAATGCCTTTAGAATATCTTTAACTAAAAAAATAACAAGTAAAGCTCCAAATGATGTAATTATAACTCCAATTCTAGTCTCTTTTTGAGCTATATTATAGTTTTTACCATACATACCAGAATAGATAGTTCCTCCAGCCATTCCTGCAGTGATAGATGATGAAAAACCAGAAAAAAAAAGTCCTAGAGCAAATATAAATGCTGCTTTACTCCCCAATAGTGGAATCAAAAGATTGTGTGCTTGACTTAGATCTGTCACTTGAATTTTTTTATAATAAAAACAAGCTATACTGAGTATAAACATACTTAAATTAATAAGCCACCCCAATATCATTGAAAAAAATGTATCAAAAAATTCATATTTAAATTGTGTTTTTATAATTTTTTCATTGGATAGATCCCACTCTCTACTTTGGATAATCTCTGAATGTAAAAATAGATTATGAGGCATAACAATAGCTCCTAAAATACCTAAAGCTACCAATATTGATGATGGATTTATCGTTGGAGCAACAGATGAAATTATAACATTTTTCCAACTGATATCCACTAGACTTAATTCAAATACAAATGAAAATCCGATTATTGAGACAAATGCAATTATAAATTTCTCCAGCTTTCTATATGTATTTGTAAAAATCATAACATTGGATATAAGGACTCCAAAAATACCTCCCAGCCATATAGGTATTTTAAATAACATCTGTAAAGCTATCGCAACTCCCAAAATTTCTGCTAAAGAAACTGATATATTTGCTAGAATAGCGGTCCACAATAGAGTTTTTGAGACAAGGGGGTGAAAATTTTTTTTAATGGATTCAGCTAAGCAATCTCCAGTTACAATTCCTAAATGTGCTACATTATTTTGTAGAATTATTAAAATAACTGTTCCTAAAGTTATTACCCATAAAAGATCATATCCAAAAGAACTTCCACCAGATATATTAGTAGCCCAATTTCCAGGATCTATAAAACCAACAGTTACAAGAAGTCCAGGACCAATATATTTTAAAATATTAAATTTTTTTTTCATAGTATCTCCTTTATTTTTACATGGTTATTAGATAATACCTTTAAGAGAAAAAAATCCTTTTTAATAGTTTGAAAAATGAAATGAAAAATTTTATTCTAAAAGAAAGAATAGAAATAAAAAGGGAAAATGATATAATAGTGAATGA
>NZ_DBGBQB010000058.1:0-3492 GCF_048470075.1 Cetobacterium sp. | reverse complement strand
TCATTTGAAAGAGTGTGATTAAGTTTAGCTCCAAAAATTCCACCTAAAACTCCACCTGTAACCATGAAAGGTAACATTGTTAAATTGTAACTGGAGAAACCACCATCTATTGAGATAAAAAATATTTTTGAAAACTGAGATAGAAGTATTATAAATACAGAACTGGTAGCGGCATTTTTAGTAGGAAAACTAAACAGCATTATTAGAATAGCCACATTTATTGGACCACCTCCAATTCCTAGGAATGAGGCAATAGCTCCAAGAAAAATACCAACTAAAAAAACAATTAAAACATTTTTAATCCTATATTTAGGAAGGTGGTTTTTAAAAAGAACTAAAACTAAAAGTAAAATTAGGATAAAAGCTTGAATTGCTTTTCCCACATTTTCATTTTTAAAAATAGTTAAAAAAACATCAAAGAATATTTGTCCAATTCCACCCCCCACTATAGAGCCAATAGCTAAAATAACAGTGTTTAAATCTATTTTAAAACCATTTTTAAACTGTTTTGTAGTTGCCACAAGTGCCATAGAAAAAACAGTGACAGAGGATAAAACTCCAACTGTAGGTAAATCGTAATTATTTAAAGTATCAAGTACAGGTTTTATAATAACTCCGCCACCTAAACCCGCCAAAGACCCCAGCGTAGTTGCACATATGGCAGTCATAAAATAAATAAAAAACATGAGACCTCCTATTAGTTATAATCTGTTAAAAAATAAGAATACCAAATAAAGATGCAAATAATAATATAATTATAGGATTAATTTTAGTGATATATTTAGTTCCTAAAAAAACAATAAGAAATATAAAAGCCGCCTTAACTCCTTGAGAGTAGTTATCCACAAAGAAAGTAGGTTTAGCAATTATTACTCCAGCAAAGGTGATAAGGGCTAGAGTAACTGGTTTTACACCTCTAAAGAAGAGATTTTTTTTAGGGTTATCTTTTATTTTATAAAAAAGACTAGCTACGATTAAGATAACTATAAAAGATGGTAAAGCAGAGCTAAAAGTAGCCACAAAAGCACCGGGGATACCAGCAACTTGATGTCCAACAAAGGTTGCAGTATTGATTGCAATAGGTCCAGGAGTAACCTGAGATATGGCAATAATATCTAAAAATTGCTGTTCTGTTAACCAATTCTGTCTAAAAACTACATCTTGCATAAGAGGAAGCATAGCTAATCCTCCTCCAAAAGAGAATAATCCAATTTTAAAAAATTCATAAAAAAGTATAAAGTATATCATCTGTCCCCCTTAATTGTAAATACTACAATGCAACCAATTCCAAAGAATAAGATTAAGAATATAGGTGATACATTAAATAAGATTAAACTTAAAAGAGAGATAAGAAATATAGAGTAACTCAATTTGTCAACTAAGGTATTTTTAGAGAGTTTTATAACTGAAGATAAAATAAGTGCAGCAATACCTGCTCTAAGACCAATAAATAATTTTTGCATTGTAGGATTTAAAAAACTTTTTGCAAAGAATGCAGAGATTATAATTATGACTAAAAGAGATGGAGCAATAACTCCAAAAGTAGCCGCAATAGAACCTAAAACTCCCATACGTTTTTTCCCAATGAAAGTAGCAGCATTTATAGCGATAGGTCCAGGTG
Organism: Cetobacterium sp.; assembly: GCF_048470075.1. Taxonomy (GTDB): domain Bacteria; phylum Fusobacteriota; class Fusobacteriia; order Fusobacteriales; family Fusobacteriaceae; genus Cetobacterium_A. Next base: position 1,871 of record NZ_DBGBQB010000058.1, on the reverse strand, counting down.
TCATCTGTGAAATGGATATTATTTCAAGTAGTTCATCTTTATCAATCCATTTTTTACCATAGATCATCTCTCTTTCTATAAGCGGAATCATAGCGTATCCACCTCCGAAAGTGAACATTCCAATTTTAAAAAAAGTAAGAAAAAGTTCTAACATAAAAGCCCCCTTAATTGAAGTAAAAGCAGAGGAAAACCTCTGCTTTTCATGTTTTTATTGATTATACATTGTACATATCTTTTATTTTAGCTTGTAACTCTTCATCAGCTATATAATCATCATATTCCATTAGCTTATCAACAAGTCCACTTGGAGTAATTTCGATAATTCTATTAGCAACTGTTTGGATAAATTCATGGTCATGAGCTCCAAATAGTATAGTTCCTTTGAAGTTAGTTAAAGCTTTGTTAAGAGATGTAATTGACTCAAGGTCTAAGTGGTCAGTAGGGTTATCAAATATTAAAACATTTGCATTAGTAAGCATCATTCTTGATAACATACATCTAACTTTCTCTCCTCCAGAAAGAACTTTAGCCTTTTTAGTAGCTTCCTCTCCAGAGAAAAGCATTCTTCCTAAGAATCCTCTAACAAAAGCATCGTGTTGATCAGGAGAGTATTGTCTTAACCAATCGATTAAATCTAAATCACAGTTTTCAAAGAATGATGAGTTATCTTTTGGCATATACGCTTGAGAAGTAGTAACTCCCCATGTATAAGTTCCACTATCAGCTTCCATCTCTCCAGCTAATATAGAGAATAGAGTCGTTTTAACAATATCGTTTTGTGATATAAATACAACTTTATCATTTGTATTTATAGTGAATGATACGTTATCTAAAATCTTAACTCCATCCACAACTTTTGTAAGGTTTTCAACTTTAAGAAGATTGTTTCCAGCTTCTCTTTCAGGCTTAAATTCAACAAATGGATATTTTCTGTTAGAGATTTGCATATCTTCAAGTTGTAGTTTTTCAAGTTGTTTCTTTCTAGAAGTAGCTTGCTTTGATTTAGATGCGTTAGCACTGAATCTAGCTATGAACTCTTGAAGTTCCTGTCTTTTTTGCTCTAATTTTTTATTTTTGTTATTTATTAATGTTTGCATTAATTGGTTAGACTCATACCAGAAATCATAGTTTCCAACATACATTTTAACCTTTCCATAGTCAATATCAGCTATGTGAGTACAAACTTTATTTAAGAAGTGTCTATCGTGAGATATAACTATAACAGTTGTATCTTCTAAGTTCATTAAAAACTCCTCAAGCCATGCAATAGCTTGAATATCAAGTCCGTTTGTAGGCTCGTCAAGTAGTAGAACATCAGGATTTCCAAATAAAGCTTGAGCTAATAAAACCTTAACTTTTTCAGGCTCACTTAACTCTCTCATAAGCTTATAGTGTAAGTCAGCAGTTATTCCAAGACCAGTTAAAAGCATTTCAGCTTCAGTTTCAGCTTCCCATCCATTTAACTCAGCAAATTCACCCTCTAATTCAGCAGCTCTCATTCCATCCTCATCAGAGAACTCACTTTTAGCATAGATTTCATTTCTCTCTTCGATTATTTTCCAAAGTTTTGTATGTCCCATTAAAACAACGTTTATAACTGAATCATCCTCATGAGCAAAGTGATCCTGTTTAAGAACAGCCATTCTTTTGTTTTTATCAAAAATTACTTCTCCCTCAGTAGGATCTAAATCCCCTGAAAGTATCTTTACAAATGTTGATTTTCCAGCACCGTTAGCTCCAATAAGTCCATAACAGTTTCCAGGAGTAAATTTAACGTTTACATCCTCGAAAAGCTTTCTACCAGAAAATCTCATACTTAGATTACTAGTTGCTATCATTTTAAAAAATTCCTCCTAAATATTTATAATATA
>NZ_DBGBQB010000057.1:0-3435 GCF_048470075.1 Cetobacterium sp. | reverse complement strand
TAGAAAATGTATCAATTGGAAGCCTGTGTTTTGGAGTAATTCTTATTGCATATTAAGTACTGGTGGAGCAACAATTGAAACTATCAAGTGGTATATCGAATCACAAGGAGCTGAAAACTAAAAAGATTGTCCCGATTCATCCTCTCCCTAATAGAGAAATAGGTTTTCTCGGGACGTTTTGATAAAGGAGGAGTTATGATTGAAAATATTATAAAAAGTATGGAAAATTGTTTTTCTGATAGTGAGAGAACAATAGGGGCATATATAGTTAAAAATAAAGAGAAAATAGGGGAGATAACTTCGACAGAGTTAGCTAAAAAAGTGGGAGTGAGCCAATCCTCAATAATAAAATTTATAAAGAAGATTGGGTTTACAGGTTACGTGGTTTTTAAACTACAATTGGAAAGAGATTTGGAAAATAAAAAAAAATTATCAGAAAATAAAATACATAGTGATATAGACTTAGAGGACTCATTGGAAGAGGTTACAAAAAAAACATTGGCAGAAACTATAGAAGCGTTAAATAGTACTGTGGGAGTAATTGATTACAAAAATTTTGAAACTATTATAGAAAAAATAAGAGAGAGTGATCGTATCTTAATAATAGGGGCTGGAATGTCATCCATAGTAGCTAGAGATTTAGAGTTAAAGTTGATGAAGATAAAAATGGATACTGTGCACTATGAGAGTAAACAGATGCAACTTATGAAGTTATCAACAATGAATGAAAAAGATTTAGTTATTGCAATTTCACATAGAGGGGAGACACAGGAGATTATAGATGTGGCAAAAATAGCTAAGGATATGAATATCTGTGTGATATCAATAACATCAGTTGGAAAAAATACCTTATCATCTCTAAGTGATTATAATATTGGAGTTGTATCTAAAGAGAGTATATTTAGGAGCTCTGCTATATCGTCCAGAATGGCACAGATGATAATATTGGATAGTATTTTCTTAAGATTGATACAAAAAGACTATAGAAAAGTAAAAGAGTATATAGATAAGAGTAAAAAAATAGTAGGATGGGTGAAAAAGTAGATGGAAAAGATACTAGAGGGAAAAACAACAGAAACAAGAAATTTAAAAAGTATGAAAATGGATAGCATGAGTGTAAGAGAGGTTTTAACACTGATAAATGAGGAGGACAAAAGAGTTCCAGAGAGTGTTCAAAAGGTTATCCCTGAAATTGAAAAAGCGGTAGATTTAGTTATAGAGACTTTTAATAAAGGTGGAAGGTTGATATATATGGGAGCTGGAACAAGTGGAAGATTAGGGGTTTTAGATGCTGTGGAGTGCCCTCCAACCTTTGGTGTGGATAAAACAAAGGTAATGGGGTTGATAGCAGGGGGAGAGAAGGCATTTATAGAGGCTCAAGAGGGAGCTGAAGACTCTAAAGAGTTAGCCATAGAGGAGCTAAAAGAGATAGGATTAACATCAAGTGATATAGTTTGTGGAATAGCTGCCTCAGGAAGAACTCCATATGCAATTGGAGGTATTGAGTATGCAAAGATGATAGGGTGTAAAACAATTGCAATCTCATGTAATAGAGGAAGTATGATTGGAAAGATAGCGGATGTGGCTATAGAGGTTGAAGTGGGACCTGAAGTTTTAACTGGATCAACTAGAATGAAAGCGGGAACGGCTCAAAAATTAATTCTTAATATGATTAGTACAACTTCAATGACAGGAATAGGAAAGGTATATGAAAATCTTATGGTTGATTTGAAAATCACCAATATAAAGTTGCAGGAAAGAGCAAAAAATAATGTGATGCAAATAACGGGGTGTAGTTATGAAGTGGCTCAAGAAGCACTTGAAAAATCCAATAATCAGGTAAAAGTAGCCATTGTAATGGTTCTATTAAATTGTGATAAAGAGCAGGCATTAGAGAGATTAAATCAGTCTAAAGGGTTTATAAGAGAAGCAGTAAAATAATAGTAAGGGGAGAGTAGTATGGATAATCAATCAATTGCAAAAGAGATAGTTGAAAAATTGGGTTCAAGAGACAACATAGCAGTTATTAATAACTGTATGACAAGGGTAAGGGTTTCTGTTAAAGACAATGAAAAAGTGGATTTTAAAAATTTAGATTTGATTCCTGGGGTAATAAAAGTGATAAAGGATGATACAATTCAAGTGGTTGTAGGACCTGGAAAAAGTAAAAAAATAGCGGATGAAATGAAAAAAATATGTGGAGAGATTACAACTAACAGTGAGGAGTGGAAAAAAACAAAAGAGAGTGTAAAATCAAAGCAGAGTAAGTTTTCATCAATATTAAGAAGATTGGCCAATATATTTATTCCATTGATTCCAGCAATAATAGGAGCAGGGCTTTTAAATGGTATAGCTGGATATTTTCAAAATGTATATACAGCAGAGGGAATAAAGGATATGCCTATGTGGATAACTTTTTTTCAAACATTAGGTAGCGGGTTGTTTGCATATTTTGCAATATTTGTGGGAGTAAATTCAGCCAATGAGTTTGGTGCAACACCAGCTTTAGGTGGAGTTATTGGAGCTGTGACAATAAGTGGCAATATAAATATATTTTCTAAAGCATTGGGATTATATAACGCAGATGTTCCATTGAACAGTATTTTAATACCTGGAAAGGGAGGGATAATAGGTGTAATAATAGGAGTTGCAATTTTGGCTTGGGTTGAGAAGCAACTTAGAAAAGTTATTCCAGATTTTTTAGACACAATTCTAACACCAATGATATCCCTTTTAATAGTGGGAACAGTGACAATATTTGCAATAATGCCATTTGCAGGAGTGGTTTCAGATGGAATTATAAAAGTTTTCTCATTCTTCATAATGAGTGAAGGGCCAATTGCAATAGTTGGAGGATTTATTTTAGCAGCATCATTTTTACCTCTGTTAATGGTGGGATTACATCATGGGCTTATACCCTTTTATATGGTTCAATTGACACAGTTTGGAAGTATATCGTTGTTCCCAATACTTTGTATGGCAGGTGGAGGTCAGATAGGTGGAGCAGCAGCCATCTATATAAAGGCCAAAAATAATAAAAAGTTGAGAGATATAATAAGATCAGCTATGCCAGTTGCAATATTAGGAATTGGGGAACCAATGCTTTATGGGGTAACACTTCCACTTGGAAAACCATTTATAACAGCCTCAATAGCAGGAGGGATTGGAGGAGCATTTTTAGCGGCAACTAAGGTTCAGACAATAGCTTTTGGACCAGCTGGGATAACAGCTATTCCACTGGTTGTACCTGGGAAGATTATCTACTATGTAATAGGTCTTGGAATCTCCTACATAGCTGGATTTATAATAACATATCTATTTGGAATTCCAAAAGATATAGATGAAGCTGTGTAAAAAATAAAAAAAAATAAAAAAAATAAAACTTTTTTATGGGAGTTTATGTCTAAAAATTATAATAAAGAAAAAGTGTTATAT
>NZ_DBGBQB010000056.1:0-1648 GCF_048470075.1 Cetobacterium sp. | reverse complement strand
TTGTAAAAGTATATACATATATACCATAATTTTCAGCACCTAATCTTTTTGTGATATAGGGAAGAGTCACTAAAGGAACTATTAAATTTAAGAGTTGATAGCTAAATTGATACAAATAATTCTTCAAGCTTTTCATTTAATAGTCCTCCAAAGTATTTTTAAATTTAGAATATGCTTTTTCCCAAGTAAACTTCTGGATAAATTTATTTCCGTTTTCTGCCAATGTTACTCTTAACTCTTTATTTTTTATTAATTTTATTATATTTTCACTTAATTTTTCAAAATTACCACTAGGTGATAATAACCCTGTTTCATTATCTTTTACCATCTCATTATATCCATTGACATTTGTACAAGCTACTGCACAACCGCATTGCATTGCTTCAGAAACTGTCAATCCCCACCCTTCACCATAGCTTGTTCCTAAATAAATTGAAGACTCATTATAAAGTTTTCTTAATAATTTTTGATCTGGAGTTTGATAATACTCTATATACTCAGGTAAATTTTCAGGTTTTTTAGGAGTTCCAAAAAGTTTTACTTTTAAATCTGAAATTTCATTTTTTACTTTCTCTAAAGCTTTTAAGCCTATTTCAGATCCTTTCCATTCAGATTCGTGGTATAGCATTATTATTTGATTTGTTATCTTTTTTTCTATACTAATATCTAAATTAAATTTTTCAAAATCCAAACCATTGTATACTAGTTCACACTTTTCTCCTATTGAATTAGAAATTTCTCTTAACCATTCTGCTATAACTATTTTTTTCATATCATACTGCCAAGTTTCTAATACTTCTTCTTTAGAAAAATACCAATCCTCAAAGTGTTGAATCAAATAAAACTTCTTTCCTTTCATCAGAGAATAACTTTTTACATATTCTGCTGTTTCACAAGCCGTAGCAAATACAAAATCTGCATTGGGAATATATTTTTCTTCAAGGGATGGAATCCATCTAATATTAATTTTTTTATTCAAAGGAAACCAATCATACGGTTCATATTTTTTACCTAATAAATAATAAAGATATTTTATGATACCTTTTAATTTTCCTTTCATGCCTTGATCTTTCCATAAAAGAGATGCTGGAAAGACCAAGTTTACCCTATACCCATCTAAATGAAGTCTATTGGCATATTCAAATACAACTTTATACCCACCTATTGGTTTAGAACTGTTTCCTGGCAATACAAAAGTTACACTCTTCATTACTCCCCCCCTTTAGCTATGAACTGTTTTTTTAGATACTTCCTCTACCCACTCTTGATTATCTAAATACCATCTAATTGTTTTTTCTATTCCCACTGTAAATGGTGTTTCAGGATACCAACCTAGTTCTGTTACTATCTTAGTTGGATCAATAGCATATCTCGCATCATGCCCTAATCTATCTTGTACATAAGTTATTAAATCATAGTTTATACTATTTAAATCTGTAGTTAAAACTCTTTGGTACTCTGGTTCCTCTTTCATAATTCTAGCTATTGTATCTATTGTTAGTTTGACTATATTGATATTTTGCTCCTCATTAAATCCACCAATATTATAGATTTCATGTGGTTTAGCATTAGATATCACCATATCTATTCCTTTACAGTGATCCGTTACATACAGCCAATCTCTAACATTATCTCCTTTGCCATATAC
>NZ_DBGBQB010000055.1:0-4695 GCF_048470075.1 Cetobacterium sp. | reverse complement strand
TTTTTAATTCTATAAAAGTTAAAGATGAAAAAAAAGAAGCTGAAAAAGAAAAGTTGAAAGCTGAAAAAGAAAAAATAAAATCAGAGTCTTTAAAAATAAATGTTGAAACATTAATTGCTTTAAACCAAGAATTAAAAGATGATTCTATGACTAATATTTTAAAAAAATTAGCTGAAAAACTAAAAGATTCTATATTAGAGGATTTGAGCTTAGATGAAGATTAAAGAACATAAAGGATTAATGTTTCCAGAGGATATTGAATATAAATATTCAGTAGAATTAAAAAAAATAGTTAAAGTCATGGAAAAGAAATTACTTGAACTTATAATCCAAAAGAAAAATGAGGATATACCAAGTAATTATGAGGAAGAGTTTACAGAGTACATGAATGAGTATTTAACCAATGAGCTATGTTTAGGAATAGCAATAAACTATACAACACAAGCTGTTGAATATGCAATAAATCAAGTAAATGGACAAATAAAGAAAATAAAAGCAATAAATATAAAAGAGCAATTCTTTTATGATGAAAAAATTATAAAACAACAAATAAAAGAAAATGTAAAGCTTATAAAAGCTGAACCAGGAAAATATTTGAGAACTTATGATAAACAGCTTCAGAAACTTATTAAAGAATCAGTTGAGGAAGGTTGGAGTACAAAAACATTAAAAGAAGCTATAAAAAAAGCTACTGGTATTGAAGAAAATAGAGCAAATTTAATAGCTAGAGATCAGATAGGTAAAATATTTGGCCAAGCTACAAAAGCTCAATTTTTAGGATTAGGACTTAAAAAATTTGAATGGGTTACAGTTGGAGATAATAGAGTTCGTGATTCTCACAAAGAAAGGAACGGTAAAATTTATGAATGGGATAATCCACCAGATGGACAAATACCAGGAAGTGATTTTCAATGTAGATGTGTAGCTTCAATAGTTGAAAGTGAAATAATAGAACTATATGCAATTTAGGAGGTGGTTAAAATAGAAGGTTTAAGAAATTTAGAATTTAATGTAAGAAAGTTTAATCAGTTAGATGAAAATGGCTTTTTGACTATTGAGGGAGTAGCTTCAATAGCTGACAAACCTATGGAATATATAGATTTTTGGACTGGTAAAATAACAAGAGAAGTAATACCTTTAGAGGAACTTGAAAAAAGTCAAAATTTAATAGTTGGAGTACCAGTTACAAATGGACATCCATGGGATTTTGTAAATAATAAAAATGCTACAGAGCATGTTAGAGGTTCTGTTATCGAGAATCTAGGAATAGAGGATAAAAAGTTAAATATAAAAGCTAAAATCTACGATGGAGAATTAATATTAGCTATACAAGGTGGTAAAGATAAGATATCGATAGGATATATCTGTGATGTGGAAGAACAAGTTGGATTTGTAGATAGTGGTGAATCTTACACACATGTACAACGTAATATAAGATACAACCATGTAGGTATTGTAAATGACCCAAGAGCTGGAGAAGAGGCTAAAATAACTAAATTTAACTCTAAAGAACATGATTTAGCATATTCAAGTGGATTAAAAGAACAATTTAAAAAATTTAATAATAAAGGGAGTGATAGTATGGCAGTATGGAAAATTAACGGGAAAGATTATAATGAGCAAGAGCTTTTTGCAGAAGCTACAAGATTAAACTCTGAAAATGAAGCTTTAAAAGTAGAAAAATCAAAGTTAGAAGGTGAATTGGCAGTTGAAAAAGAAAATGCAAAAAAGGCTGTTGAAAAATTAAATGGATTAGAAGATGAGATTGAAAAAAGAGTTAATTCTAAAATCGAATTAATAGAAACAATAAAAACAAATGGAATTGAGATTGAAGGAATTGAAAAAATGAATGAACTTGATATTAAAAAAGCTGTTATCAAGAAAAATTCAGCAATTGATATTGAGGGAAAAGATAATAATTTTATTGAGGGAGTTTATTTAGCCTTAATGAAAAATAATTCAAAAGATCCAGTACAAATAAAAACAAATGAAAAAGATATACAAAAATCTAATTCACTTTGTGATGCTTGGGATAAATTAAGAGGAGGTAATTAATTATGGCAGATGTAGTAAATAAAGCTGGAGTTTTAGCTTATGTAGGGAGTCAGCATACAGAATATAAATATATGTGGGCAGAAGAACCAGGAGGAATACCTTTTGGAGCTGCACTAATGAGAGGAACAGATAAAGAAAAACAATGTAAACTTTTTAAAGGTTCAGCAGAAAAATTTGTAGGAATAGCTAAGGCTTATCAAAAAAATGTTTACGATAAGGAACAATATGACAATCAAACAACTGTTGAAATTATAACAAAAGGTAAAGTTTGGGTAAAAGTTTCTGAAAATGTAGAGGCTGGTGATCCTGTTTTTGTTGGTGGTAATACTGCTGGTATTTTTAGAAAATCAGATGAAGGATCACAATCTTTACAAATAGACGCAGTCTATGAAACTAAAGCTTCAAATGGACAATATGCAATAGTAAATTTAAAATAATTAGGAGGAAATACAAATGAAAGAAGTACCAAGAGCAAATATGGCAGCTACAAATCCAGTTAGAGATATTTTATCAGCTTCTCTAACAAAGGTAGTAATGGATAGAAAAGTAAAATTAGTGTTATCAACTTTAATTCCTAAGATAACAGATGTAGATGGATTAGATATTACAAAAAGAAAAGTAGAATATACAAGGGAATATTTTGATGGAACGTCTCAAATTACAAATCAAAGACCAAATACAGTTCCAACTGCTGCTACTTCATCTAAAGTTTATTCAGCTAATATATTTTGGAACTCTTTTGGTATAAGAGTAAGTAAAGAAGATAGAGATTTATTCTCTAAAGGAGTTACAAAATTTGAAAATAAATCTCTAGCAGCTATGAGAATAATGGCTGAAGGAGAAAATAGAGTTTTAAGAAACGGAGTTAAAGAAGCTGGAGGAAAAGATTTTTTTGAGTTAGAAGGAATCAATGACTATGTATCATCAGCTTGGGCTGGAAAAACAGGAGAGGAAATATTAGAGGAAATTAGAAAAGGTAGAGCTGCTCATGTTGCAGAGATGAAATTTGAATCTGACGAATTATGGTTAGATGATAAGTTATATGAACTATTACAAAAACCATATTCAGCTACAAATCCTAAAACAATAATGACTTTATTAGAAGAAAGAAAATGGTTTAAAAAAATAGTTCCTATTCCAACATTTGGAGGAGCTGCAATTGTAGAAATAAACCCAGCTAACTTTGGTTATGTTGAACCAATGCCAATTCAAATGACAGATGAATATCAGGAGGGAAGAGACGACGTATACTTTTTAGAACAACATATCTCTGAAATAATTGTATTACAACCTAAATCTATAACAAAGATATCGAGTGTGATGTAATATGAAATTAAAATTAATTAATAAAACAACTAATAATTTATGGATAGCAGAATATTGTTTTATTCCTGGAACAACTGAAACTGAAAATTTATCTAAAGAAAAAGTAGATCAGTTAAAAGATTTTTTTGAAAATAATAACTATCTAAAATCGAAAATCGAAAATGAAATATTGATTGTAGAATGGCTAGAAGAGGAGAAAAAACCAAAGAGAAAAGTTGAGAAAATAGAGCAGCAAGAAGGAATGCTTTAATGGAAGACCAAAAAAAATATTTGGAAAAAATAAGAGCTACTTATAAAGAAGCTAAAAAAATACCAGATATTGAAATAGAAACTCAACTTGATTTTTCCGAGATTTTAGTCAATAAAGATATAAAAAATGGAGATTTAGATTGTGAATTAAAGGATATGGGTATTGTGTACTTAACGTGCCATTACCTATATCTAAATTATTCAAAAACTAAAAGAGACTCTTTACAAAACTTTACAAGTAAAGAAAGAGCTACTGGAGTTTTAGGGAAAGGCTTAGAAGCTAGTCCATACGGGCAACAATATATGCTAATTTCTAATAAAAAAGAATCTGATTCAAGTAAAGAAGAAGGTTCTAGCGGAGTGATATTTCTATGATTTATAAACCTACAAATACTCTAAAAAATTTAAAGAAAATGAATGAAAGAAAAAAAGTTTATTTTCAAACTGGTGTATTTGGTAGTGATGATTCTGAAATGGTTAAAATTGCAGCTATCCATGAATTTGGAGGTCAAATAAAAGTTAAGAAAAATAGATATGTTCCAGTTTTAGGAGTAACTCTTAAGGCTGGAACTATCATAACAATGCCAGAGAGAAAATGGCTAACCATAACTTTTGAAAGGAACAAAGAAATTATAGGTAGAATTGTTAAATCTAATCTTAAAAAGATTGGAGAGGGGAAAATGACTATAGATGAATCAAATGAGATAATAGCTTTAGCATTATCAAGTTTAACTAAAAAAGAAATGGGTAATGGAGTAATGCCACCAAAACATAGAAAAGGTCAACCAATGGTTGATACAGGAAGATTAAGGCAGAGTGTAGGTACAAAAATAGATTATAAGGGTAAAACTTATGGATTAAAGGAGAAATAATGCACTATGAATTTGAACATTCCGATATTATAGAAGAATATGAGCAATTAATTTCTTATAAGAAAGTTGTAGGAAGTGAACTTAATAAAAGAGGAAGAAATGAAATAATCTATGAAGACAATGATATTTATATAGTTTATTTTCAAGTTTCTCCAATGGAATTAAATGAGAACAATGGGTTTCAAAGTGGAGA
>NZ_DBGBQB010000054.1:0-10674 GCF_048470075.1 Cetobacterium sp. | reverse complement strand
AAAAGAAATTATATTATAGTTTTGTATAACTTAGCGACATGAATAGAATACAAAATAAAAATTTAAAAGGAGGTGAAAATATGCTAGGTGTAGCTCTGTTGTTTGTAGGAATAGTTTTAATTAGTAATGGTATGTGCAGACTTTATAATGTAGATGGAAAAGCACAATCTGTAATGAATATATTTACCGGTGGATTAACTCTTATATTAAATATTGTTTCCATAACAAGAGGTGATTATTACAGTGGTGCAACTGGATTGCTATTTACGTTTACATATTTATATGTAGCTATAAATGGAATTTTTAATTTGAATCCTATTCCCTATGGATGGTTCAGCCTGTTCGTTACAATAAACACACTACCTGCTGGATACTTATCTTTAAAGTCAGATTGGAGAATGAGCATCATTTGGTGGCTTTGGGGAGTCCTATGGTTAACAGGTTGGATAGAAACAGTTCCTAAGAAAAATTTAGGTAAATTTACACCTATGTTAGCAATCTTTGAGGGTATAGTAACAGCTTGGATTCCAGGATTTCTAATGTTGATTGACATGTGGTAGAGTTCTAATTTATTAAATGAGGTGGTAAATATATGTATTTGACAACAAGAGAAAAAGAAAAATTAATGATAAGCGTTGCAGCCGAAGTTGCAAGAAAAAGAAAGAATAGAGGAGTTAAATTAAATTACCCTGAAACTATAGCATACATATGTGATGAAATAATAGAAGGTGCAAGAGATGGTAAAAGTGTAGAAGAGTTAATGTCTTATGGTCAAACCCTACTAAAAAAAGAGGATGTAATGGAAGGAATAGCAGAGATGATTCCTTTAATTCAAGTTGAAGCAACATTTAGAGATGGAACTAAACTTGTAACTGTACATAACCCAATACAATAGTTTTAAATTAAAATAAGGAGGAGACATTTATGATTCCAGGTGAATATATATTAGGGAAAGATAAAATAGTTTGCAATAAAGGTCATGAAGCGATAGAGGTAGAAGTGGTTAATAATGGTGATAGAGCTGTGCAAGTGGGATCACATTTTCACTTTTATGAGGCAAATTGCGCTCTAGATTTTGACAGAGACATGGCTAGAGGAAAAAGATTGGATATACCTTCTGGGACAGCTGTAAGATTTGAGCCAGGAGATAAGAAAGTTGTAAAGTTAATCGATTTTAGTGGAAGAAGAAGAGTTTTTGGATTTAATAATAAAATTGATGGTTATTTAGACTAGGAGGTTCAAGTTATGAGTTTTGAGATGGATAGAAAAAAATATTCAGACATGTTTGGTCCTACAACAGGAGATAGTATAAGACTTGGAGATACCAATTTATTTGCAAAGATTGAAAAAGATTTAACAGTATATGGAGAGGAATCAAAATTTGGAGGAGGAAAAACTCTAAGAGATGGAATGGGATTAAATCCTATAGAAACTAGAGAAGGGAATCCTTTAGTTGTAGATACAATAATAAATAGTGTTGTAATTATCGACTACACTGGAATATATAAAGCTGATATTGGAATTAGAGATGGTAAGATAATTGCTATCGGTAAAGGTGGAAATCCAGACTTAATGGATAATATAGATTTTGTTGTTGGAGCGAGTACAGAGTCTATTGCAGGAGAGGGACTTATTGTTACAGCAGGTGGAATAGACACACACGTTCACCTAATAACACCAGATATAGTTCACGCTGCACTTGATAATGGAATAACAACAATATTCGCAGGTGGAACAGGACCAGCAGATGGAACTCGTTCTGCAACAGCTACTCCAGGTGCATGGCATATAGAAAGAATGCTACAAGCTCATGATAATCTACCTATAAATATAGGAATTTTAGGTAAAGGAGCTGGTGATAATGAGAGAGTTATAGCTGAGCAAATAGAGGCAGGAGCTGTAGGATTAAAAATACATGAGGACTGGGGAGCAACACAGGCAGGTATAGATTATACTTTAAGAGCTGCAGATAAGTATGATGTTCAGGTTGCAATACATACAGACTCGTTAAATGAGGGTGGATTCGTTGAGCATACATTAAAAGCAATAGCTGGAAGAACAATTCACACATATCATACTGAGGGTGCAGGAGGAGGTCATGCTCCAGATATAATGGTAATGGCAAGTCATCTAAATGTTTTACCTTCATCTACAAGTCCAACAAATCCATATGGAAAAAATAGTGTTCCTGAGGAACTTGATATGTTAATGGTTTGTCACCATCTAGATCCAAAGATACCAGAAGACGTGGCTTTTGCGGATTCAAGAATAAGAAAACAAACTATAGCAGCTGAAGACGTATTACAGGATATGGGTGTTATTAGTATGATGAGTTCAGATACAATGGCCATGGGAAGAATTGGAGAAGTAAATATGAAGACATGGCAATTGGCAGATAAAATGAAAAAACAGCGTGGTCCATTAGAAGGGGACAGTGAATACTGTGATAATAATAGAATAAAAAGATTTGTGTCTAAATACACTATAAATCCAGCTATAGTTTCTGGAGCAAGTAAACATATAGGTTCAATAGAAGTTGGAAAATATGCAGATTTAGTTCTATGGGAACCGAAAATGTTTGGAACAAAACCTATGATGATATTAAAATGTGGAACAATAGCTTATGGAGTAATGGGAGATGCAAGTTCAAGTTTACCAACAACAGAGCCAAGATTAGTTCGTGAACTATATGGAGCTAAAGGAAAAGCTCTATACCATTCTCATATAACTTTTGTATCTAAGTACGCTTATGATCATAATGTAAAAGAGAAGTTAGGATTGGAAAAAATAGTTTTACCAGTTGAAAATTTAAGAAATCTTACAAAAGAGGATATGAAATTTAATAGTGAATTACCAGATATAAAAATTGACCCACAAACATATGAAGTAACAATTAATGGTGAATTAATAACTTGTGATCCATTTGAAGAGTTCGCATTGGCACAAAGATATTATCTGTTTTAAATAAAAATCAGACGAGAGATTATTCTCTCGTCTGAAATTATCATAAATAAAGTTCGCTTAGGAGGGAATATGCTATTTGAAAGAGTCTTGGGAAACATAAAGGATATCAACGGTAAGGGCAACTACGAAATAGAAAAGATTGTAATAAAAAGTGATGACTTAGAAAAGAAAATTTTGAGAGTTGAATCTGTAAATGGAAATGAATATGGAATTAGTTTAAAAGAGAGTGGAGATAAATTAGAAAATGGATCAATACTATATAATGATGGTAAAAAAATAGTATTTATTGAAACAGATTTAGAGAAAGTTTTGGTAATATCTCCCCAAGATATGGATCAGATGGGAGAAATCGCTCATTTTTTAGGAAATATGCATACACCTATAAAGGTAGAAAATGAAAAGATATATCTTCATTATGATAAATATTTAGATAATACTTTAAAAGAAAAAAAATGGCCTTTTGATATAGAGCATTTAAAATTTAAAAAAGCCTTGAGACATATTGAGCATAGTCATGGGCATCATGGACATAGTCATGACTAATAATAGCGATAAAGAAAAGACAATTATAACTTGGCAAATATTAAATATATTACAAGTTTGTGATTCCGCTTTTCCAATTGGATCATTTAACCATTCCTATGGAATGGAAACATATTTAAGAGAAGATGTTATATGTGATGCTCACACATTTAATAGATGGTTGACCATTTTTTTCAAAAATCAATATTTATATAATGAAGGATTAGCAGTTAAGCTGGTATATGAATTACTAGAAAAAAATGAAAAAAATGAAGTTTGGAATATAGATCAACTTTTAACAGTTCAAAATGTTGCTATGGAAAGTAGAGAAGGTGCTAAATTAGTAGCATATAGAAAATTAGATGTTGTATTAGAACTTTTTGATATAGATCTATTAAGAGAGTATAAAGAGAGAATAGATAAAAATATAAGTTATGGAAATCCTGCAATTGTTTTTGCAATTTTGATGCATTATTTAAATGTAAAAAAAGATATGGCAATTGTATCCTATGGATATAGTGTGGCATCTACTTTAGTTCAAAGTGCTGTTAGAGCAATACCGTTGGGACAAAAAGATGGACAAAAAGTTTTACAGAATGCTCTTTCAACTTTAGAAGGTGTGAGAGAGGAGATAGAGGAGCTATCAATTGATGATTTAGGATATAATATTCCCGGACTTGAGATATCTCAAATGAATCACGAAATATTAACATTTAGATTATTTATGTCATAATAAAACTAGGAGAGTGATTAAAGATGAAACCAGTTGTAATTGGTGTTGGAGGACCCGTAGGAGCAGGAAAAACTTTATTGGTTGAAAGAGTAACTAGAAGATTAAATGATGAATATGAAATGGGTGTAATAACAAATGATATATATACAAAAGAGGATGCCAAATTTATGGCTGAAAACTCTGTTTTAGATAGAAGTAGAATAATTGGAGTTGAAACTGGAGGTTGTCCTCATACAGCAATAAGAGAGGACGCTTCAATGAACTTTGCCGCTCTTGATAAAATGAAAAAAGATTTTCCTAATTTGGATATTATTTTCCTAGAAAGTGGAGGAGATAATCTAGCTGCTACATTTAGTCCAGATTTAGTGGACTTTTCAATATATATAATAGACGTTGCACAGGGAGAAAAAATTCCAAGAAAAGCTGGTCAAGGTATGATAAAAAGTGATCTTTTTATAATAAATAAAATAGATTTAGCGCCATATGTAGGAGCAAATTTAAAAGTTATGGAGCAGGATACACTTCATTTTAGAGATAAAGGGACATTTATTTTTACAAATTTAAAAACAGATGAAGGAGTAGAAGAGGTAGTAAAGTGGATTAAAAAGAACTGTTTATTAGAAGGGTTAAGATAGCTATGGAAAGATGTGATGGAAAAATTGAAATCATATTGGAAAATCATATTCCAAGAAATGAAACAATTATAAAAAAAATATATCATGAGGGTGTTTTTAAAGTTTCTCCCACTATACACTTGGATGATGAAAAAATTCCATGCTATTTTTTAATGCATATGGGTGGAGGATACTTAGAGGGCGAACACTGTTACAATGATATACATCTAAAAAAGGATACAAGAAGCATCATAACTACCCAAACGCCAACAATAATCTATAAATGTCTAAACAATATTCCAGCTAAGCAATTTACAAAGATACAATTAGAGGAAAATAGTGTATTAGAATATATTATGGATAATACAATACTGTTTAAAGATGCTAGATTTGATCAGGAGACAGATATATATCTAGATTCCACATCAACTCTGATATTGGCGGAGGGAATAACAGCAGGATGGTCCTCAGATGGAAAGCCATTTCAATATAAGTTGGCTAAAATGAAGAATAGAATCTATTTAGATAATAGATTAATTCTATTGGATAAATTGATGTTATCTCCAGAGAAAAATGATTTATTTTCAATGGGACACTTTGAAAACTATCTGAACTATGGAACAGCAATTATAATAGATTCAAGAATAGATTTAGAGTTTGTGGAAAATATGAGAGAGTATCTACAAGAGTATGATATAGATGTGAAGTATGGAGTATCTAAGTTGGAGATTCCAGGTATTGTTGTAAGAGCTTTAGGAAATTTAACACAAAACATTCAAAAGATAATCTATGGAGCAACAAACTATTCAAGACAGAAATTATTAGGCTCCTCTAAATTGGATTTAAGAAAGCAATAGAAACAATAAAAGCCATGAGTCTTCATGGCTTTTCATTTGTTTCCTCAATAAGGTTTTTTAAAGGTAGCTCTTTAGTACAAATTTTATTAATAAGAGCTTGAGAGTGACTGATTATAACAATACCTATATTCTCTTTTTCGCAGAACCTTAAAATAACCTGCCATATCTGACTTTGAGTGATTAAATCAAACATTGTTGTAATCTCATCAGCTAATAAAAATTTAGTTTTTTTATTTAGAACACGTGCTATACAAAATCTTTGAAGCTCTCCACCAGAAAGTTCTCTAGGGAAACGGTTGAGCCATTTTTCCTGAATTCCCAAGTCTGATAAAAGTGTTTCATCTATCTCACCAGATTCTTTTAAAATTTGTTTCATTCTAAGTCTGGGATTAAGTACTTGTTCAGGGTGTTGCCATATCATTTGAACAGGACAATAGCCTTTAAATTTATGAAGAGGTGTATCATCTAAAAGAACTACGCCACTACTGGGACTTTCATATCCAGAAAGTATTTTACAAAGAGTGGTTTTTCCAAATCCACTAGGTGCAGTAATAGCAATTTTTTCACCACTTTTAATATGAAAATTTAAGTTTTCAAAAATATTTTTACCATTGGGAATATGACTATATGATATATTATTTGCTTTTAAGTACATTTTTATCCTCCTTTTCTAAAATACATCTTACAAATCCAGAGTTTGTTTTTTTCCAGGGAATATTTCCCAAACATTTAGGATTTGCATGTGAACAGTTATTATAAAAGGAGCACCCTTTATTTTCAGAGCCTTGTGAGAAACAATTTAGAGAAAATGAATGAAAACCATTTTGTGGCATAGCGTGAAATAGAGCTTTTGTATAGGGGTGGTTTAAATTATCTAATGAAGAAAAATCATTGGTGGAGATATCTTCAATAGTTTTTCCATCATAGAAAACAACGATTCTATTGGCTATTTTTAATGCTATATCCAAATCATGGGTAATAATAAGAATACCAATACCTTCGTTTGCTAAATCTTGAAAATGCTTCGCAATGTGATTTAAAGTTTTAGAATCTAGCCCAGGAGTTGGTTCATCTGCCAAAATAAGTTTAGGGGAGCTATACACAGCTGTAGATATAAGAACTCTACGAATCATACCTCCTGATAATTGAAAAGGATACATATTTGCGACTTTTTCATCCAATTTATATTTTCTCAAAATTTCTAAACATCTCTCTTTAGCTTTTGAGCTATTATCACCTTTTCTAATCTGTGAACCAATTTTAATTAAAGGATTTAAGTAGGATACACTCTGAGGAATTAAAGCAATATTTTTTCCCCTTTCCTCTCTTTTTTTTTCCTCTGTTAAAAGGTTGTCATAGAAATATATTTCACCACTTAAAGTGGCATTATATGGTAATATACCTAAAATACTATGGGCTAGTAAACTCTTTCCAGAACCACTGGCACCAACAATGGCAACAATCTCTCCCTCATGCACAGATACACTTAAATTATGTATAGTCTGAGTCGTTTCTTTTTTTAAACCATTATATTGAGTGAAAGAGATAGATAAATCTTTAACTTTAAGTATCTCTCTATTGTCAGTTTTATCCATACATCCTCCTACTTATGAATTTGATTAACATTAAAAATTTTACTTAAATTATGTCCAGCATAGTCAAATAAAACAACTATTAAAACTAAAAAAAATCCGGGAAAAAGACCTAACCACCACTTACCAGTTGAAAGATAACGCATACTTTCTGATAAAATTATACCGATTGCAGGTTGTTCAGGGGAGAGCCCAAATCCTAGAAAAGTGATACTGGCCTCATGAAGTATAGCATGGGGAAATAAAAGAATAAGACCCAATAAAAACTGTGGAAGTAGATGGGGAATCATATGATTTTTAACAATATGAAATTTACTAACTCCAAGTTTTTGAGAGACTGAGATATAATCACTATTTTTAAGAGATAGAACTTCACTTCTAATAACTCTAGCAAGACTGGGCCAATGAGTCAGAGTAACTCCTGTAATCACACCTAAAAATCCTTTTCCACAGGCAAAAGATATTAAAATTAAAAGAAGAATATGTGGAATTCCCATTATTAAATCTATTAACCAGGTTACAATTCCATCTGCAGTCTTTCCACCAAATGCGGCAAGAGTACCTAATGAAAGGGCAATAACAGAGCTGATACCAGCGGTGATAAGCCCTATTCTAATACTCATTGAAAGTCCAGAAAGAGTTCTACTGAACATATCTCGTCCCATCCAATCTGTACCAAAAATATGTTTTGTATTAGGTGAGATATTTGTCTGAGTGAAATCAACTTTTAAGGAGTTCTCTGAAAAATACCAACCTAAAAGAGTGATTCCAATTAAAAAAATAAATGTAAAGCTAAGCGTAAAGATATCTTTTTGCTTATTATTTACTCTGATTAGCATCTAATCACTCCTTTTTCTTTTTTATACCTATTCTAGGATCAATTATTTCATACAATAGATTCGCTATTAAATTACCTAAAAAGACAATGGTTGCAGTGACAACCGTTATGGCTAATAAAAGAGGAACATCTCCACCAAGTCCAGCCTTTACAGTAGCTTGACCAAGTCCAGGATAGGAGAAAACAGTTTCAATTAAAACAGAACCACCAAAGATTTCACTTATAGATACAAATTGTAAAGTTATAGCGGGTAAAAGAATATTTCTAATACTATGTCTAAATACAATACTAAAAGTATTTTCACCACGAGCTTTAGCAAATAGAACATAATCACTATCTAAAACTTCAATCATTTTTTCTCTCGTATGTAAAATTATAGCAGATGAATTGACAAAAATAAGAGTAATGATTGGTAAAATAGCGTGATAAAGTCTATCTTTAAATGTTACATTGGAAAAATCCATTCCAATAGGAACACTCATTCCAATAGGAAAAATATCTAGCCAAACAGAAAAAATTATAAGCAATAAAAGAGCGAACCAAAAAGATGGAACACTGGCAGATATTAAGGCATACTTGTGAATAATATGATCAACAATTTTATTTCTTTTAAATCCAGCTAAAACACCTAAGAAGAATCCTAAAAAACCAGATAGAAGCCAAGCTATTCCCATGAGCCATAGAGAACTATATAATCTCTCTTGAAGAATTTGTATAACAGGTCTTCTATATAGGAGGGAGATATTCATATCCCCCCTTAAAAAATCTTTAAACCAAGCTATATAACGTTCAGTTAGGGGAGTATTTACTCCCCAATATTCCTGAATTTTTTGTAGTTGTTCAGGGGACATAGAGCCCTTAATAGTTTGCCCCAGATTCATCTCTATTGGATCAAGTGGGGATAAAGAAACTAAAATAAAAGATATAACACTGACACAGAAGATTAAAAAAACAGCTCTAATTATTTGTTTTATAATAGAGTTGGTGCTTTTCATTGCTCCTTACTCCAAGACCACTGATCGACATTGTTAACGATAGACCAACCATGACCATGAGGGTGAATCTTTTGAGCAGCAACATTAAGCCCATTTTTAACCCAGTATAAATGATCAATATTAACTAACCAAATCCAAGGGATATCTTTAAAAACTTCCTCCTGTGATTTTTTCCAAAGTTCAAAAGATTTAGGTAGATCATTAGTGGAAAGAGCTTGGTCCATTAATTTATCCACCTCTTTATTAGAGTATGGAGAGTAAGTTGCTAATTTACTATTGGGAGCTGTGTGATATATATTATACATCTCCATAGGAGTGTGTGCACCCCAACCCCAGATTAAAGGTTCAGATTGTGCTCTAGTGTAAGCAGTATCCCAACCCACACCTTCAAAAGTTACAGCAATTCCTAAATCTTTAAGTTGGTTTGCTGTTTCTGCTGCTAACGCCTGTCTAACAGAATCATTTGCAGGATATAAAAGATTAAATTTGGCAGGAATACCATTTTTCTCTCTAATCCCATTTTTTCCAACTTTCCAACCAGCCTTATCTAAAATCTCTTTAGCTTTTTCAGGGTTGTACGTAACCACAGTATTATTGTTAAACCATGGCATCTTGTCAGCCACTCCATAGGCGGGAGTTCCATGACCTTTTAAAATATATTTTATTAAACGGTCTCTATCAAGACCAATGTTAATAGCTTGTCTAATAGCTAAATCACTGGTAACATCATTACCAATATTCCCATTTTTAGGGATAGTAGGTAGGTTAAATGTTCTATTATCTACTGAGTGTGCAGCTAGAATGTTATAGTTTTTAATTTTTTCTTGAGAGAGAGAGGGAGTTGTATATGCCACATCAACTTTATTTGCCTTAGCTGCAGCAAAAGCAGCATCTTCACTCATAAATAAAACTACAACATTTTCAATATTCGGAGCTTTACCATAGTAGTTAGGATTAGCTTTTAAAATAACTTGTTGACCTTTGTCCCATTGGTGTAAAACGTATCTACCAGAACCTATGGGATTTTGACCATAGTTTTCATTGTAGGCATGTTTGGGAACAATTCCAACATTAGCCATGCTATAAGGCCAAATAGAATAAGGTTTATTCATATAAAAAACAACAGTTTTATTATCTTTAGCTTCGGCTTTATCCAACATAGTAAAATCATTTACAGTACTTAACTCTTTAACTTTATTGTATGTAAAAGCCACATCTTCCGCTGTCAATGGTTTTCCATCAGTGAAGAAAACATTATCTCTAATTGTAACAGTCCATTGTAGACCATCATCAGATACTTTTATATCTGTGGCTAAGTCATAGTCAATTTTTAAATCTTTTGTTGTTGTTGTAAGTGTACTTTGAATAAGAGGTTCATGAACATGTTCCCCAGCACCCCATCCAAAAGCTGGATCAAATCCACCTTCAGGTTCTGAAGTATTTCCCATTGCGACTACGACGGTGTTATTTTCTGAACTGGCTTCTAAAAAACCAGAAGTACTACATAAGATAAAGGCAATAGCAAGTAGTTTATAAATCCTCTTTTTTAACATTATATC
>NZ_DBGBQB010000053.1:0-27387 GCF_048470075.1 Cetobacterium sp. | reverse complement strand
CTCAGATATAGATAGTCAAATGCCTCTAAAGACTCTTTTACAACTTTTAAAAATGCCTCTTTTCCATATTTTTTTAGATAATCATCTGGATCTTTAGCATCTTTATAGGATAAAACTCTAATGTTAAATCCCTCTGATTTTAATATCAGTATAGACCTCTCTGTCGCTTTCTGTCCTGCCTCATCCATATCAAATGATAAAATAACATTGTTTGTATATTTTTTCAACAGCTGTGCTTGCTCCT
This sequence comes from Cetobacterium sp., assembly GCF_048470075.1. GTDB lineage: Bacteria > Fusobacteriota > Fusobacteriia > Fusobacteriales > Fusobacteriaceae > Cetobacterium_A. The sequence goes on along the minus strand of NZ_DBGBQB010000053.1, from coordinate 27,143 downwards.
CTGTTAAAGCAGTTCCTAAGGGCGCTAAAGCCACATCAAAGCCATAGGAATGGGCTGACAGAACGTCCATATATCCTTCCATTAAAATGGAGTAATTTTTCTTTTTGATATTACTACCTTTTTGAATAAAACCATAAAGATTCCGTCCCTTTGTAAAAATAGGGGTCTCTTGAGAGTTAATATATTTAGGAATCTCCTTACTATCCTCTAATGATCTACCTCCAAACGCTATAATTTTACCTGCCACTGAATATATAGGAAAAATTATTCTATTTCTAAATGTGTCATAGATTCCTTTTTCGTTCTCTTTGGCCAATCCTAAAATAAATATCTTTTCCTTTTCAAACCCCTTTGTTATCAGATAGTCATAAAGCCCAGTCCAACCACTTGGTGCATATCCTATCTCATTTTCTTTTATTAACTTTGGGTTTATCTTTCTTTTTGATAGATATTCTAAGGCATTTCTAGCTGTATTTTTAAATATCTCATCTTTGTAATAGTTATGAGCTTCCTCCATAATCTCGTAGTACTCTTTATTTTCATTAACCTTATTATTTCCTACTTTTTTTATTGGAATATTATATTTTTTTGCTAACTCTTCCACTGCTTCAACAAAAGATATTTTTTTATATTCTGAATAGAATTTTATAGGGTTTCCACCAGCACCACATACAAAACATTTACAGATGTTTTTATTGGGGCTCACTACAAATGATGGGTTATTGTCTTGGTGAAATGGACACAGGCCTTTATAGTTGGCTCCTGTTTTTTTTAAATCAACAAACTCTCCTACAACTTCCTCAATATGTAATTGTTGTAACAATAAATCAATATCTTCTGATTTATATTTCATTAATATTCTCCTAATCTCTTAGATTTTTAAGTAAAAAATATTTAAGAGCAAACCGCTCTATCCTAAATTATATTATATTTCTGGTAAATATGCAATTTTTTTTTAAAATAAAAAGAAGGATTTTCAATATCCTTCTTTAAACTTTTTAATTTTCTGTATCTTGAGTACTTAACTCAATCTCTTTCAATGCTTCTTGAGCTTTTGCGTTTACATAATCAGTTTTCACTTGATTTTCAAACTCTTCAAAAGTAGCTTTTTTCTCATCTACTTGAGAGTCTTTTCTATAGATTATAAAATCTTTTTGATCTTTTACAAATCCTACTTCTCCTAACTTAGAGTCATATACAGCCTTAGCTAGTTCCTCATTGTATCCTAGTCCAGGTATGTATCCCTCTTCAGTTATTCCATCTATCTTTTCAGAGAAAACAATATCTTTATCATTTTTTAAATCTTCAAAAGTTATTGTTTTATTACTTAAATCTTTTACTATTTCAGAAACTTGGCTATCTTTTGAGTTTAATGTCTCCTCTGAAGGTTCAGGAGTTATTAGAATATGGCTAGCTGTAACTGTTCCATTTTTCTCATCCTTAGCTTCAACAAAGATTATATGATATCCAAACTGAGTTTTTACAACCTCAGGGTATACCTCTCCTGCAACACCTGCAAATGCCGCATCCTCAAAAGGTTTTACCATATCCCCTTTTTTGAAAGTTCCTAAAGCTCCTCCATTTGGTCCACTTGGTCCATCAGAGTACTCTTTAGCCATCTCTGCAAAGTTCTGATTATTTACTTTTTTTAGTACATCTTCAGCTTTTGCTTTTGCTACCTCTTCATCAGCTTCAGTAGGTTGCACTTTTAAAATTGCTATATTTGCATCTGCACTTTTCAATGTGTCATAGTTTAGTTGATTCTCTTCAAAAAACTCTTTTAAATCATTTTGAGTATAAGTAACATCAGCTTTTAACTTATTGTAAAGTTCTTTTACCGCATTAGCAACTTGAAGGTCTAGTGGTAATGCTGTGTCCACTTTAATCCCTTTAGCTTCCGCTGCTTTTAAAAGTTTTATCTCTGATTCAATTGAAGATTTTGCTAACTCCTTAGCTTGAGCTAAATCACCCTTTGTCATAGCTAATGTATTTAATACTCTCTTAGCATACTCCACATTGTTTACTTTAACTCCATCAAATTCAAACTCCTCTTTCTCTACATAAGGATCTAAACTCTTATCTAAATCTACAAGGTTCATCTTAGCTCTAGCTTCAGACATATCCTCAGCATAAACTTCAGCACCTTTTTGAGCCTTTAAAGCTTGCTCAATCTGAGCCTTTACTTCATCTAATGGTTTTCCTTGGAACATTGTATACTTATAGTCTGAGTAATACTCATCAATCTCTTCAGGAGTAATTTTTACACTTCCAGTTATAGCTTCAGAAACTTTTTGAAGTATCAAACTTTCTTTTATCTCTTTCTCTAAAGTTTTTGTAGTATATCCCTGGCTTAAAAGTGCACTTTTAAACTGCTCTTTATCTGGAAAAGACGCTTTTATCTGATCCATTTGAGCATCTACTTCTGAACTAGAAACTTTAATCTTTAATTTATCAGCCATTTCCAATAGAAGATTTCTATTGATAACCTCATTAAAAGCTATTGTATTCATAAGCTCAGGGTCTATATTAGCCCCTAAATATCTTTTATAATTCTCTGACATGATAGCCATAGATCTATGAGCTTCCATCAGACTAACTTTCTTCCCATTTAACTTAAACGCCAGTTGTGAGTTAGCTGAAGTATTCTTAAATGACATTGCATAACCAGCTATTAAACTTATTAAAAAGAATATTGTTACTACCCAAATTACTGGCTTCATGTTTTTTCTAAACTTCCTAATTGCCATATTTAACCCCTCCGAAAAGTTTTGTAAGATTTAATTACTTTGTATCTAAACCATATTTTCTAATTTTCTCATATAGCGTTGTTCTTCCAATTCCTAAAAGCTTAGAAGTCTCTTGCTTGTTCCATCTTGTCTTTTGTAAAGCCATAGCTATTACAACTTTCTCAACTTCATCCAATGCATAGATCTCTTGCTCTAATATATTTTTTAAAGGTCCTACTCCGATAACTGTTTTATTTTCAACTGTATCAGATTTCATTTTTATCTCTAATGGCAGATCCTCAACGTCGATATTTCTATCGTTACATAGAATAACCATTCTTTCTATCATATTTTTTAACTCTCTGATATTTCCAGGATATGAGTATTCCATAAGGTATTTCATAGCATCTCCAGAGATAACTGGAATCTCTCTTCTTAAATCTTTTACTATTTTGTTTAAGAAGTAGTTTGCTAACATTGGAATATCATCTTTTCTATCTCTTAAAGGTGGAACTTCAATAGGGAATGCTGTCAATCTATGGTATAGATCTTTTCTGAACTTTCCTTTTTCTGTCTCCTCTTTTAAATCTTTATTAGTTGAAACTATAAATCTAACGTCAACTCTTCTTGATTTGTTTCCTCCAACTCTTCTAAACTCTCCATACTCAATAACTCTTAAAACTTTAGATTGAGCTTTTAAATCCATTGCTGAAATCTCATCAAGGAACACAGTTCCTCCATCAGCCTCTTCTAAAATTCCTTTTTTACTTGTTGTAGCTCCTAAAAAAGCTCCTCTCTCATAACCGAAAAGTTCTCTTTCGATTAAATCCTCAGGTAATGAAGCACAAGAGATTGTGATATAGTTCTCTTTTCTTCTGTCACTCTTTTTGAATATCTCTTTAGCTATTAACTCTTTTCCTACTCCATTTTCTCCTGTTATTAAAACAGTTAAATCACTTTCAGCCACTTTTTCAATTAGGTTCTTTACCTCTTTAATTCTAGCTGATTGACCAATTATCTCATTTTCGTCCTCAGTGTCAGAAAGTTTTTCCTCTAATTTTCTTTTCTCTTTTACAATCTCTAAGTTTCTTAAAGCTGGTATCATTATTCTGTTCATCTCTTTAACATCTACTGGCTTTAATAGGTAATTATAGATATCCGCTTCCTTCATCTCTTGGATTAAAGTTTCATTCTCTTCGTCCAATAATCCGATAACTACGAAGTCCTTTCCTATTCCATTTAACTTTCTCTTAGCCTCTGAAAAGTTGAACCAAGTTAAATACTCGTCTAGTAAAACTACATCGAAGTCACTCTCTCTTAACATATCTAAAGCATCTAATAAATTATTAAATGTTATTATTTCATAAACTTCTGATAAAGCTTTTCTTACTTGCTTTAAAGTTTCTTTTCTTTCTGAAACTACTAATATTGATTTTTTCATCATATTCCTCCTACTTTCTATTTTCGATAACAATGTATTATAATTGATATTTTGTTATTTTTCAAGACTTTTTTGAAAAATTCTGTTCTAGTTTATTTCAAAGAGTTTCACTCTAAACATTAGTTCTAATTTTTTCTATTTTTTCCTTTTTAATTCCACTATATTTTATATCTTATGTTATTTTTTTATATAAACTATTTTAACATAGACTTTAAAAACAGATTATAAAACATTTCAATCTCTTTAGAGATATTGATTGTAGCATATTTTTCAACCATTTTTTTATAGCTCTCTTCATCTACAACATCAATTCCTGTCTGTGTTATTAAATATAATAGTAGAGTGGTCAAAGATGAGCTTAACATTGTTCTTATTTTTTCTATTTCACTTCTGTACTCCTCTTTAATATGCTCCTTATTAGTATTTAGAAATTCACTAAATATAATATCTCTTTTCATATACTCATCATATGTTAAGTTTATCTCTCCATTTTCATATATTTTAGCGAATAAAAATAGATTGTATCTGTCATCTTTCAGTGTTAATCTTCTTCTAACAATCATTTTTAATTTTTCTTCAAAAGGGATATCCAAATCTCCTACCTCTTTTAAAAACTCTTTTCTGCTTATTACAGAGTTATCCATTATCTCTAATAGTAGCTCCTCCTTGCTTTTAAAATAGTAGTAAAATCCACCTTTTGCCATTCCTAAAACATTTGCTATATCCTCTATTTTTGTGTTTCTAATTCCATTAGCTGCAAATAAAATAGTTGCAGTCCTCTTTATACGATCTCTTTTCGTCACAATCTCACGTCCTTAGTCTTTTTTAAAATTTAAAAATATTAAATATATCATTAGCTGTTGCAAATATAATTAATCCAAATAACATTAACATTCCAATAGTGTGAACTCTTTCCTCTAGTTTTTTATCAACTTTTATTCCAACCAGTTCTAAAATTACAAATATGATTCTACCACCGTCTAAAGCTGGGAAAGGTAAGAGATTAAAGATTCCCACATTTACAGATAGTATAGCTAATAGCCACAATAAAATTCCAGAACTTCCACTTCTACTTGCATCTCCAACCACTTTTACAATTCCAACAGGACCACTTATATCTTTAGCTTTCACTTTACCTGTTATAAGCATCTTAACTCCACCTAGAGTGTCTTCAAAAACTCCTATAAAAATTTTAAATGATTGCTTAACACCGTCTACTAACCCATATCTCTCAAATTTATACTCTGGAATTATACCCATTATAGGAGCTCTACCCTCCTCTACCTTAGTCAATGGTACTGTCAATGATAAATCCTTTCCATCTCTTTCTACCATAACATCTAGAGTATCTCTATTTTTAGAGTCCTTTGAAATTGTCTCTCCTATTTGAGCCCATGTGGATATCTTTGTTCCATCAATCTCTTTTATAACATCTTTCTCTTTTAAAACAGATGATGCTTTTGCCTCTTTAATTATATTTCCAACTATTGGATTTGTGTTTTGTATAGCTTTTCCACTGGCAAAAGTTATTCCAAATATCACTATTAGAGCCAGCATAAAGTTCATAAAAACTCCTGCAAACAAAACTACAAATCTTGCCATTGGTGGTTTACTATTAAATCCATTTTCAACTTTACTTCCAACTTCCATTCCATCGATATTTACAAATCCACCAACTGGGATAACTCTTATTGAGTATAGAGTCTTTCCATTGTAATAGGAATATAGTTCTGGCCCCATTCCAATTGCAAACTCTGAAACAGGCATTTTAAAAAATCTAGCAGCTAAGAAATGTCCTAACTCATGTATAAAAATTATTAATCCCAGTAATAGTAGTGCTATTATTATATCCATTATTCCTCCTGTTATAAAATTTTGCTCACAATTTCAAAGACCTCATTTGATATTTCATCTATCGTTTTTAGTCTTTCGTTTTCCACACATTTTATCTCTAACCAAGAGTATTTTTTAGATATTTCACATGCGTTTTCGTGAGATTTTTTTAGATATTCAGTATTTTTCTCATGAATATCTTTTACTGCATCACCAGTTATTTTATTCTTTCTTTCAGCCATTAACTTTTGAGCTGTTTCTGTTGGCATATTTAGAAAAATTACCAGATCAGGTCTTGGAATCTCCATTTTATTATACTCTAAATCCTCTAACCAACAAAGATATCTCTCCTTTTCTTCCCTGTCACTTATTTTTGATGCCTGATGAACCATATTTGAAGTTGTGTATCTATCAGTTACAATAATTCCACCTCTATTATAGAAGTTTCCCCAATCTTTTTTATATGAAGCATATCTATCTATTGCGTACATTGCCGAAGCTGGATATGGGTTCACTTTCTCTGCATCTGTTCCAAACTCTCCCGCTAAATACATCTTAACTGGTTCACATGCAGGACTATCATAGTTTGGAAATGATATTTTTTTTATATTTTCAAATTTTTGAGACAACTTTTCAAATAAAAGAGCTGTCTGTGTCTCTTTTCCACTTGAATCTGTTCCCTCTATCACTATAAGTTTTCCTCTTTTAATCTCTTCCATAACTGTCATATACCCACTTTCTTGTTTCATTATCCACTTTTTTTATTATCTCTAAATTATCTGCCTCTTTAGGCTCATGTTGTTTCATAGCTTTTTCTATTATTTCATATATCTGTAAAAATTTTATTTTCCCTTTTAAAAATAGCTCCACTGCTACTTCATTAGCTGAGTTAAACACACATGGCATTGTCTTTCCAACTTTTCCAGCGTAAAATGCTAACTCTACACCTTTAAATACAGTACTATCAACTTGATCAAAAGTTAGCTCTTTCAATCTTTTTAAATCCAATCTCTCTAATTCGCTGCTTGCCTCTCTATTTGGATATGTAAAAGCATATTGAATAGGTAGCTTCATATCAGGAACTCCTATTTGTGCAATGATTGAACTATCTACAAACTCCACCATAGAGTGAATTATACTTTGAGGATGTACTAATACCTCTATATTTTCATAATCTACACCAAATAACATATGCGCTTCAATAACTTCCAATCCTTTATTAACTAAAGTTGATGAGTCTATTGTTATCTTCTTTCCCATTGCCCAGTTTGGATGTTTTAGAGCTTGCTCCACTGTTACATCTTTTAATTCATCCAGTGTTTTTCCTCTAAATGTTCCACCGCTTGCTGTTATAATTAAAGTTTTTACCTCTTTTGAACCACTTCCCTGCATACTCTGAAACAGTGCCGAATGCTCGCTATCCACTGGTATAATCTCAGCTTTTGGATACTCCTTCAAAAGATTATTTATATACTCTCCAGCGGCTACCATAGTCTCCTTATTCGCTAAGGCAACTCTTTTTTGCTTTTTAATTGCTTCCACCGTGGCTTCAATTCCAACAGCTCCACTTATAGCTGTTAAAACAATATCAGCTTCATCTAAAGCTCCCATACTTTTTAAACCATCATCACCAAAATAGATGACTTTTTCTGGATACATTCTTTTTAAAATCTCCGCTTTATCCTCATTACCTATACAGATATACTTTGGATTAAATTTTTCAATCTGCTCTTTTAATAACTCAAAGTTCGAATAACCAGATATTCCCAAAACTTGGAACTCTTCCCTTTTTGCATCTATAACTTTTAGCGCATTTGTTCCAATACTTCCAGTAGATCCCAAAATAGTTATCTTCTTCATTTTCCTCTCCTTAAACTACACGTATTTCTTCTAAAAAAATGGTAGCTTTTTAAGCTACCTTATTTCTAAATAAATTTTAATAAATAATATACAACTGGAACTACAAACAGCATACTATCAAAACGATCAAGTATCCCTCCATGCTCTCCTAATAACTTACCAGAGTCTTTAATTTTAAACTCTCTTTTGAACATAGACTCACCCAGATCACCAATCTGAGCTACAATACTGATTAAAAATCCAAATAATAAAACTATTAAAGTGTTTACTTCAGTTCCAAAAATATTAAAATATCTGTTGATTAAATAGATGGCACCCATTGTGAATACAGTTCCTCCAATAGAGCCTTCTATAGATTTTTTAGGACTTATTGAACTAAATCCTTTTTTAAATATTTTTCTTCCTATTCCCATTCCTACAAAATATGCAAATGAGTCACAAACCCATACCAATATTTGAATTGTTAATAACCATTTTCCACCGTTTGGAAGATAGTTCATCAGTAGTAGATGGGTGAACAATCCCGAAACATAAACTACACCAAGTACCGTTATTCCAATATCTCTACTTGAATTTTCCACTTTATTTTGTAGAACCTTTTTTCCTATTAGTGTTATAACTAATAGAGTAATTGGCATAAAGATCAGCGTAGAATTATCTACATCTGTAAAATATACTATATTGGGTATCGCCAATCCTGCTATATACCCTAAATTTATATCTGGCTTTTTCCCACCTATCTCTGCCATTTTGTAAAACTCAAAAAGTCCTACTAAAATAATAAAATTTACAAATAGTAATAGTAAAAATCCACCTTTTAACAACACCATCATTAAAAGTGGAATTCCTATTAAAGCTACTAATATTCTATTTAACATCTATTTTACTCCTCCAAAACGCCTATCTCTTTTTTGATAACTCTCTATAGCCCTTATTAACTCATCTTTATTAAAATCTGGCCAATAGGTATCTGTCACATATATTTCAGAATAGGCTATCTGCCATAACAAAAAGTTAGAGATTCTCAACTCTCCACTTGTTCTTATTAGTAACTCTGGATCAGGCAGTTGATTATAAAGGTATTTCTCCACAGTTTCCTCTGTTATCTCTTTTTCATTATTTTTAATAATCTCTTTTATAGCATCCACTAACTCGGCTCTTCCACCGTAGTTAAAGGCTATATTCAATGTTATCCCTGTATTTCCTTTTGTTGCCTCTTCAAGCTTTTTAATCTCATTTAAAAGGTCCTCACTAACTCCATCTTTTCTTCCTGAAACTAAAAATCTTACATTATTTTTCATCAATAATTTTTTTTCATTTTTTAAATAAGTTTTGAATAGAAACATCAGTGTATCTACTTCCTCTTTAGCTCTTTTCCAATTTTCAGTTGAAAATGCATAAACTGTTAAATACTTAACACCCAATTCACCACAAGAGGTCAATATCTTTCTTAAAGTATCTGCGCCTGCTTTATGCCCATATGTCCTAGGCATTCCTTTCTTTTTTGCCCAACGACCATTTCCATCCATAATTATAGCTATATGATTTGGTACATCTAATCTCATTCTTTTTCTCCTCTCGATAAATCAATAAATTTTACCATATTTAGAACATTTTTTCCATAAAAAAAATGATCTCTAAGTGAACAAAGGAGGTAGTTTTTATGCTACCTCCTTTTACTTTTCATATAATTTGTTGCTTTTTATGAACTCAACTATCTCTTTTGGTACCATATTATCTATGGAATCACCTTTTGATATTGCTTCTCGCACCCCTGTTGATGAACAGTTTAAAAATGGATTTTTCACTTGCAAAAGATTGGAGTCTTTTATAACTGTTGTATATCCCTCCCGTTGAAGAACAACAACTTTTGCCAATTTTAAAATCTCTTTATATTTTTTCCACTTATGAAAATACGCTCCTGAATCCTCTCCAATAATCTCAAAATACTCATTGTTAGGATACATATCAATAACCTTTAAAAGAGTATCATAAGTGAATGAGACTTCATTCGATTTTACCTCTATATCTAAAACGTCTATTTTAGATTCAGATTTAAAAGCAATTTTACACATCTCTAATCGTAACTCTCCACTTACTAATAAGTTTTCTCTATGTGATGGAATCCCTACAGGTATAATAAGAAGTTTATCTAAATTTAAGTGATCTATAATAAATTTTGCCATATATATGTGTCCATTATGTATGGGATTAAAACTTCCACCGTATATTCCTATCTTCATTTTACCCAATCTCCGCTATAGCTTCTATTAAACACTCCGTTGTAGTACTCTCTAAAATACTCTCTCTAATCTTTTTATCTCTAAATATTCTAGATAGTGATGAAAGTAACTCTAAATATTTTTTGCTTTCCCCTTTAGGTACACCAACTAATATAACTATTCTCACTTTTTCTCCATCTAAAGAGTTAAAATCCACTGGATTCTTTAAAAGTGCAACCGATACAACTATATCTTTTACTACCTCTGTTCTGGCATGAGGAATTGCCACTCCCATACCTATACCTGTTGTTCCTGCTCTCTCTCTTTCTAAAATCTCTTTTAAAAAAATCTCTTTATTAGAGATTAAATCACTATTTTCATCCATATTATTTACTAACTTCTTTAATATTTCATCTTTTGATACAGATTTATTATCTATAATGTTAATCATTTTTACATTAAAATAATTTAACACTTGTTGCCCCCTTTTAAAGCTTTATACTGTTTAAAATTTCGTTTTTAACCTGTTCATTGTCCTTTGTATCTTTCTCTTTTATGGCTTTTAATAAGATACTTCTGTACTTCCTTTCATTTTTATATGAATAGCTATCTAAAACTTTTTTATATGCGACAATCTCCAATATCTCAGGTATATCCGATATCTTATCCTCTGACTCTATAGCAGACTCTAAATCTCTTAAATCATATCTTTGTTTTGTAAAATAACTTATTATAAGATAACCTATCTCATCAATCCAACCCATATTATCCATAATCTCTTTCATAGCCAAAGCCATTAAAGGTTTATTAAAGTTTATATTATCCATCAACGAAAGGTTAAATAGAGTTTTTAAAAACTCCTCTTTATCTTTTAATGCCAGTTCTTTCCCATATTTTTTAGAGAACTCTAGCTCTCCTTTTATAACTAATTTCATAAAGTTCTCTTTTAATTTTTCAATAGGAACATTTGAAAGTCTATCTATTTTTTTCTCTTTAATTCTCTCTATTTTATTGCTTTCCTTTTCCAGAGTCTCATAAAAAACAGTGTCATCTTCACAAAATACCATTGCTGGAATTGTTAAATTCATACTCTTTCTTGTTATTACTCCTTGGCAATCCACTGTTAAATATGCCCTTTTATCAAGAATATCTGCATTTTCTATAACTTTTGCAACTCTTTCTTGTATTCTATTTTTCATCTATTTCACCAAATCCTTTTAAACTATTATCTTCTAACATTGTGAACTCTATTTTAAGAACAAATAAATTCTCTATTTCCAACCCTTTTGGAAGTTTTACTAAATCTTTTTCTGTTGTTATTATAAAATCTGCATCCATAGCTTTAGCTCTTCTCTTTATCGTATCAAAGTCTTTCTCTTTAAAATCATGATGATCCATGAAATCCACTCTTTCAATATACTCTGGATTTAAAGAGATTACTGTCTTTTCAAAGTTAAGTGGGTTTGCAAGTCCAGAAAAAAGAAGAACTCTTTTCCCAGCAACCCAAAATAATGGCTTTGCATTTCCTTTTATATCACATAGAGATGTTACTCCATGCTTTGCAACTGAAACAGGTTTTTTAAATTTTACTTTTAAAAACCTTTTCAATGTCTCTAAATCACTTTCAGATATTAAATCTGATTTTGTAATTATAAATTCACTTGCTCTCTCTCCACCTTTTTGAAAATCCTCTCTAAGAGTTCCTTTAGGCAGTAATGCTCCCCAACCAAATGGGTTTGTCGCATCTATTAACACAATATCTCTATCTCTTTTTAATTTTCTATGTTGAAATCCATCATCTAATATTATAGTATCTACATTAAACTTCTCTACTGCTAATTTACATGCTTCATATCTATCTCTTCCAACTATCACTGGTACCTTTAGATTTAAAGCATGGATATATGGTTCATCTCCACTCTCTTTTGAAGTTACCAATATTTTTTTCCCATCACTCACTATTAATGGATCAATCTTTCTCTTTCCTCTATATCCTCTTGATACTATAGCAACTTTTCTTCCCATTTTTAAAAGCTTTTTTGCAAAGAATTGAACTGCTGGAGTTTTTCCAGTACCTCCAACAGTTATATTTCCTATGCATAAAATATCAACATCTGGTATCTCATTTATTTTAAGATACCTTTTATCGTAAAGCCAATTTCGTATTGAGGTTATTAAAAAATATATATACGATAAAAATCTCATTTTTTCCTCTCTTTACTAAATTTTTACTTGAACTAATTTAGAAATTCCAATTTTCTTATTCATTGTCACTCCATATAGAGAATCTGAAGCTTTCATAGTTTCTTTGTTATGTGTTATTAAAATAAACTGAGATCTATCTGTAAACTCTTTTAATTTTCCAATTAGCTTTCTTGTATTTTTCTCATCAAGAGCTGCTTCAATCTCATCTAAAAATGTGAATGGACTTGGTTTATACATAAATATTGCCATTATAAATGCTATTGCAACCATGGACTTTTCTCCACCTGACAACAGAGAAAGAGCCTGTCTTTTTTTATTTTTATATTTTACTGATATTTCAACTCCACAGTTTACAAAATCCTCTCCATTATGTAAAGATAGTTTCCCTTCAGAGTTATCCAGTGTTTCTATACACATCTCATTAAAGTTTTTATTTATCTCTTCATATGCCTCATAGAACTTTCCTTCTATTGTCTCATCTATCTCTTTTATTAAAAGTGATAGGCTTCTCTCACCTTTTACTAAATCCTCTTTTTGAAGGTCTATAAACTTATATTTATTATCCAGTTCCTTAAACTCCTCAATTGATAATAGATTTACAGATTCAAAGCTCTTTAGTCTCAACTCCAGCTCTCTCACCTTAGTTCTTGCACTTTTTATCTCATCCTCTTTTAAAGGTGAAACATTAACTTCTAAAAGTTCTTCTAACTGAAGCATAATCTCTTCTATCTCTTTTGAAATTCTCTCTTTTCTCTCCATCTCTCTATTTAAAATCTCTTTCTCTTTAAATAGAGTTGTTTCAATCTCCCTAGAGTTTTTCATTAAAACTTTCGATTTTTCCTCTAAAGTATGGTCCTCTTTTTTCATCTCTTTTAGTTCTTGATTTTCATTTTCAAATTTTATATTTTTATTTTTTATATCTTCTGCTATAGTATGAGCCTTTTCTTCTAATTTTTCAAGCTCTTTTTTTATTTCTGATAAAATATTTAAAATTTTCTCTCTCTTTTCTTGGATTTCTTTTTGTTCAAGAGCCTCTTTCTCTTCCTCTCTCTCAATTTGAACAAATCTATCTTTACTATTCAAATATAGAATTCTAATATCTGAAAACTGGTTTTTCAGATTATTTATCTCTCCATTTAAGTTTTGTATAGCAAGATTTTCAGTATCTAACTCATTTTTTAATTCCAATACAATTTTCTCAGTTATCTCTTTTTCACTTTGAGAACTTTCAACTCTTTTAGCATACTCCTTACTGTAGTTCTCCTCCTCTTGGATTTCGATATCTACAACTCTTCTTTCTTTCTCCAGCTTTTCACTCTTAGACTTTAAATCTAGATATAGCTCTTCAGCCAGTTTAGTCTGCTTTCTTAAAGAGTCTTCCAGTGCATCAATACCTCCAATTTCATCCTCATATTTTTCCAACTTTTTACTCATGGACTGAACTTTTTCATTCCAATCCTTTAACTTTGCTGTCATCTCTTTTATGTTATCTTCTAAAGTTTTTATCTCTTTTTTTCTTTCAAATATCTGACTTACAATAGAGTTTGAATTCTCTCCACCTGTTATTCTACCTCTTGAACTTAAAAGTTCTCCAGAAAGTGTAACTATATTTCCACTATAGCTATTCTCTTTTAGAATTTTTAATGCCACATCAGCTTCACTTACAACTAAGATATTACCTAGTAGCATATCTAACACTTTAGTATATCTTTTATCAACAGACACTAAATCAGAGGCTCTTCCTATAACACCCTCTTTTTTAGGTATATCTTTTATAGAACCCACCTTAATTGTGTCCAGTGCTAAAAATGACGCTCTTCCAGCCTTTTTCTCTTTTAAAACCTCTATCCCTTTTTTAGCTACCTCACTTGTAGTTACAACAATATCTTGTAGATTTCCAGGTATTGCTGCCTCTATGGCTTTTTGGTACTCTTCTGGAACTGTTATCAACGATATTACAGCTCCTTCTACTCCTGATATTTTAGTATTTAAAACCTCTTTTACCCCTTTATAAAATCCCTCATTGCTCTCTTGAACTCTATAAAGTCCCTGTAGTTTTGCAGAAGCTCTTTTCTCTTCAAATTCAGCGTTTCTTATTAACTCTGCAGCTTTATTCATATCTCTACTTAATTCAGTGATCTCTTGCTCTAATTTTAGCTGTCTTTCCTCGGTCTCTTTTAGCTCCTTTGATTTTAAATCTCTATTTTTCAGTGCTTTCTCTAACTCTTTTGTATTATCTTCTATTTTTTTGTCAAAGTTTTCCTTTTCCTCTTTTAAAGATGAAATTTTAAACTCGCTACCTTTCATTCTTCTTGTTGAACTTTCAATCTCATTTAAAAGTTTTAACTTTTCAACTTCTAAATCCATTATTTTTCTTTTCTTTAACTCAATACTGATCTCTTTATCTTTTTTTGTTCTTTCTTTCTCATCAATATTTTTTTCAAACTCTCTATTTTTTCCCTCAATCTCTAGGACTCTCTCTTGAACCCTATCTTTTTCCTCTTTTAATTTAACTGCAATCTCTTTTTTAGACTCAATTGTTTTTTCTAGAGATGAAAGCTCCTCATTTTTTTGTTTTAACTCTCTCTCATAAGAGGTTATTCTTTCTTTTGTTCTGATCTCCTCTTTCTCTAAAGTTTCTATCTCAGCTCTTAAAGAGGTGTTGTTCTCTGAAAAGCTCTCTATTTTTTCATATAGCTCTTTTCTTCTATTTTCTATATTATTAAGCTCTGTTTCCGCTTTTTTTAGCTCCTGCTCCAAGCCAGTTGTAGTTGTTATCAATCTCTCTTTTTCTCTCTCTCCCGATTTTAAAATCTCCTCTTTAGAGTTTAAATCAAAAGTTAGAACCCCTTTTTGTAAAAGATTCTTTTCATCTTTTATGGATAGATACTCCATAGCTTTTTTAGATTGTTTCTCCACTCTCGCTCTATTTTCACCAATTTCACTCAGTACAAGCTCTATTTTTTCAAGTTCATTTTGAACTTTTTCCAATCTTCTTTCAGATTCCATCTTTTTTTGTTGGAATTTTTTTACTCCAGCAGCTTCCTCTATTATACTTTTTATCTCTTTATTAGAGGATGATATAATCCTTTCAACTTTTCCTTGACCTATAACTGAATATGCACTCTTACCCACTCCAGTGTCTAAGAATAACTCTCCAATATCCTTTAATCTCACTTTTTTATCATTTATAAAGTAATCATTATCTCCATTTTGAGACATCTTTCTTGTTATTTTTATATTTTCAGCTTCAATTGGAAAAAAGTTATCTCTATTGTCTATAAAAAGTGATACCTCTGCATAACTTGCTGGCTTTTTTCCCTCTCCTCCAGAAAATATAATATCCTTACTCTCTTTCGCTCTTATATTTTTGTAGGATTGCTCACCTAAAACCCATAATATCCCATCTAATATATTTGACTTACCACTTCCGTTTGGTCCTACAATAGAGGTTATTCCTCCATCAAAATCTATTCTTATTCTTTCACCAAAAGATTTAAATCCGTAAATTTCTACACCTTTTAAATACATTTTCTCTCCCTAATAACTTTTGTCTTAAAAAAAGCTAACCCATTTAGGTTAGCCTATATTTAATATTTTATCAATTCCATTTTTCAAAGCTTGTAAAGCTTTAGCTCTATGGCTAATTTGATTTTTTATTTCAGGCATCTCTGCAAATGTTTTTCCATACTCTGGTAAATAAAAATGAGGATCATATCCAAATCCGTTTTCTCCCTTAGCTTCATCTACGATTATCCCCTCTATTTCACCTCTGAATGAGTAGGATTCACCATTTGGTTTCCCTAAAGTTATAACTGTCACAAACTTAGCTTTTCTATTTTCTATACCTTTTAGGTTTTCAATTAACTTTTTATTATTTGCAGAATCATTTCCATCCTCTCCTGCATATCTGGCAGAGTATACTCCAGGCTCTCCATCTAATGCCTCTACACAAAGACCTGAATCATCTGAAATTGTAATCATATTTGTAAATTTAGCAATCTCTAGAGCTTTTTTTCTTGAGTTTTCTTCAAAAGTTTCTCCATCCTCTATAACCTCAGGAATATCTATTCCATCTTTTATAGAAAGAATTTCAAAATCTGACCCTGATAAAATCTTTGACATCTCATCTATTTTTTTCTTATTTCCTGTGGCTAAAAATATTTTCATTACTTAGAAAACTCCTCCTCTATCTCTTTTCTTTGCACTTCTATTAGCTCATATATCCCTTTCTCAGCTAAATCCAACAGTGCATTTAGATCTTTTCTTGCAAAAGTTGCCTCTTCTCCAGTTCCTTGAATCTCTACAAACTCCCCTTTATCATTCATGATTACGTTCATATCCACTTCAGCTTCAGAATCCTCTGTATACATTAAATCTAGTACAGGTGTACCCTTTACCATTCCAACAGATATAGCTGCAATATTTGATGTCATAGGGTTTTCTAATAGAACTCCCTTCTCCATAAGTCTTCTCATAGCCATCTCTAAAGCTATATATCCACCTGTAATTGATGTTGTTCTTGTTCCACCATCAGCTTGAATAACATCACAGTCAATTGTCACAGTTCTCTCCCCTAGTTTCTCTAGGTCTATACACGCTCTTAAAGCTCTTCCTATAAGTCTTTGTATCTCCATTGTTCTTCCACCTAGTTTTCCTTTAGCAGCTTCCCTTTGGTTTCTCTCTCCAGTTGCTCTTGGTAACATTGAGTACTCCGCTGTTATCCATCCTTTTCCCTGATTTTTTAAAAAAGGGGGCACTTTCTCTACAACTGTTGCAGTACAAATAACCTTTGTATTTCCAATCTCTATTAAAACACATCCCTCAGCATACATAGTGTAATTTCTAGTAATTTTCACTTCTCTTTTTTCATCTGTTTTTCTTCCGTCTAATCTTATCATTTCTCTTCCTTTCTATATATACTGCTCTAATTCTTCAAGTTTTTGAGTTTCAATTAAATCTACTGTTTCTATAGGTTCTATTTTCCCAAATTGAATTTCATAAAGCTTTCTGTATATTCCATTATTTTCTAGTAATTTTTGGTGAGTTCCAACCTCTTTTATCTCTCCATTTTCCATTACAACAATTTTATCTGCATTTATTATTGTAGATAATCTATGTGCAATAACAAAAGTAGTTCTTCCCTTCATCAGTGTATCTAAAGCCTCTTGAACCAATCTTTCTGATTCAGTATCCAGTGCTGATGTTGCCTCATCTAAAATCATTATACTTGGATTTTGGATAAGTGCTCTAGCTATTGCTATTCTCTGCTTTTGTCCCCCTGATAATAAAACACCTCTTTCTCCAACCTCTGTTTCAAATTGGTTTGGTAGTTCCATTATAAAGTTATAAGCATTTGCCATCTTAGCAGCTTTTATTATATCCTCTTCAGAAACATCATCCTTTCCAAAGCCTATATTTTCACCAATAGTTCCACTGAATAGGAATGTTTCCTGTGGTACTATCCCTATGTGATTTCTATACTTTTGTAAAGACATCTCTCTTATATCTATACCATTTATTTTAATACTTCCAGAAGTTATATCATAGTATCTAGGTAATAGATTTACTAGAGTTGTTTTTCCACTTCCACTCTTTCCAACCAGTGCTATCACCTCACCAGCTTGAACCTCTAAATTGAAATCTTTAAGTACCTTTTCATCTCCATCTTCATACTTAAAGTCCACATTTTCAAAATCAATTTTCTCTATAGTTTCTGGTACCTCTTTAACTACTTCTCCAATATGATCTGGCTCTAGTTCAACATCTAAAATCTCTATCACTCTATCTGCTGATGGTAACGCTTCCTGTAGCTCACTATTTCTTTTAATTAAAGTTTTTAATGGCTGCTGCATAAGTCCTATAGCAGTTATAAAAGAGATTAAATCCCCTGGTGTCATAGTCTGGGCAACGATTATTTGATAACCTCCATAACCTGCAACTAAAAGGATCATTATTGTTGCTAAAACCTCATTAATTGGAGATATTTTAGCTTTGATTTTTGTAGTTTTATAGATTTTATCAAATTCCTCTTGTGTTACATCCATATATTTGTCTATAATTTTATCGCTTCTATTAAATCCCTTTATAACAGAGATTCCAGATAGTGATTCTTGTACAAAGGCTGTTACATCTCCCACTGTATCCTGTCTTACTCTTCCAGACTTTCTAATTTTCTTTGTATATTTTTTTACCATAGAAAGTATAGCTGGTAAAACTGTCAAAGATATCAATGCCAGCACAAAATCAACTTGAAACATTCTGAATAAAAGAGCTACAACTGTTATAAACTCTTTTAACATATCAAATAGCATAAATCCAATTCTTCCTAAAGTAGTGGAATCTCCTGACAATCTTGCCATCAAGTCTCCCAACTTATTTTGTTTAAAGTAAGCTATTGGTAATCTTTGTAAATGTGAAAACACATCTATTTTTATATCCCTTCTGATCTTCTCAGTTATGTATCCCGATGAGATATCAGCAAAATAGTTAGTTATAACTTTTAATATTGTAGACACAAAAATAGCGCCTATAACAATCATCATCATTTTTGCATTTTTTTTAACTAAGACATCGTCTATCAGATATTTACTTAACCATGCTGGAACAGCACTCATTAAAGATGTAACTGTAGATAATAAAATTACTCCCAGCATAGCCATTTTATATTTCAAACTATATTTCAAGAAAGTTTTTAAAGATTTATTTTTAAAAAACCCCATTATTTTCCTGTCTAATTCATTAATTTTTTCCATTTTATTTTCCTTTCAATAAAAATTCAGCATACCTTTTTGTAATATCTACCCCAGAAAGTTTCTCTCGTATTCTTTGAATTTTTTCTTGAACAGAGTCTATATTTTCTAAAATAGTTTTCATACTTTTCTCTATTTCAACAGAGTTACACCTCTTTTGAAGCAACTCTGGAAAAACCTCTTCATTTAAAGTTAAATTTGGCAATGATACAAATCCCACTTTCAAAATATATTTAGCTATAAAATAATTTATAAAGTTAGTCTTATATACAACTATTGTTGGAATCCCCAATAGAGCCAGCTCTAAGGTTACTGTTCCTGAAGCTGCAATAGCTATTTTGCTCTCCTTTACACTACTATTTAGAGATATATCATAACATATCTCTAAATTGGATAGCTTTGAAATATCCTCATCTATCCACTTTAAATGATCCTTTGATGAAAGTTTTAAAAGGTATTTTTCTTTTGGATTTTTTTTCACAAGGTCTATAAAATCAGGTATTAAAGATTTTATCTCTTGCTTTCTACTACCTGGAAGTAAGAGAACTTTATCTCCCTCTCTTTTTAACTCTTTATATCTTTCTGTAAATGGATTTCCATAGTAAATCGCATCCACATTATGTTTTTTATAAAAATCAACTTCCCAAGGAAATATAACCATAATATGATCAGCTAATTTTAACTTATCAATTCTTTTCTCTCCCCAAATCCAAAGCTTTGGTGGAATATAATAAAAAACCTCTATGTCTTCAATATTTTTTTTTAATAATTCTAAAAATTTTAGATTAAATCCTCCATAATCTACCATGATTACTTTTTTTATATTTTCTTTTTTTATAAAATCCAGATATTCTTCGGCCTTCTTTTTAAGATAGCTATATTTTTTTATGGCTTCTGTAAATCCCATAATTGCTAGTTCATCAATATCTTGTATTATATTAACTCCAGCACTTTTAGAGTGTTTTCCAGCTATACCATAAAACTCCACATCTCTATCTAACTCTTTAGCCTCTCTCACTAAATAGGATAGGTGTAAATCTCCAGATACCTCTCCTGTTGAAACAAATATTTTCATATTTTCACTCCAATAATAAAGATATTATTCTTTTCTGCTAACTCAATGCATTTTTTCATATCCAAAAATAACATTTTGTTTGCCTCAGCTACTATCCCTTTAGCTTTTATTTCTATTGCTCTATTGACTGTCTCTATACCAATTGCAGGTATATCCACTCTCATATCCTGTTGAGGTCTTGCCATCTTTATAATTATGCAGTCCTTACCCGCATATTTTCCAGCTCTCTCTATTGTCTTATCAGTTCCCTCTATACCCTCTAAAGCCACCACAGCTGAGTCTTTACAGACAACTGTTTGCCCTGCATCAACCTCACTTAAAGCTTTTGCAGCCTCTATTCCTATCTCTATAGTTTTTTTATCCTCAGGAGATGGAACATTTTTGGTATAGCATTTCTCACTAAACATCATATTGCTCAATAGATGATTCTGAGGCAAAACTTTTATTTTATTAAGTCTTAAAAAAGAGATTACTCCAAATAAAAGTGTCTCATCCTTTTTATCGGGAAGTTTCTCCATTAATCTCTCTCCAAAATAGTCTAGCTTCATCTCCTGAAATAATATTGACTTCTCAACTTTTCCAAGCATAACCACTTCTCTTATATCATTTAATAATAAATATTTTGTAATCTCTCCGATCTCACCAATATTAAACTCTTTATAATTTTTATGCTTTTTTATCTCCTCTTCAACTGTGTTAAAAAGGCCAATTAAGTATACCTCTATCCCTTGAGCTTCCGCCTCTTTAAGGAAATATAGAGGTAACTTACCGTTACCTACTATTATTCCAACTTTTTTCATTATCTTGTAATCCCCCTATTACTAGTTTTTATAAATTCTACAAGATATTTTATATTCTTATCATTAGGAAATTCATTTTCAAGCTCCTTTAAAGCATCCTTTAAAGGATTTCCATTTCTAAATATAATTCTGTATGCTTTTTTTAGGTTTGAACGATCCTCTTCAGTAAATCCTTTTCTTCTAAGTCCTACCGTATTTAGTCCTCTTATAACAGCTTTATTTCCCTCAGCCATAACAAATGGACAAATATCTTGGTTTATCGCGCTCCCTCCACCAGTCATAGAGTAAGAACCTATTCTACAGAATTGGTGAACTGGTGTTAACCCTCCAATTATTGCAAAGTCATCCACTGTAACATGACCTGCTAGAGTAACTCCATTTGCTAATATACAGTTATCACCAACAATAACATCATGAGCAACATGTACATATGCCATTAGTAGGTTATTGTTCCCTATTCTTGTTTCCCATCTGTCATCTGTTCCTCTGTGAATTGTTACAAACTCTCTAATGCTATTGTTATCTCCAATTATAGTTTTTGTTGGCTCTCCCTTATATTTTAAATCTTGCGAAGCTTTTCCAATAGAAACAAATGAATAAATTGTGTTATTTTCTCCAATTTCAGTTATTCCTTCAACTACAACATGAGATTGTAATACTGTATCTTTACCTATTTTCACGTCTTTTCCCACTATACAGAAAGGACCTATCTTTACTCCCGGTTCCAGTATTGCTCCATCCTCAACTATAGCAGTGCTATGAATTTCAATCACTATTTTTTCACCCTACTCTCTATTTTTCCATAATAGTAAATGTAAATGATGCTTCTGTCACCACTTTACCATCTACTTTTGCTACTCCTGTAGCTTTTACTATGTTTCTTCTTAATTTATCAACCTGTACTTCATATATTAGCTGGTCTCCTGGTCTTACTGGAGCTTTGAATTTTACGCTTTCTATTGCAGCAAAATATGGCACCTTTCCCTCTGTATCATCTAAAACTAAAACTCCTAAACATTGAGCCATTCCTTCAACTATTAAAACTCCTGGCATAATTGGATGTCCTGGAAAGTGTCCATTAAAAAACTCCTCATTTACAGTTACGTTTTTTAACCCTCTTATTTTTTGCGCCTCTTTATCCATTTCTAAAACTCTATCAACTAATAAAAATGGATATCTGTGTGGTATTCTTTTCATTATTTCCATAACATCTAACATATTTTTTCCTCCTGCTTTTTAAGTAATTTTGCAAACTCTATATCTAAAGCATGTCCTGCTTTGATAGCTATTATATGTCCTTTTATAGGTCTATTTAAAACTTTAAAATCCCCTATTAAATCCAATATTTTATGTCTAACAAACTCATCCTCATATCTCAGCCCATCTGGATTTAAAACTCCATCTTTTTTTATAACAATGGCATTATCCAGGGTTCCACCCAATGCTAGATTATTTTTTTTCAAATAATCTACCTCATAATCAAATCCAAAAGTTCTTGCATTTGCTATCTCATTTTTATACGATTCCATATCCAAAGTAACTTCTAACATCTGACTTTTTAAAAATGTATGATCAAATTTTATAGTATAAGTAACCTTATATCCATCAAATGGCAAAGCTACAATATGCTTATCCCCAACTGTTAAATTTATTGGCTCTTTGATAACAATCTCCTCTATATCCTCTTCAAGCTCTTTTACTCCAACACTTTCGATAATTTCAAGAAAAACTCTTGCACTTCCATCACCTATTGGAAGTTCGTTTCCATCTAATTCAACTGTTAAATCAGTAATTCCCGCTATGTATAGAGCTGATAAAAAATGCTCTATTGTATAGATTGCTGCTCCAAACTCATTTTTTAAGTTTGTTCCTCTAGTCAGTTCAAATGTATTTTCTAAATCCATAAAAATAACATTTTTCCCCTCTTCTAAATCCACTCTTTTAAAGATTATCCCCCCATTTTGAGCTGGAATTAACTTCATTTTTATCTCTTCCCCTTTATGTAAGCCAATTCCATTGTATTGAACCTCTTTATTAAGAGTTTTTCTCTTCATAAATTCTCTCTCCTTCTACTTTATGCTTTAGTTAAAAACTTTGTAGCTAAAACTATAGCGATATCCTTTTTCCCATCCACAAACTGAACTCCAATTTTTTTATCTGATACTTCCACTACTTTTCCCAATCCAAATTTTGTATGAATCACTTTTTCGCCCATTGCAAATGGTGAATTTGAAAGGTTTTTCATCTTTTTTAAATCTTCTGCATCAATTATATTTCTAAATCCAGTTAATTTTTTTGACTCAGATGAAACTCTTGATTTTGGAAGAGTTTCTTGTGGCTTTTGCACTTTTTCTAAAACTTCCTCTGGTAACTCCTCTATAAATCTTGATTTCATTTTTGTTAAAAACTCACCATATACAAATCTACTCTTAGCATGAGATATATATAATTTTTCTTCAGCTCTTGTTATAGCCACATAACAAAGTCTTCTTTCCTCTTCTAACTCCTCTGGGTTAAAAAGAACTTTTTTAGACCCTGGGAAAATATCGTCTTCAACTCCTGTTAAAAACACCACTGGAAACTCCAGTCCTTTTGAGTTATGGATTGTCATTAACTTTATGTAGTCAGCTTCCCCTTCTAACTCATCAGTTGCGCTCACTAGAGATATATTCTCCAAATACTCTCTCAGTGTTAAGAAATCTACAGTTTTTTCAAGTTCCACTATTGAGTTTTTTAACTCCTCTACGTTCTCAACTCTTCCCTCTGCTTCTGCTCCATAAGTTGCATTTAAATATGAGAAATATCCCACTCTTTTTATCAGCTCATCGAACACTTCACTTACACTTCCCTCTCCACTCAATTGAATCAGATCATTTAAAGTTGTGTAAAGCTCATCTAGCGCTATCTTTACCCCTGAAGTTAAACCAGGTATATCCATCCCTTTACCTAGAGCTTCAAACATTGAAATTCCCATATTATTTGAATAATCTCTTATCTTCTCAATGCTTTTATCCCCTATTTTTCTTTTAGGTACATTTATTATTCTGTTTAAATTTATTGTATCTTGAGGATTATTAATTACTGTTAAATAAGCTATAATATCTTTAATCTCTGCCCTTTGATAGAATTGCATTCCACCAAACACTTTATATGGAATATTATATTTTAATAACCCCTCTTCAAAAAGTCTAGATTGAGCATTTGTTCTATATAAAATTGTAAACTCTCTATAGCTTTTACCCATATTTTTTCTCTTTACAATCTCTTCAATTATATAGTTTACCTCTTCTCTTCCATCTAAACACTCTTTTACTGTTATTAGCTCACCTTGAGGTTTTTTTGTCCAAAGATTTTTATCCCTTGCTGTCTTATTGTTTTTTATAACTTCATTTGCCGCTGTCAATATCGCTGATGTTGAACGATAGTTTTCTTCAAGTTTAACAACTAGTGCATCTTTATACTCTTTTTCAAAGTCCAAGATATTTTTTATATTAGCACCTCTAAATCCATATATACTTTGATTTTCATCTCCAACCACGCATATATTTCTATATTTAGCCGCTATCTTAGTTATTATATTATACTGTATATTATTTGTATCTTGATACTCATCAACCATTATGTATTGAAATTTCTCCTGAAGTTTCTCCAAAACCTCTGGAATTTCAAGCAACTTATGAAGATTTACCAATATATCAGAAAAATCCATCCCATTGTTCTCTTTCAATGTACTATTATATCTTCTGTAGCACTCTAACACAATTTTATGGTTAGCATCAAATCTATTCTCTTTCTCATAGTCAGATACTGTTACACCATTTTCCTTTAATTTTGAGATTATTGAAACCACTGCACCCTCTGTCAGCGATTTATCATTTATAACAAGTTCCTTCATGATACCTCTTACAACTCTTTTTTGATCATCTGTATCATATATTGTAAAGTTTGCATTGTATCCCAATTTATCTCCATACACTCTCAGTAGTCTTACACCAAAGGAGTGAAATGTTGATATCATAGCCTTATGGGCATCATCTCCTATTAGAAGTTCCACCCTCTCTCTCATCTCTTTTGCAGCTTTATTAGTAAATGTTACTGCTAAAATTTTATATGGAGAGATTCCTTTCTCATTTATCATATGTGCTATTCTATATGTTATAGTTCTAGTTTTTCCTGATCCTGCTCCAGCAAGAATCAATAGCGGTCCCTCAATTTTTTGAGCTGCTTCTCTCTGTTTTTCATTTAATTTATCTAATATACTCATAATTACTCCTTTAAAATTATACCATACAATTATACGACTATTCAAATAAAATACCCGATTTTTCCAATAGTTTTTTTGGATTTTATCGGGTATCATAATCAATTATTTTTTATTCAATTTCTTCTTTAGATCTATCTGTAAAAAACTTTGTTAAATTAACTAATATATAGTAACATGTTACAATAAACATGCTATATTTTAGCGTTGCTAGAATTAAAACAATAAATGGTATCGTCATCTTCTTAGGAACAAATCCAAAAACTTTATCTGGAGTTTTAAATGGAATTGTACTTACCATTAAAATTGCTGCTAATAGAGTCAACCCTACAAATACCTCTATTGAAAATAAGTTCATTCCAAAATTTGTTTTAACTACCTCTACAAATAGAAGGTAAGAACATACAACAGAAGCTCCTGACGGTATTGGCATTCCACTGAAATCATCTTTTTCACTTGATGCTGTTGTTACTATATTAAATTTAACTAATCTCATAACTCCACATAGTGCATATATAAAAGAGATTGGAATCACAAATGACTTCATTCCATCAGAACTTTTTAAAACCGAATAAACTAGTATTCCTGGTGCTAATCCAAAAGATATTGCATCGCAGAAAGAATCGAACTCCTTTCCAAATTCACTAAATGCGTCTAGTTTTCTTGCTGTTTTTCCATCTAACCCATCACATACCATAGCTAATATTATAAACCAAATTGCTTTTGAGAAATCCCCCGCTATGGAAGCTGTAATGCTTAGATACCCTAAAAACATATTCGCTGCTGTAATTGCATTAGGTGCAATATACTTTCTTTCTACCATTTTTAATCATCTCCCTATTTTTACAAATCTATTTGATTTTATCACATATATACTATAAAATCAACTGTACTTAAAGGGAGCTTTATTTCATTAGATTTTTTATTTTTTTGTTAGTTTCATGTTAGCTACAAAAAAATATTGTATTGTATTTTATAACAAAAAATAACAAGGTATTGTGATATAATATTGTTTTTCAAAGTGATTAAACTACATATTACTCTCTAACTTTTTTTATCATTTTATAAATATTTTTATTGACTTTTAACCGTGTACGATATATGATATATGTGTAGGGAGGTGATATTCCTTGATAACAGCTTTGTTTAGTAGCTTTTATAGCAAAACTTCCTGAAATCTCTAAAGAGATTAGGGAATGGATAATTTGGTATGAAAGTAAAAAAAAGTAGTTACAAAGGTTGAGAGTGCAATCTCAACCTCCCTATAAATATGGAGGTGATGATATGAATTATATCTTATTAGTTATATTCTTTTTACTTTTGTGTTTAATAGTTAATGTGGTAAGTCCATTTATTAGAAATCTTCTTAAATTTAAAGATAATCAAGAACTAGAAAATAATATAGGCGGAAAATTAGTCAAATTTTTTTATAAAAAAAAATAGAGAGAAGTGCAATTCTCTCTATCTTTATTCTGTAAGGAATTTTAAATCCCTCGTTCAGCTTTGTTACTTTAATTATACAACAATATTTCAAAAAGTCAATAGGTGGTTTATATGGAAAAAAGAGCAGCTAAAATCTTATGGTCAAAAAGTGGTAAAGGTAGCGATACTACTAGAGTAACCCTTCCAGTTTCATGGGTTAGACAAATGGGTTTATCTTACGAAGAAAGAGAACTTGATATTTCTTTTGATGAAAAAATAGGTATTATAATAATCAAAAAAAAAGAGGATTAATCTCCTCTTTTTAAGCATTATTTATATAATAATTACTTTTCTTTATATAGCTTTTCTTTTTTTTACTACTAATATATTTTCTATAATACCTAAAGTTTCTTAATATCTAATTTATTATTTAAAATATTTTCATTAATTTTAAAACTTTTTTATAAAACCTATGGTCTAAATAATATAATAAGTGTTAAAAATAAAAATAATTTAATCCCCCCAGATAAGAACCTCTATCCCCCC
>NZ_DBGBQB010000052.1:0-9330 GCF_048470075.1 Cetobacterium sp. | reverse complement strand
ATTGAAAACACTCCTGAAAGAATCGAACTATTTTATAAAGATATTTTTTCAGGTCTTAACATAGATCCATATGATTTTTTAAAAAGAACTTTTCCAGTTAATAGTAATGATTTAGTCATTGAAAAAAATGTTACTTTTTACTCTATGTGTGAGCACCACTTTTTGCCATTTTTTGGTAAAATATCTGTAGGCTATATTCCAAATGGTCAAATAGTAGGTTTTGGAGACATTATAAAAATTATTGAAGCCTATTCAAAAAGACCTCAACTTCAAGAGAGATTATGCGAAGAGATTGCAGAAACTATTTTCAGTGGTTTAAAGTGTCAAGGTGTTTACATAGTTATTGAAGCTGAGCACACTTGTATGACGATGAGAGGAGTTAAGGCAATTGGGAGTAAAGTTATTACAACGGCTTCTAAAGGTATTTTTAATACTCAAGAAAACTTAAAATTTGAATTTTTAAATCTTATAAAAGAATAGAGGGGCATTTATGGACAAAATATATATTGAAAATTTAGAATTTATTGGAAATCATGGTGTTTTTCAAGAGGAAAAATTTCTTCAACAAAAATTTGTTATCTCTGTGGAGATGGATACTTGTACCAGAAAAGCTGGTATTGGAGACGATTTAACTCAGTCAACTCACTATGGTTTTGTCGCTGACGATATTGAGAAAATATTTTTTTCTAAATCTTTTGATCTAATAGAAGCCTTGGCTGAATCTATTGCTGAGATGATTTTATTAAAATATTCTCTTATTAAAAATGTTAAAGTTACTATTAAGAAGCCTTGGGCTCCTATCAAGAAGCATTTTGATTTTGTAGCAGTGGAAATCTCACGTTCTCGTAATATTTCATACCTTTCAATTGGTACAAATATAGGCGACTTAAAACATAACTTAGAGACTGCTATTGAGCATATTTCAAAAGTTAAAAATACAAAAGTTTTAAGTGTAAGTAGTTTTTTAGAAACAGAACCCTTTGGAGATGTTGTACAGGATAACTTTTTAAATGCCTGCCTTCAGATTGAAACTTTACTCACTCCTCAAGAGCTATTGAAAGAGCTTTTAAATATTGAGATTTTAATGGGTAGAGTTAGAGAGATTAAGTGGGGACCTAGAGTTATTGATATAGATATTCTTCTTTTTAATGACTTAGTTGTTCAAGATGAAAACCTTGCTATTCCCCACCCTTGGATGTGTGAACGTTCTTTTGTTTTAGACCCTCTAAATGAGATTGCTCCAAATGTTATTCATCCTTTAGAGAAAAAATATATATCTGTATTAAAAAGAATCTTAGACAAGTCTATATAGGAGGTAATTATGTTCTTTTCTTCACTTGGAAAAACTTTTTCTTTAAACAATGAAACTTTGATTATGGGTATTCTAAATGTTACTCCTGACTCCTTCTCTGATGGAGGATCATACAACTCTATAGATCTGGCTTTTGAACATGCTAAATCCCTGATTTCTCAAGGTGCTCATATTATTGATATAGGTGGACAATCAACTCGTCCAGGACATGAAGAGGTAACTTTAGAGGTGGAGTTAAATAGAGTTATCCCTGTTATTGAGAAAATTTCAAAGGAGTTGGATTGTATCATATCCATTGATACCTATCGATATGAAGTGGCTGAAGCAGCACTTAAAGCTGGAGCTCATATTATAAATGATGTTTGGGGACTCCAAAGAGATAGTGGTGAAATGGCTAAAGTTGCAGCTAAGTATAACTGTGTTGTCATTGCTATGCACAATCAAAACTCAAAATTTTATGAAGAGGATATAATTTTATCCATGAAAAAATTTTTTAAAAAAACCTTTGAAATTGCAGAAAGCAATGGACTGGATACAAATAAAATAATAATTGACCCTGGGATTGGCTTTGGAAAAGGCTATGAGGAGAATATAGAGGTTCTGAATAGATTACATGAAATATCCTTTATAGCTCCCATTCTTTTAGGAGTATCTAAGAAAGGATTCATCGGGAAAGACTTAAACCTCTCTCCTCAAGAAAGAGTGGAGGGAACTATTGCCGTTAACACTTTAGGGGTTTTAAACGGTGCTAAAATAATAAGGGTACATGATGTTTTAGAGCATAAAAAAGCCCTTTCTATTGCTGATAAAATTATATATTTTAAAAAATAATCAATACCTAAAAGGGAGAGCATTGACATGCTCTCTCTTTTTCTAATCACTCTTTTCTCAATAGTTATAGAAGTAACTTCCTCCTATAAACTCCTTTAGTATAGATTCATCTGGTACATATCTCTCTGAAATTGTTGTAAAGTAACTCAGTAATCTTAAAAGTTTTCTTGCCTCACTGTAATGAGGACTATCCATTTTTATTTTAATTAACTCTCTTTCCACAGCTGGTTTTAAAACCCCTATCTCATATGCTAAACTCGTGTCAAAAATTACATCCGCATTCTCTTGATATGGGAAAATATTTTTACTCTCCCCTCTTCTTACTCTATCCCACATCTCTAAAGTTTCTTCAGCATCAAAGTTTCGTGAGATACTATCTCTAACTATTCTTCTCATTTTTCTAACTATACTTGTCTTTATTCTATTATGAGAATCTATATTTAACTGTGTTAGACAGCTGATATAAATTTTAAATATATGACTTTGAGAGATTCCCTCTATCAGAGAGTTATTTAACCCATGAATACCCTCAAGAATAATAACTGTACTCTTTGATATTTTTACTATCTCTCCTCTCTCTTTTCTTTGTCCACTTGAAAAATCATATTTTGGCAACTCCACCTCTTTCCCTAACATCAACTCTTTTAAATTCCTATTTAAAAGCTCTATATCTAAGGCCTTTATTGTTTCAAAATCTTTTTTCCCATTTTCATCTAGAGGTATTCGATCTCTATTTATATAGTAATCATCCAATGATATCATAAGTGGTCTTATTTCCGATGCCATCAGATGAAGCTTTAGCCTATTACTAAATGTCGTTTTCCCCGATGAACTTGGTCCTGCTATTGTCACTATTTTTATATCTCTATCCTCTAATATTTTTTCCGCTATTTTAGTTATCTTTTTGTCATGTAAAGTTTCATTTACTCTTATTAGTTCAACTATATCTCCCTGCAGATTTATCCTATTTAAACTTCCCACACATGACACCTGCATTATATCATTCCATTTGGAGCTCTCTTTATATACTTTAGCTAGTTTCCTATCATCTATCATAGGTGGAATTTGAATAACTCCATTTATATCTTTAGGAGTTTTAAAAATAAATCCTTCATCATAAGAATATAGTTCAAATAGATCAACATATTGTGTGTTTTCGTATAACTCCTCTATAAAATATGTTTTATAATCTCCTAACTCATATACAAAAAATGAGATTATACCCGTTGTTTCCAAAAGTTCTTTCAAATCTGTTCTTATACTCTCTAGGTGTTTTGGGGTTACACACTCTGAATTGAAGTTAATCTTTTTTATAGGTAATGCCTCTAAAACTAACTCATTCATTCTTGATTCTATTTTTTTTATCTCCTCTTCCGTTACATATCCCTTTCCATTTATAGTGACATATACTCCATTATTTAAGGAGTTTCTAAAAGTGATTTGAAATTCTGGATAGATATCGTTGATAGCTTTCAATAAAACAAGTTTTGCTGTTAAATGGTATTTTCTACTCTCAAACTTTTCCATATTTTTCCTCCTAATTATAAAAATAACTCTAAATTAGTTTAAGTCCTAATCTAGAGTTATCCTTTTTTATTTCTCTACTTTTTTTCATCTTTTCCAATTAAATGACAAGCATAAAAGTGTCCTGGAGATATCTCTCTCAATGTAGGTGTCGCATTTCCACACTCTGGAACAGCCATACTACATCTCTTTCTAAATCTACATCCCACTCCTGGATTAACTGGTGATGTTATCTCACCCTTTAATCTCTCTCTATTCATTTTATACTTTATACTTGGAATAGGTATCGCTGATAGTAGTGCCTTTGTATATGGGTGCACTGGATTTTTAAATAGCTCTTTTGCAGGAGCTTTTTCTACAAGTTCTCCCAAATACATTACAGCTATATCATCTGAAAAGTGTTTTACTACTGATAAATCATGAGTTATAAACATATATGTCAACCCAAACTCTTCCTGTAAGTCTTTCATAAGGTTTAGTACCTGAGCTTGAATAGAAACATCTAGAGCTGAAACTGGCTCATCACAAACTATAAATTTTGGATTTAATGCCAATGCTCTTGCAATTCCAATTCTTTGTCTTCTTCCCCCGTCCAACTCGTGAGGATATGTATTTGTCAATCTTTCACTCAATCCAACTGTTTCCATTAACTTAGCTACTCTTTCCTGTAGTTCCTGCTTATTCTTACATTTTTTATGTATTATAAGAGGCTCAGCAATAATCTCACTGATAGTCATTCTAGGATTTAAAGATGCATATGGGTCTTGGAAAATTATTTGCATCTCCTCTCTTAATTTAACCATCTCAGATTTTCCATACTCTCTTATATTTTTCCCTTCAAAAAGAATCTCTCCATCAGTTGCTTCAAGAAGTCTTAATACAACCCTTCCAGTAGTTGATTTTCCGCATCCAGATTCTCCAACCACACCTAAAGTTTTTCCTCTTTCTATGGAAAATGTAACTCCATCCACTGCATGTAAAAGCCCTTTTGGAGTATTAAAATATTTCTTTAAATTTTTAACCTCTAATATTTTATCTGCCATTTCTTCCCCCTTGTAGCTCTGGTACATTGATTATTCCCTCATAAGCTAAACACTTTACTTTATGTCCATTCTCATCTGTTGTTCTAGGACTTTGACTTGAACATTTTTCTTGAGCATATGGACATCTAGGATGGAATCTGCACCCTGATGGTAAATTTGTTGGATCAGGCATCAACCCTTTTATCGGTTTTAATCTAGTTACTTCCTCATCTAAACTTGGTATTGAATCAAATAGTCCATGCGTATATGGATGTTTTGGTTTTTCAAATATATCATATAGCGTTCCAGATTCTACAATCTCTCCAGCATACATAATAGCTACTTTATCGCAAACTTGAGCAACTACACCCAAATCATGAGTTATCAATATCATAGATGTTTTTAGCTTTTCTTTTAAATCGTTCATTAAATCTAATACCTGAGCTTGTATTGTAACATCTAAAGCAGTTGTTGGCTCATCTGCTATTAAAAGCTTTGGATTACATGCTAAAGCGATTGCTATTACAACCCTTTGCTTCATTCCACCTGAGAATTGGTGCGGGTAATCATTTAATCTATTCCCCGGAATACCAACTAATTCAAGCATCTCACTGGCCTTTTCCATAGCATCCTTTGTGGATAACTTCTCATGTATTTGGATAACTTCCGCTATCTGGTCTCCAACTGTCAATACAGGATTCAATGATGTCATCGGATCTTGGAAGATCATACTTATCTGTCTTCCTCTAATAGCTCTCATATCCTCCTCTGAAATTGTCAATAGATTTCTTCCTTGAAAAGTGATCTCTCCAGATAAAATCTTCCCTGGTGGGTTTGGAACTAATCTCATTATACCTAGAGCTGTAGTTGTTTTTCCAGCTCCAGTTTCTCCAACTAATCCTAAAGTTTCTCCCTCTGCTAACTCAACCTCTAAATCTGTAACAGCTAAAACTTTCTCTTCATTTGTTTCATAGTTTATAGATAAATTTTTTATAGTTAATAGTTTTTCCATTTACGTCCATCTCCCCACTGTAATTATTGTTTTAATCTTGGATCTAATGCATCTCTTAATCCATCCCCTAAAAGATTTAAAGATAGTATCGTTATCATTATTGATACTCCTGGAAATGTTGTTACCCACCATGCGTATCTCAGATATTGTCTTCCTCCAGATAACATCGATCCCCATTCAGGAGCTGGTGGTTGTATTCCAAGTCCAATAAAGCTCAATCCCGCTGTTGATAGTATCGCATTTGCAACTCCTAGAGTTCCCTGAACAATTACTGGGGCCAATGAGTTTGGAATAATGTGTCTAAAAATTATTCTTGCATCACTTGCACCTATTGCTCTTGCTGCTTCTATAAACTCCTGATCTCTGATAGATAGAACAGATGCTCTAACTATTCTAGCATATCTTGGCACTGATGATATACTTACAGCAATCATTAAATTTAAAAGATTTGGTCCCAATGCTGATACTATTGCAATTGCTAATAATATACTAGGTACCGCTAAAAATATATCCATAACTCTCATTATTATATTATCTAATTTTCCACCATAATAACCTGCTATAGCTCCTAAGAACCCTCCGATTACTATTGCTATACCAACAGCTAGTATACCAACTTTTAAAGATACTCTAGCTCCATGAACAAGTCTAGCAAAGATATCTCTTCCAAACTCATCTGTTCCTAACCAGTGTTGTGCTGATGGTGGTTTCAATCTCATTCTCAAATTTTGCTTAATTACCACTTGATCATAATTTGCAATTTGATCTGCAAATACTGCTAATAAAACTATAATTACTAATATAATTAATCCAAATAGGGCCATTTTATTTCTTTTTAAATTTTTCCATAACTCTGCCCATTGGCTTCTTTTTTTCCCAACATTTTCATTCTTTGTAGTAGCCACTTTATTCACCCCTCTATTTGTATTGCGATTTTATTCTTGGATCTACATAAGCATATAATATGTCCACCGCTAAGTTTACCACACTAAATGTAACTGCCAAGAAAATTACCGATGCTAAAACTGTAGGCGTATCTTTTTGTCTGATAGCATCTACCATCATTCTTCCTACACCAGGCCATGAATAAACTGATTCTGTCAATACAGCTCCCCCTAAAAGTCCTCCAAATTGTAGTCCAACTACTGTTATAACTGGAATTAGTGCATTTTTTAAAGCGTGTTTATTTATAACTACTTTTTCTGCAACACCTTTGGCTCTTGCTGTTCTTATATAATCTTGTCTTATAACTTCCAACATTGAAGAACGAGTCATACGAGTAATTATGGCTGCTGATCCTACCCCTAAAGTCAGAGATGGTAAAATCAAACTTTTTAATCCGTCAAATCCTCCAGAAGGTAACCATCTTAAATTAACTGAAAATGTTAATATAAGCATTAATCCTAACCAGAAAACTGGCATTGACACCCCTAATAAGGCTCCTATCATACTCACACTGTCAATTAGTGTATACTGTCTTGTTGCAGAGATTATTCCCAGAGGGATACCTATGCAAACAGCTATAATTATTCCTAAAACCGCTAATATTAATGTATTAGGAAATCTTGAAAATATCTCTCCAAATACCTCTCTTCCTGTTGTATAAGATTGCCCAAAGTTTCCAACTACTGCATTTTTTACAAATCTTAAATACTGAACTATAAAGGGATCGTTTAGTCCCATCTCCAATCTTAATTGTGCCACAGCCTCTTTGGGTGCACTTTCCCCTAATATAAGTTGAGCTGGATCTCCAGGTGTAAATGACATTATTGTAAATACTAAAAATGAAACCCCTAATAGTACAGGTATTAACAATAGTATTCTTTTGATTATATATTTGTACATTGTGTAGCCCCCTTTATTTGCTTTATGCTAGAAAGGAAACCATTTAGGTTTCCTTTCTAAGATTAAATATTTTTATTTTGTCTTATAAGTTCCATAAATTTTGTGGTGTCCAGCTGGATGCATTTTAAATCCTTCCACTGTTTTTTGTTTTCCTATATTTTGAGTTGTATAAGCTATTGTAAATATTGGAGCATCCTCTTGGATTATCTCTTGTACTTCATAGTAGTAAGCTTTTCTTTCCTCAGGATTTGTTGAATTTTTCGCTTTTGTTAATAGTTCATCAACTTTTGGATTTGAATAGAATGATCTATTTCCAGCTCCACCCTTATTTGCTGAGTTAAATAGTGGCTCTAATCCATAGTCAGCATCTCCTGTTACAGATACCCAACCTAGGATAAACATATCGTGTTCCCCTCTAGCAGTTCCATCTAAATATGCTCCCCACTCAAGAGTTTCAATTGTTACATCTATTCCAACCTGTTTTAATTGGTCTTGGGCGATAACAGCTATATCTCTTCTAGTTGGATTATCATTTGTCCATAGCTTTAATTTTAAGCCTTTTTCATATCCAGCCTCTTTTAAAAGTTGTTTTGCTTTTTCAGGATTATACTCATATGATTTTGCATTTGGGTTATAACCAAATACTTTTGGACCTATAGGTGAATTCGCTTTCTCCCCTGATCCTTGATAAGCAACATCTATTATATCTTGAACGTTTAACGCATATGAGATTGCCTGTCTAACTTTTTTATCCTTTAATGCTTCTTTATTTACATTAAATCCTATGTAAGCCATCGATAGAGATGGTTCCTCAACATAATCCAATGTTGGTAAAGATTTTACCATCTCTTTATCCACTGGTTCTAAGTCATAAGCTATATCAACCTCTCCAGTTTCTAATCCTATTGTTCTATTTGTTCCCTCTACAATGCTTCTAAAGATAACCTTCTCCGTTGGAGCTTTACCCATGTAGTAATCTGGGTTTGCCTGAAGTGATATTCTATCTCCAGCTTGCCAACTCACAAATTTATATGGACCTGTTCCAACTGGATTTTGTCCATAAGCATCTCCACCTTTTTCAACAGCTTCTCTATTTAATATTGAAGCCGCTGTGTGTGATAAGTGACTTAATAACGCTCCAAAAGGCTTATTAGTCTTTATTCTAACTGTTGAGTCATCCACAACTTCAACAGACTCTACAGCTGCAATTATATGTGATACTTGTGGAGAAGCTTTCATTCTATCTAAAGTAAATTTTACATCATCTGCTGTTAATGGCTCTCCATTATGGAATTTTACTCCTTTTCTTAACTTAAACTCTGTTGTTGTATCATCAATTTGAGTCCAGCTTTCAGCTAAACCTGGGACTATATTCATATTGGCATCTTGTTTAACTAGAGAGTCGTAGATTTGTCCAGCTACTCTAGAAGATGGTTGGTCGTTTGTCGCATGTGGATCTAAAATTTTAGCATCTGCCCCTTGAGCCACAATTAAGGTGTCCTTACTAGCTTGTGCCTCTAAATTCAATCCTAAGAAAATTGTTAATGCACTCAATAAAAGTATCTTTTTTTTCATTCTCTTTCCCCCCGCATTCCTATTTTTTTATTTTTCAATAATTTAATATTGTTAATAAAATATAACCTTTTATCTTGTACAAATCAAATTTATTTAATGAATCAAAACTATTTAAAAAATAAATTTTTTCAATATTACTAAAAAAGAAAAAATATTTTTATTTTTGTTCTTTTTTTCGGTATTGATTTATTTTATTACACCTGTTATAA
>NZ_DBGBQB010000051.1:0-1815 GCF_048470075.1 Cetobacterium sp. | reverse complement strand
TTGTTCTCTTTTACTTCATATATCTTTATTTTAGAGATATCTGATTCATCTATTCCAATTTTTTGGTTCTCTCCAGCTACAATTTTAACAGGATATCCCCCTTCCACCAATTTTCCGCTTTTACTAAAAGCTTCAATCAATACCTCATAAGAGTAGTTCCCACTATTTTTTAATTCCAAAACTGTTTTATCCCCTTGTCTTTTCTTAGAAACTATATCCACTCCATTTTTTTCATTTCCAGTTAAGACATATACAGCCATACTTACATCTATTTTTATATCAACTGATGCAGTTATTCCCTTCTGCTCCTTACTCTCATACTGATTTTCAATTTTAGAGGATAATCCTTTCACTAAAAGAGCTCCTTTAAACTCACCCTTTCCCATCATCTCTTTGGGAAAATCTCTCAACATAACTCTAATAGTTTTTGTTTCTCCGGGCTTTAAAGAGAAAGACTTTGGAAAAACTTTTATATACTCCCTTATTAAAGAGGGATTCCCAGAGTTATCAATATCTTTTACAGACACTTCAAAGGTCTTTATCTTATCCCCTGTATTAAAAATTTTAAACTCACCCACTTTTTTACCCTTTCCTATATTTATTTCAACCGTTGTTGGGTATATTGGGCTATATGAATTATTCGAGTACACAGATAAACATATTAAAGTGTACATTAACAACACTATCTTTTTCATTGTATTTAATCTCCTTTTAAGTTGTTTTCTCTAAAATAATCTCAAAGCTATTGTTATCACTCTTTCTAGCTTTAAAATTTAAGTTTAAATCCATCTCATCTTCCACTTTCAATGTATACTTTTCCATTTTTAGCTTAACTCTTGAATTTTCAGGCTGTATGAGCTCAATCTCATACTCTCCCACTGCTAAGTCATTTATAAATATATTGTCTTCACTCCAAGATAAAATCACTTTCTCTTTCTCATTATTTAGATTTTTAAGTTGAATTTTTAAATCTGAAACTACTTGAGCCACCTCCTCATAATAGATCCCCTCTTCAAAGTCAACTGTTGATATAGCTGTAACCTTAGGTCTAAATGGGAAGTTAACCCGCATCAATCCCCCTGGATTTAACTGAACAACTTGCTTTAAATTAGGCTCTATATTAAATGGTACTTCCTGTCCATTTAGTTCTCCTGTTAATCTTGATGGTCTATATGTTTGAAGTCCTCCCAATATATACTTTCCATTGTATCTATTGTATATCTCAGTGGAATCAGATTTTATTATGGCCTTTATCCATTCCTCTCCCTCATTAAACTCTCCATCTCCATTTTTATCAATAAAAGACTTTCCAGTAACGCTACCTTTTCCAGAAAAGTCATCATATCCTAAACTTGGCTTATTATCCCCTAGATATACATTTGTTTCCACACTTGATGAGATCCTTTTTATAGAATCCTTCTGCCCATAGATACCAGTTTGAATATTTACAGTTTTTCCCGGAGTATAACTTACACTTAAACTATAATTTTCTCCAAATCTCTTATTATAACTGTATGCCAAACTATAATCCCATTCGCTATTGTCTCTGGAGTTCTTTCCTAAGTTAAATCCATATGTTGTTTCCACATCATCTGTATCCAAATATACCGACACTGTATCTATATATTTTGATATCCCATTACTAAAGGAGTATGATGCTCCTAAGTTATAAGAGGTATTGTCTTTCTCATAACCATTTTTATAATCATTTTTCCTAATTCCAAGATTTGTATAGACTTTTCCAAACCCTTTTCCTAAGTTTGTATAGTACTCCTTCTGTTCCACACCGTATCTATCAGTTGAATGGTTATATCC
>NZ_DBGBQB010000050.1:0-4371 GCF_048470075.1 Cetobacterium sp. | reverse complement strand
CTTTAAAATTGTTTCTAGGGATCAAGTTTTACAAAAGACTATTATGAAAATGCTTTTAAATGAAAAAAAATTTGAAAAAGAGTGTGATTCTTCTGGATTTACATTGATTAGAGGTGAGAGTGTAAAATTTGATAAAATTTTCAAAAATTTAAATATATACTCTCAAGATTTAGTAAATACAGATGAAGAGATAATAGGAATTTTAAAGATTGAAAGAGATAACTTTATAAAAAAAACTAAATCAAAAGGAAATCTTTTTATAATAGAGGGTGAAGTTGAAGTAGTTTTAAATGGAAAAAGATATTTAGGAAAAAGTGGGGATTTAATCGATATCCCTAAAAAAGCTGAAATAAAAATAGGGTCAAAAGATATGGCAAAAGTGTTATATTTCTCAAAGGATTTGAATTGGAGTGAGCCCCTTTTATAAAGGAGGGAGGTAAGAGATGCAGGCTTTAGGAATGATAGAAACAAAGGGATTGATAGGAGCAATAGAAGCAGCAGATGCCATGACAAAAGCTGCTAATGTGACATTGTTAGGAAAAGAAAAGGTCGGTGGCGGATTTATAACAGTTATGATCACTGGAGATATAGGTGCAGTGAAGGCAGCAGTAGATGCTGGAGCTGCAGCAGCAGAACAGGTTGGACATCTAATTGGAGTTCATGTTATAGCAAGACCTCATGATGAGATAGAAAATATTATAAAAAAAGATACAGAGGATAAAGTGGAAGCTACAAATGCCAATGATTTAGAAGTAGTTAAGAAAGAGATTGTAGAGGAAGTAATAGAGGAAACTATTGAAGAAATTATTGAAGTAATTCCAGAAGAGATTATAGAGGAGATAGAAGAAAAAGCTCAAGAGGAAGTTTTACAGCGAAAAGTAGCTAGGAGGAAGAAATAAAAATGTTTGATAAAGACTTAGCATCCATTCAGCATGCAAGAGATTTAGCAAGAAAAGGGAAATGTGCAGCTAATAAAATCTCTGAATACACTGAGGAGCAAATTGATAAAATAATTAAGAATATGGTTAAAGTTGCCAAAAAAAATGAGCTATGTTTAGCTAAAATGGCAGTGGAAGAAACTGGGTTTGGAAAAGTTGAGGATAAAGCATTTAAAAATCATCTAGCTTCAACAGTTCTATACGATTCGATTAAAGATATGAAAACTATTGGAGTTATTGAAGAGGATGAGGTTAATAAGGTTATGTGTATAGCTGAACCAATGGGACTTATTTTAGGAATTGTTCCATCTACCAATCCAACATCAACAGCGATATTTAAATCTATAATTGCTGTTAAATCTAGAAATGCAATAGTATTTACACCTCATCCATCAGCACAAAAATGTACAAGAGAGGCTGTAAAGTTAATGTGTGAAGCAGCAGTGGAAGCTGGAGCTCCAGATTGCTTAATCAGTTGTTTAGAGATGTGTACTATGGAAGCAACAAATGAACTGATGAAAGCTCCAGAAGTAGCTTTAATAATAGCAACAGGTGGACCAGGAATGGTAAAAGCGGCGTATAGTTCTGGAAAACCAGCACTTGGAGTTGGAGCAGGAAATTCACCAGCTTATATAGAGAGAACGGCAAATGTGGAGAAAGCAGTAGAGAATATTATAGCAAGTAAGACTTTTGATAATGGAACTATCTGTGCTTCTGAGCAATCAATAATTTGTGAGGAGTGTAATGAGGCTCAAGTTATTAAAGAGTTTGAAAAGCAAGGTGGATACTTCATGAATGAAGAGGAGACTAAAAAGGTCTGTGAGCTTCTATTTAAACAAGGGCATACAATGAATGCAAAATTTGTGGGTAGATCAGCTGATGTAATAGCTGAGGCAGCTGGATTTAAAATACCTTATGGAACAAAAGTCTTAATTGGAAGACAAAAGGGCGTTGGAGCAGACAGTCCACTATCATATGAAAAATTAACTACAGTTTTAGCTTTTTATGTAACTAAGGATTGGCATGAAGCTTGTGAGTTAAGTATAGCACTATTACAAAATGGAATAGGTCATACAATGAGTATCCATACTGAGGATTTAGATATAGTAAGAAAATTTGCTAGAAAACCAGCTTCTAGAATACTTGTAAATACAGGAGGTTCTCAAGGAGGAACTGGAGCAAGTACTGGACTTATGCCATCATTCACTTTAGGGTGTGGAACATGGGGAGGAAGCTCAGTTTCTGAAAATGTAACTCCAATGCATCTTTTAAATATAAAAAGAGTAGCTTTTGGACTTATAGATTGTAATAAGTTAAAAAGAGAGGAGGAGCAGGAGTATAAGGGTATAACAGTTTACGGTTCTGAAGGAAGAGCGGAGAAAACCTTAGAGAAAACTTCTATAGAAAAGGAGTTGGTGGAAAATCCAGAGTTACTAAAGCTTATGGAGGAGATACTAGCGTCAATAAAGGGGTAAAAATGGATAAGTTAGATGTATTATTAGAGAAAATTTTAGAAGCGGTTGAAGAGAAAAAGTTAACTGTGCCAGTTGGTATTTCAAATAGACATATACATTTAAAGCAAGAGGACATTGAGGTTTTATTTGGAAAAGATTATCAATTAACTAAACTTAAAGATTTATCTCAAAAAGGTCAGTTTGCAGCAAAAGAAGTCGTAACAATTTGTGGGCCTAAAAGCGTTATAGAAAAAGTTAGAGTTTTAGGACCAGCAAGAAAAGAGACTCAAGTAGAGGTTTCTATTGGAGATTGCTTAAAATTAGGTATAAAAGCTAAAGTTAAAATGTCTGGAGATATTTGTGAAACTCCTGGGATTACACTAGTTGGACCAAAGGGGACAGTAGTTTTATCAAAGGGTGTGATAGTTTCACAAAGACACATACATATGGATGAAGAGGATGCCAAAAGATTTGGTGTTTCAAATGGAGATGTTGTAAGTATAAAAATTGATGGAATAAGAGGCGGACAGTATGATAATACTTGTGTCAGAGTTGATAAAAGCTTTACACTGGAGTGTCATTTAGATACTGAAGAAGCCAATGCACTTGGAATTGAACCAAGCTCAAAAATTAGAATAGTAAAATAAATAAAATAAAAATAAATGTAAAGAAAATAGGAGGAATTAAATATGAAATACGATGCACTAGGAATGATAGAAACTAAAGGGTTAATAGGATCAATTGAAGCGGCAGACGCAATGGTAAAAGCAGCAAATGTATACTTAATTGGAAAAGAGTATGTAGGTGGAGGATTAGTAACAGTTATGGTAAGAGGGGACGTTGGAGCGGTAAAAGCGGCAACAGATGCTGGAGCAGCAGCAGCACAACGTGTAGGTGAGTTAGTTTCTGTACATGTA
The DNA here is from genome assembly GCF_048470075.1 of Cetobacterium sp. Classification (GTDB taxonomy): domain Bacteria; phylum Fusobacteriota; class Fusobacteriia; order Fusobacteriales; family Fusobacteriaceae; genus Cetobacterium_A. The sequence goes on along the minus strand of NZ_DBGBQB010000050.1, from coordinate 1,062 downwards.
ATTCCAAGACCACATTCAGAGGTGGAAGTAATTTTACCAGCTTCACCAGCAAGAGAGATGAAATAAGATTATAAAAAAGCTGTAGAGAAATCTACAGCTTTTTTTAGTGAGAGTTTCCCAAATTTAGTGTAAATTGTAAAAATTAAATATATATATTTTACCTTCTTGGCTATTAATTTGTATAATTAAATTAGTAACTGAGGAGGTTTTTTTATGGCTAGAAAAAATTCAGAAGTAAATCCACTTGTTAAACAATTAATTGAAGAAAATAAGATTAAGTCCGCTGATGATGCTCAAGATTTTATGAAAAATATGTTTAAAGATATGGTTAATATCTTGATGCAAGCTGAATTTGATGAATCTATTGGATATGATAAATATGACAGAGAATCAAGCGCTAATACTACTAACAGTAGAAATGGGTATAATTCTAAGCAAGTTAATACCTCTCTTGGAAAAGTTCAAGTTGATATTCCTAGAGATAGAGAGGGACAGTTTGAACCAACAGTTGTTCCTAAATATTCTAGAGATATCTCTGATATTGAAGATAAAATTATCTCTATGTATGCCAAAGGAATGACTACGCGTGATATTCAAGATCATATTAAAGATATTTATGGATTTGATGCTTCTCCTAGCTTAGTATCAAAGATTACTGATAAAATACTCCCAATCGCTCAGCAATGGCAGGGAAGACCATTACAAAGACTGTATGCCCTTGTCTATATGGATGCAATCCATTTTAATGTTAAACAAGATAATCAAGTTGTTAAAAAAGCAGTTTATGTTGCTATTGGAGTAAAAATTGATGGAACAAAAGAAGTTTTGGGACTTTGGGTCGGAGCTAATGAAAGTTCTAAATATTGGTTAAGTGTTTTAACTGAAATTAGGAACAGAGGGGTTGAGGACATTTTAATTATTTCTATTGATAATTTAAAAGGTTTTTCTGAAGCTATCCAAGCAGTATATCCATATACAGAGATACAAAAATGTATAGTCCATCAAATTAGAAATTCAACAAGATTTGTAAGTTACAAAGATTTAAAATCTTTTACATCAGAC
>NZ_DBGBQB010000049.1:0-6759 GCF_048470075.1 Cetobacterium sp. | reverse complement strand
ATTTATATCTCAGCAATTTATATTCTTATGTGTAGCTTGGTATATCTTATTCAGTGGTATGAATCTAATAGTATTGGGTTATGCATTAAAAAAAGAGATTTTAAAATAGAAAGGTGTACTATAGCACCTTTTTTTTATTTTTAAATAAAAAACCTCTAAGTAATTTTTTACTTAGAGGTTATCAAATGTATCTCTATTTTATAATTAATCTACTTTCGTCATATTCATAGTTTTTAAAGTTAACTTTATAAAAAGTTGCATAGATAACAGGAATAACTCCAAGAGCTAAAACTGTGTCTGTCGCTAATCCAAATATTAAAACAACAGCCAGTGGCTGGAAAAGTGGACCTCCAAAGAAATATAGAGGCATAAGACCTACAAGTGTAGTAGCAACTGTTAAAAATATAGGTCTTAATCTAGATTGACAACCAAAAATAATCGCATCTTGATCGCTTCTTTTGAGCTCATCTTTTTCTATAGTCATTTTGTCCACAAGAATAATGGCATGATTTAAAACAACTCCAGCTAGAGAGATTATCCCAATCATAGCCATAAATCCAAGTTGAGTACCCGTAATTAGTAAACCGATAGCAATACCTAAAAGCGAAAGAGGAATAACTAGCATTATTGTTAATCCTTTTTTCATGGAGTTAAATTGTCCAACAACTAAAACAAACATCATCAGTATTGCAAATGGTACTTGAGCAAATAGTGCATCTTGATTTTCTTTAGAAGTTTTCATTATCCCTGCAGGATAATATTTTATACTAGGACCCCACTCTTGTAGTTTTTCTTTTAACCAAGGTTCGATAAGTTTATTAACTTCAAGTGGAGTTGTGTCATCTTTAACTGCAGCATCAATCTCAATAGAATAAGCCATATTTCTAGTAGAAATGTAGTTTTGTCTATAATCCAATTTTATATTGGCAATTTGCTTTAGTGGAACAGCTTTTCCAGAGGAGTTTATTAACTCTATAGATTCAATAGAATTAATATCATTTTTATAGTTATTTTTTCCTCTTAATACCACAGGAATAATTGTACTTTGAGGAGGTGCATTAAAATCTCTAAAGACAGTAGCATTATAACCTTGAAGAACAAATTGTAAATCTTGTCCAATAGTATTGTTGTTAAATCCAGCAGCCTGAGCTTTTTCTTGATTTATTTCAACGGTAATATCTGGAATCTCATTTCCCCAAGCGTCAGATATCGAGTATGCTCCAGGAGTATTGTTAAGTTTTTCTTTAAGCTCATTGGTAGCCCTCTTTAATAGTTCTATATTATTTGATGTTAAAACATATCCCAAATCCTTTTCCAATGTTACTCCACTTCCAAGCCCTTTAGTTACTATGTCAATACTTGGATATTTGTTTTTTAAATAGCTATTGATTTCAGCACTCATTTTAGGGATAATGGTGTAATCAGTTAAATTATACATAATATACGCATACTCTGTTAAACGAGTTTCAGGAGTATAACCAGTAGAAAATCTAGGTGCTCCTCCTCCTATAAATGATCCCCAGCTTAAAACTCCAGGTTTATCATAAACTAAAGTTGTTCCTCCAGTTGTTATATAATCCCAAAGAGTTGGTGGTAGAGGTTCCTGTTCCCCAGTAGCATAGTTTTTAGCAATAAAATCATTTGCATCTTTCACTACTTGCCTTGTAAAGTTTATGTCAGTTCCTTTAGGAAGTCTAATATAGGTTGACATTATAGGATCAGTTGAGGCAGGCATAAAGTTATTTGGAACAAGTCCAAGTAACCAAAGTCCTAAAATAAATGATATAACAGTTCCAACAAGAGTAATTTTCTTATTTTTTAAAACTGTCAGAAGTATATTTCTGTATATAAGGTATGGTTTACTGTTTAAATCTTGTTTTTCTCCCACTTTTATTTTAATAAAATCATAACAAAGAAGAGGGATTAAAGTCTGATTTATCAACCATGAACCTATTAGAGCAAGCATCACAACAATAGTAAGTGGACCAACATATTGTCCCATATCCTCTTTATTTAAGATAATAGGTGAGAATGCCATAATTGTTGTGATAGAGCTTACTAATAGAGGAATAGCTAATGTTTTAGCAGATTCTAAACAAGCGTCCATTCTACTTTTTCCATTTTCAAGAAGAACTATTATATTTTCAGACATAACAACAGCGTTATCAACAAGCATTCCAAGAGCGATTATAAGTCCTGCTAGAGTAATTTGGTTAATTCCATAGTCCATATAATAAAGTCCAATTAAAGTAAAGGCGATAGAGGTTGGAGTAAGAGCAGCAACTATAAGACCCGATCTAATTCCTAAAAATATAAGCATTACCAGAACAATTGTAATTACAGCTTGAAAAAGGTTGACAATAAAAGATGTAACTTTTACTTGAACTAAATCTGGTTGATAGTATATTTCACCAATCTCTAATCCCACAGGAAGCTGTTTTTTGAACTCTTTTAAAGTTGATCTAATACCATCACTCATAACTAGAATATCCTCACCAGAGCCTAAAGAAACTCCAAGAGTGATAGCATTATTTCCATTAAAATCTATTGAGTATGGAGATGGCTCCTGATATCCTTTATAGATATTTGCAATCTCTTTTAAATAGATACTTTCTTTACCATCACTACTTGTAATAACAGTATTTTTTATATCCTCTATACTTTCAAAATTTCCAGTTGGATTTATTTTTAGTCTATTCTCATCAATTACGATATCTCCCCCCTTAATAATAACATTTGAGTTATTTAAAGTAGTAAGTATATTTTGTAATGTAACTCCACTTTGAGAGAGAATTTTATTATCTATATCAACATAAATAGTTTGACTTTGAACACCACTTATATCGATTCTTCCAATTTGTGGAACAGCAAATAGAAGAGTTTCTTTTAATTTAGTAGCTGTTTCATATAATTCTTCATATGTATATCCATCACCACCAAGGGCTAAAAGGGTACCATAGACATCACCGAAATATGTATTTATCTGTGGAGTTTGAACACCATTTGGAAGGTATGGAACAACAAATGTATTTATTCTATCTCTTAATTCTTGCCAAACGGGTTTTAAATCCTTGTATTCACTTTTTATATTTACATATACATTGGATTGTCCATCAACATTTTTTGATTCTACATAGTCAAGAGCATCCATATTTTGAATTTGATCAGCTATTTTTTTACTAACCAAATCTCCAATCTCTTTGGCATTTGCTCCAGGCCAATTAGTTGTAATTAAGGCCACTTTAATTGTGAAGCCAGGGTCTTCAGCTTTTTCAGACTTATCATAGGAAGTATATCCAACAATTAAAAGAAGAGTAAATAAGAGATAAGCTGTGACTCTATTTTTTATAGTTAATTCTGTTAAACTCATGTTACACCTCTCCTCTTATTAAAGAGACTTTTTGATTTTCTATAACTTGAGTACTTCCTTTTGTTATCACATAGTCGCCATTGTTTAATCCAGATGTAACGATAACTCCATCTGAAGTAGGTGAAGATAAAATCTCTATTTTTTGCTTTTGAGGAATACCTATATTATCGACAATATCTTTGATTACATAGACATATTTTTCATTATTAGGTTCTGTAAGAACAGAGCTTAAAGGGATAGAGATAATATCTTTTTCACTCTCTTGTGTATTCAGAGTAACATTCGCAATCATTCCCACTTTTATATCTGATGAATTAGAATCAGTGATTTTAGCTTTAATAGGGTAGGTATTTCCATATCCAGTTGAAAGTGTACCTATATTTGTAATAACTCCTTTTATTTGTTTACCATTTAAAGAGGAGATTACAATGTCAACAACTTGCCCCTGTTTTAAATTTCCAACAACAGATTGTGAAACATTAAACTCGACACTTCTTTCGCCATCACTATTTAAAATAAAAATAGTGGTTCCTGGATTGACAGTCTGATTAATTTCACTTTTTACTTGACCGATAGTTCCATTTTCTGGAGCTTTTAGTTGTGTGTAGCTAAGTTTTAATTTAGAAAGATTTAAAGCTTCTTTTAGAGCACTTACTGTAGAAAAAGCTGATTTATATTGAGCTATAGCACTATCATACGAAGCCTTTGAAATACTATTTTCTAAATATAGGACCTGTGATCTTTTATAGTTAGCTTCAGCCTCTACAAAGGCAGCTTGACCTTTGGCCAAATCAGCCAGAGATTTTTCATAGTTTAAAACATACTCTGTATTGTCAAGTGTTGCTAAAATATCACCTTTTTTCACAGTATCTCCCAGGTCTACAATCCTTTTATTAATTGTTCCAGAAATTCTAAAACTTAAGTTTGATAGAGCTTCTGACTTAATTGATCCCGAATATGATCTTTTAATACTATTCTCTTTAGACCCCACTATTTTATAGATAACTGGTTTTATATCTTCATTTTTTTTATTATCATCTTTTTTACCACAAGCCAAAATTGATAGTGTTAGTAAAATAATTAAAAATTTATTTTTCAATTTAATCCTCCTATTTCTCTAGTACTTCATTAAATTTATTTAATAGTTGTAATTTTTCATCAGGAGTCATTGTAAGTGATGACTTACCATAAAGGTTTTCTAACTTTAAAGCTGAATTTATCAAATTAAAGTTTTGAATAACATTATTTAACTCTTGAGAAAGTGCATTGTTTTGTGCAGAAAGTAAATCTGTAACAGTTATAGTTCCTTCAGAGTAAAGATTTCTGACTATATCTAAATTTTTCTTAGCTACACTGGCAGAAGTTGAAGTGGAATACTTTTGAACATAGTTACTTAAAAGTTCTGTATAAGTTTGTAAAACTTGTTTTGCAAGACCACTTTTTGAATCTGCTAAAGAGTATTCCAAAGATTGAATTTCACTCTCTATTTTTTTAGAGTTATAGTATATTTCTCCTCCTGAAATAATAGGCAAAGTAGCTACAATACCAGCTTGCCAATACTCATCTGGGAATTTTTTATGAGAATTTTCTCCCCAAGGAGCGATCATATTATCTTTGGAGTATTTTCCAGTGGCAGAAATCTTAGGTAAAAATCGTTCTCTTTTATTGGCAGAAAGCTCTCTTTCTTTAGCTTTTATCGAATTATCCAAAGATGCTAAAGAGTTGGAGTTTGATATAGCTCCTTGTACAAGAAAATACTCTATTTTTTTAGATTTATTAGATCCATAAGAGAAATTTTTATTAAAAGAATCACTTAGAACGAAATAAGAGGAGATATCTTTTAATGATTCAAACTCATACCTATTATCTAAAGGCATATTTAAAAGAGTGTTCAAAGAGATCTCTTGATTCTCAATCTCACCCTGTATATTGGCGATATTTGATAAAGAGTTTGCAACATCAGATTCAAGTCTATAAACATCTTGAAGTCCACCAGCTCCAACTTTATAGTTTAATTTAGCAATACCTAAACTCTCTTTTAAAAGAGCATAGTTACTTTTTTGAATATCAAGTTGAGCTTTTAATTGAAGAATGTTCACATAGGTAGATGCTGTATAATAAAGAGTATTCAATTTTTCTTGCTCATATTTTTTTCGACTAGAATCCAGTGCAAGTTTTTCAATTTGAACTGATGCATTAAGTTGATCATTGAAAATAACCTGTGAAAGCTCCAGGTAAGAGTTTACACTATTTGTAGGAGAGCCCATTTTAAAATTGCTTGTTCTTTTGTCCAGTGCATTATACTGCATATTTGCACTCAGTTGCGGTAAACGAGCACTATTAGATATCTTTAAACTATAAGAGCTAGTTTCTAAATCTTGTTTAGCTTTTAAAAGAGAGAAATTTGAATTAAGTGCTTTTTCTATAGCCTCTCTCAGTGTAAGTTTTGTTTTACTTTTTTCTGTCTCATTTATCTTTGAAATATTTTGTAAAAAGATAAGATTGGGATATAGATTGATTTTATTGGCTATATCTCCATTGAAAAATATATCATCTCTTGGTCCATTCACTTCAACTACTTTACCTAATTTATTTTTAGTTTTGTAAAGCATATAGTTTAGTGAAGCCGCTCTAATTCTTTTAGAAATTTCTTTTTTCATATCAATACCTGCATAGGCATACTTATTTAAAGAACTATCAAATGATATTAAAAATGTTGGGTTTTTGCTTTCTTTTATTTTTTCTTCATTAGCTTTAAAAAGATTTATTTTTAAGCCATCTATATTGAGATTTTTAGATAGATTATCGATATTTTGTTCAGTGATATTTGAAATAAAAACATCAACCTCATTTAGCCCATCAATTTCAGTAAATAGTTTAAGATAATTTTTTAAATTAATACTGCTATAAATGTAGTTTAGATTATCTGGCAATGTTCTAGAATTTTTTCCAAAACCAAATGGAATTGAATAAAATTTACTTTTATTAAGCTTGGCTATATCATCAACAGATATATCTGTTAAAAAAAATATTCCATCAATCTTATTGTTAGAATTGATAGTTTTTAGTTGGTTGCTTAAATTTTTATCGTCCATGTATATGACTTTAGATATATTTGGTTGATAATCGGTTCCTGTAAAATTTTTAGTTAATTCATTTTTTAAAATATTTAAGTACATATTAGATATCTCGGTATTATTTTCTAAAATAACTGCGGTATTGAGCATTTTAGAAAAAACTGAGGTACTAATAATAAATAGTAATAGTAAAACTTTTTTCACAATATCCTCCTAATTTTTTACTTGACTTTAAATTATAACTTCAAATTAAAATTTTGTATATTTGCAAAGATTTACTTTAAAAAATGTAATGTGTTGCACAATTAAAAT
>NZ_DBGBQB010000048.1:0-19521 GCF_048470075.1 Cetobacterium sp. | reverse complement strand
CATATATACCTTATTCAAATATTACCACTTCGTAAAATTTCAATAAAACATATATGATAGTTAAGATTTTTGGTGCCTGAGGGGGGACTCGAACCCCCAAGGTGTAAACACCGGCGGATTTTGAGTCCGCTACGTCTACCAATTCCGTCACTCAGGCTTTATGTATCTATTCTATACCAATTAGAGAGCTTTGTCAACATTTTTTATATTTTTTTAAAGGAATTTTATAATTTTTTAAGTAGATATTTTAAACTTTAAATGCATTAAGTTTTAATAAATTTAAGGAGGTATCTTATATGTTTAAGAGATTTATTTTTGTATCTGTTTTAATCTCTGCTTTGGCTGGATGTTCCAATTATGGAATGTACAATACTCCTAGAGTGAGAGATGGAGCATTGGGTGGTGCAGCTGTTGGAGCTTTAGCTGGTCAGCTTATTGGTAGAAATACCGCCGGTACTCTTATTGGTGCTGGAATTGGTGCTCTTGCTGGAGCTGCTATTGGTCATGAAAGAGATGAGCGAGCATATAGAAACTATTATAGAAATAGATACTATTAACTAGGAGGTTTTCAATGAAAAAAATATTCTTATTTTTATTTACTTTAACTCTTTCTGCAAATATATTTGCCAATAGTAATAATTATAACTTCCCTAAATTAAAGGAAAAAATGGAAAAAAATGGATACCAATTGGAATATATAAAAAAAGATGAGGGATTTAACTTTAAAAAAGGGGATTCTCATGTTGAAGTTACAGATTATAAAACTTATGCTAAATTAAATGACGCAATAGCTAACTCCATAAATTTATTGGAAGAAAAAGGATTCAAATTAGTTCCACAGGAGTGCGATTTTGGAAATGGTATTTTAGTTTTCACAAATCCAACTATAAAAGAGTACGCTTTTGTCCTTTCGGCAAACTATAAAAAAAATATTATGTTAAATACTGGTGGAGCACCTAAAGATATTGAGTTTTCTGTAAAAACTTTACAAGAAACTTTAAAACCAGTGAAAAAATAAAAACTTTTTTTATTTTTTCTTGACATATTAAAAAAATAACAGTATCATTATAAAATATAAAACAAAAAAAATTAGGAGGAAGATATGTCGCAACTGTTCATTGTTTTAAACTCATTACATCATCATCATAGATATTAGAGTTTGTTCCCTATGGATTTTCATAGATACAGACTCTTGTTGTATTACAAACTTGAGTCTGTATCTATGATGACAATGAAAAAAAGATATACATCCTTTTTAAAGCCATCTAGATATGTTCTAGATGGCTTTTTGTTTTTTATAACTCAATTTTAAGGAGGATTTTTATATGAAAAAAATATTTAAACTTTTGTTATTAACATTAACTGTATTTTCTATATCTTTTTCTAAAGACAATGCACTACAAACTATTCAAAATAAGGGTGAGATTATTATCGGTCTCGATGATACATTTGCTCCAATGGGCTTTAGAGATGAAAAGGGTAATATCATTGGCTTTGATATTGATTTAGCTAATGAAATTGCTAAAAGAATGGGAGTTAAAGCTATTTTTAAACCTTGCGAATGGGATGGAATCATTTTTGATTTGAGAAGTAAAAAAATCGATTTAATTTGGAATGGACTTACTATAACTCCTCAAAGAGAGCAACAGATTGCCTTTTCTACTCCATATTTTGACGATGATCAAATTGTTATAGTGAAAGATTCTCAGATAAAATCTTTTGAAAATTTAAAAGGTAAAAATATTGGTGTACAGCTAGGAAGTGCTTCATACTTTGCATTTGAAAATTCCAATCTATCTAAGATAACAGGTAATATTAATAAATACTCTACAAATGTTGAAGCTCTTTTAGACTTAGAAGCTGGTAGAACTGATGCGGTTGTTGTTGATGCAGTTGTAGGTAAATACTATGTTGCCAAAAAAGATGGTTTTACTATTTTAAATGAGGTTTTAGATAAGCAGCAGATGGGAATTGGTATGAGAAAACAGGATTTAACTTTAAAAAACAAGATAGATCAAACCTTATCAGATATGAAAGCTGATGGATCATTTAATGAAATTTACCAAAAATGGTTTGGTAATAACTAACACTCTATTTTAAGGAAGGATTATTTATGGAAAATAACTTATTTTATATACTACAAGGATTAACTTTAACTTTAAAACTTTATTTATTTACTTTAATTTTCTCTTTGCCTCTAGGGATTTTACTTTCTCTTGGAAGGGTTTCAAAATACAAGATATTAAACATTGGAATTCAAATATATACATGGATATTTAGAGGTACGCCTCTCTTATTACAACTTTTCTTTGTTTACTACGGATTACCTGTATTTGGAATCGTTTTAGAACCTTTTCATGCAGCACTTATAACTTTTACAATTAACTATGCTGCATATATATCTGAAATCTTTAGAGGGAGCATCTTAGGAGTTGACTCTGGACAATTTGAGGCTGCTCAAGTTTTAGGTTATAGTTATTGGCAAACTATGTTTAAAATAATTCTTCCACAGAGCTTAATTACAGCATTACCTGCTCTTTCAAATGAGGCTATCGCTCTTATTAAAGATACCTCTTTAGTTTCAGCTATTGGGATGGCAGAAATTTTAAGAAACTCTAAAGAGATTGTTACAAGAGAGTTTACCATTGCCCCATTTATTATATGTGCTGTAATCTATTTAGGATTATCAACTATTATTATTTTAATTTTAAAAATTATTGAAAAGAAGGTGACTGTATAATGGCTATTAAAGTTAAAAATTTAAATAAATCTTTTGGTGAAAACACTATTTTTAACAATTTAGACTTGGAGATTAAAAAAGGGGAGATTGTATCAATTATTGGTCCTTCTGGAAAGGGAAAATCAACATTTTTAAGGTGTTTAATTGGTCTTGAAGATTTTAGTTCTGGAGAGATTGTATGCAACAGAAAAAAAATGGGTATGGTCTTCCAAAATTTCAATCTTTTTCCAAATAAAACAATCTTGGAAAATATTACAGAGCCTCTTATATTGGTTGATAAAATGGATAAAAATATAGCTATTGGAAAAGCTAAAAATCTTTTAGAGAGAGTAGGACTATCTGATAAAGCAGATACCTATCCTAAATATCTTTCTGGAGGACAAAAACAAAGGGTGGCCATCGCTCGTGCTCTAGCAAAAGATCCTGAGGTTTTGCTTTTTGATGAGCCGACTTCAGCTTTAGATCCTTTTATGACTGCTGAAGTTTTAAAGGTGATTGAAGAACTAAAAGACAATAGGGATATGACTATGGTTATAGTTAGTCATGAGATGGATTTTGTCAATAAAATCTCAACTAGAATAATTGAGTTTTAAGCCTAATGCTTAAAACTCACTCCCTACATATACTTTACCATCAATAAATCTAACTATTATCTTAGAGCATTCCCCATAGTTTTCTCCTTGGAAAAACTCTAAATAATCACTTTTATATCTCTCAAATGTATTCAAATATCCAAAAAGTGCTCCATTTGAACTTCCAGTTGCTGCTTCCTCATCTATTCCATAAAGTGGTGCAAAATTTCTACAATAAACTCTATTGTTTTCAATAGTATAAACATGATATCCCACTGTATCATAATCTTTTGATATATATTTTATTTTTTCTAAATCAATCTTTAAATTATTTAATATCTTTCTACTTTTAACTGGAATTAATATATCTCTTAATCCACTATATCCAATGACTATCTCTAAACCTTCATACAACTCCTCCTTTTTTACTCCTATAGAATCTAATATTTTCTTTATTTTTGGCACGCTCTCTATTCTTATACTATCTTGCTCTAAAAATATCTCTCTTTCCTCTAGTATAACTTTTAAATCCTTAAAACCTAATCTTTCTATATACTCTCCCTCTTCAATAACACCAGTTTTTTTTAAAACATAAAAAGCTCCTAGAGAAGCGTGTCCACAAAACTCTATTTCACACTGAGGAGTATAAAATTTTAGTTCAAATATCTTTTTTGATATTTTTTTTACAAAAACTGTCTCTGAAAATTCTAACTCTTTAGCTTTTTTTTGACACTCCTCTTTTGAAATATCCTCTTTTATCATTACTACTCCAGCTTTATTTCCACCCTTTCCATTATACGTAAAAACATTGATTATAAACTCCATAACTCTCCCCTTTAAAAATAAACGGGCATACATATATGTATACCCAACTCCTGCTATCTATTCAATCTTTTTGCTAACTCTTGAACAGCGTATGAAGCTACATCATCCGCATATGTACCAGCTCCAAATCCAGCATCATATCCAAGTTCTTTAGCTAATTCATGCGTTATTCTAGCTCCACCACAAATCACTAGCATCTGATCTCTTAATCCTTCAGCTTCTATCATCTCAATAAGTTCAACCAAATTTTTAATATGCACATCTTTTTGAGTAACTGTTTGAGAAACTAAAAGTACATCAGCTCCAATTTCAATAGCCTTAGCTATGAAATCCTCATTTAAAACTTGGCTTCCCATATTTAAAGCTTCTATCATCTCATATCTCTCTAATCCATAGTGACCTGCATAACCCTTCATATTCATTACAGCATCAATTCCAACTGTATGAGCATCCGTTCCTGTACTCGCACCTAAGACAACTATTTTTCTACCAATACTCTCTTTTATAAATCTATCTGTTTCTTCCATTGACCAAGTTGTTGACTCAACTTTTGGAACATAGATAGATTCATAATCAACTGTATGAGTACAATTTCCATAACAGTTAAAAAATGTAAAGCCATCTGTCAACTCTTTGAAATATGAAACCTGTGGATTTTCAAATCCCATTTTTTTCATAAGTTGTTTAGCTGCTTCAACTCCCTCTGCACCTGCTGGTACTGGCAAAGTAAACGAAAGTTGAGTTTTCCCATCATTCATTGTATCCCCATATGGTTTAACAGCTTTTAAATCTAATGTTGTATCGAACGTTCTTTCCTCCATTGAATATAATCCACCACCCATTATTTATCCCCTCCTAACATTTTTGGAATGAATAGATTCATATAACTAGAACCTTTTTCTACAACTCCTGATAATCCTTTACCACCTGTTCTGCTTCTCTTTATATCTGCAAAAGTTCCCTTCTCCAGTGAATTAAATAGACCATCTCCAACCATCTTTTCAAGTAGCTCCACAGATTCATCCAAAACAAGTTGCGCTCTTTTTTGTATTATTCCATTAGCTCTAAACTCTATCTCAGAACCAAAATCTCTCATATTATTAAATATATATCTTGCATTTTCTATCGATAGATATCTATCTGACATAAATGGTGTATGAATAGCTTCTGTCATCATACCTAACAGTTGTAACCCCTGCCCTGTCATTATAGCTACTTGATTAAATAGTGCATCCTGTATATGCCCCTTAAATATATTTCCAGTCATAAATTTTGTAGGTGGCATATATTTTAGTGGAGCCTTAGGGAAAATCTCTCTTGTCATTTGAGCTTGTGCCAATTCCAATAGGAATCCATTCTCTAACTCTGGATCCATCTCAAAGGCGTGTCCTAATCCCATCTGTTCCTCTGGAATACCAGCCATAAATGCCAATTGTTCATTTATTAAATCTGATGCTAAAACTGTATGAGCATTCTCAACAGCATCAGCTGTTGTTAAATAGTTGTCCTCCCCAGTATTAATTATAACTCCTGCAAATCCATTTATCACTCTTGAGAAAAATTGATCCACTAGTGTTCTTTGCATATTTATATCTCTGAATAGTATTCCGTATAATGCGTCATTTAGCATTACATCAAGTCTTTCTAAAGCACCCATCGCCGCTATCTCTGGCATACAAAGACCTGAGCAATAATTACAAAGTCTTATATATCTTCCAACCTCTTCTCCCACTTCATCCAGAGCTTTTCTCATAATTCTAAAGTTCTCTTGAGTTGCAAAAGTTCCTCCAAATCCCTCTGTTGTTGCACCATAAGGAACATAATCCAACAGACTTTGTCCTGTTGTTCTAATTACTGCAATTATATCTGCTCCCTGTCTTGCTGCAGCTTGCGCTTGAATAACATCCTCATAGATATTTCCAGTTGCAACAATTACATATAGATAAGGCTTTGGTCCCTCTCCAATCGTTGCTAAATATCCCTCTCTTTGCTCTCTGTTTGATTTTATTCTATCGACTACTCTATTTACAACTGGTTCTACAGCTCTTTGAACCTCATCTTTACTATGTTGTTTTATCTTAGTTAAATCTAACTCACCTAAACTCACTTTTTCAGCTATATCTTGAGGGGATAATCCTGTTTCAAGCATTGCATTTCCTATAAAATACATAACTCCTTCAGATAGCACCCCTTTATCTTTTAAATGGTCTACAACAATATTTGGCAATGGTACCTCATCACAGTCTACGCCATCTATCTCTAGCAGTCTACAAATTGTTCTTTCCACTGCAACTGTTGTATAAGAATCCACAAATTTTTGTACATCTATAGCTATATCTTTAGCCAACCCTCTGGCTCTATCCACTTTATTAAAATCTAACCCTAACTTGCTTTTAAACATCAACGTCCTCCTTATAAATACTTATATGCGTTATTTATAATATCCTCATCTATTTTTAATAACTTTCCTATTGTCAATGCTTCTTCTGGAACACTATCATCATCTACTTCAACTAGAGCATAGTCTATATAGTCCTCTATATTTTTATAGTTTATATCCTCATCCAATTGAGTTTTTTTAATTCCAACAACCCTTAATTTTACAACATCTTCTCCCACTTGATCATAATGAGTGGTTATTACAGATTCTATAAAATAATTATTAAGAATTGTTATTACACTTTTTAAAAGTGCTCTTCCTTCTTGAGGATTTGTTGTTCTAGCTAATTCATCTATTAAAACAAGAGGTCTAATCCCTTTTTTTATCTTTTTTACTATTCTATCTATCTCTAACATCTCTGCTGCAAAGGAGGATAGCCCCTCCTCTAAAGATTGAGTATCCCCAATTGACAAACATATCTCATCAACAAGCTGTATCTTTCCCTCTATAGCTGGAATATAAAATCCCATCTGTGCCATATTTTGAACTAAGCCTAAAGTTTTTAATGTCAATGTTTTCCCTGACATGTTCGCTCCTGTTATAACTGTCACTCCATTGTGCAATGTTATATCAATTTTTTGATATGTCTTATCTTTATCTTCCAATATTTTTAAAACCTTTGGATTGAATATCCCTTTTAGCTCTGTTTTTTCACCAAAAGTTGGTCTTACTAATTTTAACTTTTGGGTTTGAAGAGCTTTTGCTAAAACTAGGTCCAAATATCCCAATCTTTTTATAGAACTTTTTAAAACTTGATTATAGTTTGATAATTTCCTACTAATAACCTTTCTTACATCATCTTCCAACTGCATCTCAGTTTCATATAATGTTTCATCTTTAGTTTCTTTTATAGCTTTTCTAACTTCGGACAATTCTATTGAGTAGGAACTATATATATGAAAACTCGCTATTCTAAGTTTATCTGGATCCAATATATCAATTACTTTTTCCAAATTTTGAGGAGCTAAAAATTTATAGTTTTCCTTCAAAATTTCATATATCTCTTGGGAGATCATGGAAAAAATTTTAATTTCAAAAAGTTCAATATCATCCAATATATATCCATTGGATAATCTATTTACAATATTTTCAATATCCTTTAATGCTGATAGTTTCCTTTTGATTGTAGTATATATCTTAGAATTACTTTCCAACAAAGTTATCACACTGTGTAAATTTTCATACTCCTTTTCTAATTTCTCAGAATCTTTTGAAAACTCGATACTTTTTAATGCTTTTTTTCCCAATCTACTGACTATATCTAAGGTATCAATTATATAATCAAAACCTATCTTTTCAAAGTTCATAACCTTCCTCCCTTAGATTGATAACAGGTACCTCAGCATACTCCTCAATCGCTTTTATAAGCTCCTTCGAATCCAATATATGTCCTGTTGGAGCTACTGGATTTACTGTTATCGCCACTAGTTTTGTTTTTAACAGTACTTTTAATTTCCCACCTTTTCGTATAAAACGATTTAAAATATCTCCCGATACGAATATTTTCGTAAAATCTTTTACAACTATCTCCACATTTTCTATAAAACTTTGCTTTGTTAAGCTCTCAACAAATCTTTCAGTTAAAACTCCAGTTATATAGAGAGTACATCTTTCTAAAAAAATATTTTCTTCCAATTGAGAAAAATTTAATATTGATTTAATGGGTAACTTATTTATAATATCTTTTTCCCAAAGTATTTTATATATTCCATCTTCTAAATCCATCACTCTATCTTTTCTTCTTTCCTCAACACTTTCCAATTTAAGAAGATCTATAATATGCTTAGTTTTTTTTACAATCTCCTTTGGATTAATTGAAACAGCTGCTCCCGTTGATAAAACTATACCCTCTGTAATAATAGGAGACCCTACACTTAAACGTGATAGGGCCCCATCTACTAATACACTGTCTACACCTCTATTCAACACTTCATCTATGACACTCTTTACCCAAGTCCCATTGGATGGCCCTGATAGTAATACCTTTCCCTCTCCTAGGGCTCTTGCTGTTACAAGACGCCCTAGAGCAGTGGATTTTTCACTAACATCTAAAATTTCAGCTTGAAATCTCTTTTTTATATAGTGCTTTTCACTCGTTATAAAAATCATTCCCTCATATATTGTTACCTCAGGTTTTGCTGTTTCTGTTACCAAATCAACTGTTTCTCCATCTATTCCTATTGAAGTAACAGCTGTTACAACTCCCTCATTTTTTAATCTTTTCAAGATATAATTCATAGTTTCTGTCTTACCAACATTTTTTTCTAATCCAATTGTTGCAATACTTTTATATTTTTTTATATCTTTTATAAAGGGCATGCTCCTCTCCTTTCAAGCTTACTATATTTTAGTGTGCATTTCTTTTTTTTCTATCAAGTTGTCTTGGCTCTAAAGTTTCCTCACATCCACTCATTAATCCTGCAACTCCAACCTGTTTTTTCTTTGTCTCTCCTTGACATGTATCACATTCACATCTATTTTCATAGTTTGCAGGTTGAGTATATGTTGTAATAACACCTTCAAAATTTCTTAAGACAACTTTCTCTGGAGATTGAGATATTAAATAGTTTGGCATCACTGGAATTTTACCTCCTCCACCTGGAGCATCTACAACAAATGTAGGAACAGCATATCCCGATGTATGACCTCTCAATCCCTCAATTATCTCTATACCTTTAGATACTGGAGTTCTAAAGTGTTCGATTCCCATTGATAGATCGCATTGATAGATATAATATGGTCTTACTCTCATTTTAACTAGGTTATGAACTAAATCCTTCATTACGTGTACACAGTCATTTACTCCTCTCAATAAAACCGATTGATTTCCTAGAGGAACTCCTGCATCTGCTAGCATATTACAAGCTTTAATTGCCTCTGGAGTGATCTCTTTTGAATGATTAAAGTGAGTATTTAACCAGATTGGATGATATTTTTTTAACATATTGCAAAGTTCTGGAGTTATTCTTTGAGGCATTACAACTGGTGTTCTTGATCCTAGTCTTACAATCTCTACATGTGGAATCTCTCTCAATTTACTGATGATATACTCTAAATTTTCATCGGATAAAAGCAAAGGGTCTCCTCCAGATAATAATACATCTCTTACTTGAGGCGTATTTCTTATATAGTCAATAGCTTTTTCAATTCTTTCCATTGGCAGAGCGTGATCTGTCTGTCCTGCAAATCTTCTTCTTGTACAGTGTCTACAATACATTGAACACATATCAGTTACAAGTAGTAACACTCTATCTGGGTATCTATGAGTTAATCCCGGAACAGGTGAATCTCCATCCTCATGTAATGGGTCTAACTGATCTGCTGCTGATCTATGTAGCTCATTTACAGATGGTACTGCTTGCATTCTAACTGGGCATTTCGGATTATCTGGATCCATAATGCTTAGATAGTATGGTGTAATTCCCATTCTAATAGTCTCTAATGATTTTTTTATCCCCTCTTTCTCCTCATCTGTTAAAGTCATTAAGTTTTCTAATTGCTCCAAAGTTTCTACCCTATTCCTAACTTGCCATTTCCAGTCATTCCATTGCTCATCTGTTACGTTAAATCTCTCTCTCAAATTCATCATTGATAAACTCCTCCCGACTTTTATATTGAAACCTTTTTTATTTTTTAATTAAACGTATAGCTTTTCAAATAACTCTCTAATTGCTTTTGATTCTCTTATAATTTCCAAAGTTAAATTGGCATGTCCCTTTGTATATCCATTTCCAACTATCATACTCACATCTTTTCCTACACCCTCTGCTCCCAAGGCTGCCTTTGTAAATGAAGTGGCCATTGAGAAGAAGTAAACTACTCCATCATCCTTTGTTATCAATATAGATGACATCTCAGTTCCTGGAACATTTACATTATTTATTACAACATCACATAACTCCCCATTTGTGATTTCATTTATTTTATTATAAATTTCTACTGGTTTTGTTGCATCTCCCACTAAAACAGTGTGAGCCAATCCTAAATCTCTAATTCTTTGTGCATTTGCTTCAGAATATTCAAACACTATAACTTTTCCAGTTTTTCCAACATTTTTCATAGCTTGATAACAGCAAAGGATTCCAGATTTTCCTCCACCACCAATTATACAAACCGTATCTCCCTCTTTAACTAATTTTTCAACTTGAGCAGGTGCACCAGCTACATCCAGTGCTGCAAGTGCTAATTTTTCAGGGATATCCTCAGGTAAAACCGCATATATACCGCTTTCAAATAAAATTGCTTTAGCCTTTACATCCACCTGATCATTTGAGATATTTATTTTCTTTATCTCCTCTATCTTTAAAGGCGTCAATGAAAGTGAAACCAAAGTTGCTATTTTATCTCCAACTTTCAAGTTTTTATCTGGAAAATCTGGTCCTATTTTTTCAACAGTTCCAATTAACATTCCTCCTGATCCTGTCACAGGATTTTGCATCTTTCCTCTTTCAGCCACTATACTTTCAATCATTTCAGCCATTTTTTTCTCATCTCTATTACATGCTTCTTTAATCTGTGTAAAACTAGCTGAATCAATATTTAGAGTTTGTACATTAATCAATACTTCATTTGACATAATTTCCATATCATTGGATATTTTTAATGCTCCTTGTGGTAGTGATCCAACAGGCTCTATTACTCTATGTGTTCCAAATTTGCATCCTTTTTTCATAATATCCTCCTCAATTTAAACCTAATATTTTTCTTGCCTCAGTTGGATTTGCTATCTCTCTTCCAAACTCTTTTGCAAGTCTTACAACTTTTTCAACTAACTCACCATTACTTTTTGCTAATACACCCTTCTCAATATAGATATTATCTTCAAATCCAACTCTTACGTGACCTCCAGATATTATAGAAGCCACAGCAAGAGTGAATTCATATCTTCCTATTCCAGCTACCGAATATGTAGATCCACAAGGTATACTCTCTTTTAAAAAGAGAAAATCCCTCAATTCTCCAGAAATTCCACCATTTACTCCCATTACAAAACTAAAGTGAATCGGCTCTTTAATAAACCCTTTTTTACACAATCTAATTGCCATGTCTATCATTGATTTATCAAAAACTTCAACCTCTGGCTTAACACCCAAATCTATCATCTTTTTTCCAAACTCTTTAATCATACTCTCAGTGTTCACAAAAATTTCATCTCCACCAAAGTTTAAGGTCCCACAATCTAATGTCGCCATCTCTGGTTTTAAATCAACTGGCTCTAATCTTTCAGCTGAGGTCATCCCCACTGACCCCCCTGTAGAAGGTTGAACTATTACATCTGGACATCTCTCTTTTATAGCTCTTATGCACTCATCGTATCTTTCTTTTCTTTGAGTTGGAGTTCCATCATCCTCTCTAACATGTAGATGAATGATACTTGCTCCCGCTTTATATGCACTGTAAGCCTCTTTTACAATCTCCTCCACTGTATACGGTACAGCTGGATTATGTTCTTTTGTCACTTCAGCACCACAAATGGCTGCTGTTATTATTAATTTTTCCATAATCTACCCCTTTCTTTGAACAGACTTTGGAACGACACAAGTACCAACTGCTTTACATACTACAATGGGTTCTTCTAAAAAATCTGCTGCTGAGTCACAGATATCAGCTCTTGGAACAATTACCTTTCTAGCTTCAAAAGTCATAGCTCTTGAAGTATTTCCAACTTTTGTAATCTCTCCTACAACCTCTAAATAATCTCCAGCATATACAGGAGCCATGAACTCTACCTCACTATAAGCCTTGAATAAACCCTCATCCCCATCATGTTTTATCAATAGCTCTGTCGCTACATCCCCAAATAACTGTAAAATTCTTGCTCCATCTACTAAATTTCCACCATAATGAGCATCTGCTGAACTCATTCTTAATCTTATCATTGATTTTGTCATAACTCCTATCTCTCCTTTACATATTTTTTATTATGCTAACTCTTCCGTTTCTGCTGTTATCTCCTCATTTTCTCCTACTAATTGCACATCTGGTTCTGCCGGTAAAGCAAATCTTGGAATAAATCTATCAAGTCCCGTTAAAGTTAGTATTAAAATGCTTCCCACAGCTATATAAGCCATAAAATTGTATTTTATAATACTTATTGCCGTAAATGAAGCCAATGGATATACTGCATTTGCAATTCCTAAATAAAATCCTATATACACATGCCAAGGTATTAGTTGGGATCCAAAAACTCCTAGAGCATCACTGAATGTAGCATTTCTAAGTCTCAAAGTTTCAATATCTTTTGGACTTCCCTTTACATTTTTTTCAACAAGCTCCTTTATAATTGGTCCTATTGTTACAATTTGTGCCATCTCATCTGCTAGAGCAGCATTTCCTAAGATTGATAAAACACCGTTGTAAAACATCAGCTGTCTAACACTTCCAGATATCTTTTTAATTAGAATTGATACTGGTCTAAAGGCATCCATAATTTTCATTATTCCACCAAATGCTGCAACCCACATCATCATTACAATAACCCAAGATCCTGCTCCTTCAAATCCTGTATAAATAAGATTTAAAAATTCTGAAGGACTCTCAACAGTTCCAGCAAAAGTTCCGCATATAAAAGATGCAAAAATTCCAAGGAATAAACATAAAAGTGTATTTACTCCTTTAAATGCTGAAACTAAAACTAAAATTAGAGGAATTACCATATAATAAGGTACTCCACTTTTAACTTGATTAAGTAATGCTACTGCACTCTCTCTTTTTTCTGCTAGAGCGGCCCATGCTGACTCAGGTATCTGATTTATAGCCTCAACTGGACTTCCAACCTCTGTTGGTAATCCCATAGCAACACTCACTACATAGAAAGTTACTACTGCACACACAAGTATCGATGCTGACCAAAATCCTTGATGTCTTATTCTTTTTACAACTTCAACTCTTTGAATTCCAGAACTTACAATTGTTGTATCTGATATAAGACCAATATTGTCTCCAAAGCATGCTCCTCCAGCTATTGCTGCCAAAGTTAAGAACATATCTCCTTGAACAATGTGATTCAGCCACAAAAATATTGGTGCACAGGCTGCAAATGTTCCCCAGCTCGTTCCTGTTGCAATGGATAGGATTGATGTTACTATAACTCCTACTACTGCAACTGTTCTGGCTGTTAATCCAAATCCTAAAGCTATGTTAATTATGGAAGCTCCAACTCCTGTTGACATAAAAGCTTCTGCCATTGCATAGGCCATCATTAGGATAAAAAAGGCTATTTGCATCTCTCTTGCATTTTTTATACACGCATCTATAATGTCACTTATTTTTTTCTTTGCTACAAGTGATGCCACAAGTGCTGCGTATACTGTTGCTAAAGGTGCTGCTAACAATGCATCATACCCACTCATCATTAGTCCTGCCAAAACTAAAACTGGACTAAGCTTTATTATTGCCATTACCGTTCCCATATCTTCCTCCTAGATTGTTTAATTTCTCATAAAATTTTCAAGTAGGATGTAAGTGAGTGCTTACTTTAGTTTTGTCAGTAGCTATATATACCTCACCTTTTTTTTTAAGTCAATAGTTATTTTAAACTTTTTTCTTTTTTTAAGTTTAATTTTAGCACTAAAAATACCTATTACAGACACTTAGAGATACAAAAAAATATTTTATAAATAAAAAAATTTGACAAATTTAAGTTTTATGAGGTAATAAGGGTCTCGTTAAGTATTTTTTAACTACACTTTAGTTATCAAGGAGGAAAAAATGGTATTTAAAAATCTTTTAACTGAAATTCATGGAAAAGTCTGTATAGTTAAAATTAACAGACCAGAATCTTTAAATGCTCTAAATGAAGATACTTATAAGGAGATTCACCAATGCTTTTCTCAGTTGGAAAAAAATGATGAGATTGATGTCATCTTACTAACAGGTGAAGGACGTTCTTTTGTGGCAGGAGCTGATATCTCTTTCATGAAAGATTTAAGTACAAAAGAGGCTAAGGAGTTTGGTATTTTAGGAACTAATGCCTTTAACACAGTGGAAAATATCAATAAAGTTGTTATTGCTGTCATCAATGGTTTTGCCCTTGGGGGAGGATGTGAACTTGCTATGGCCTGTGATATTAGAATAGCTTCCGACAAAGCTAAACTTGGACAACCTGAAGTTACGCTAGGTATAACTCCTGGTTCTGGCGGAACTCAAAGACTTCCAAGATTAGTTGGTTTAGCTAAAGCTAAGGAGCTTATATATACAGGGAATATTATCGATGCCTATGAAGCTAAATCTATCGGTTTAGTTAACCAGGTAATTGAACATGATAAACTTATGGAATATGCACTAAATATGGCAAATAAAATTAGTTCCAATGCTAAATTGGCAGTTCAATATTCAAAAGAGGCTATTAATAAGGGAATTCAAGTAGATGAAACTACATCAATGTTTATTGAAAGTAGTTTATTTGGTCTATGTTTCTCAACTGCAGATCAAAAAGAGGGTATGTCGGCCTTTTTAGAGAAAAGAAAAGCAAACTTTATTAACAAATAAACTATACAAAGGTTATAAGGAGGAAACAATGAAAGTATTTATTGTAGGTGCTGGTGTTATGGCAAGTGGAATTGCTCAAGTTTTTGCAACAGGTAATCATGAGGTTTTAATGACTGATATCTGTCCTGAAGCTCTTGAAAAAGCAAAGAAAGGTTTTGTAAAAAGTTTAAGTAAATTAGTTGAGAAGGAAAAAATTACTGAGGATAGAAAAAATGAAATCTTATCAAAAATACATACAACATCAAATATAGAGGACGCAAAGGATGCCGATTTAATCATTGAAGCTGTATCTGAAAAAATGGCAATAAAAAAGGAGCTATTCTCCAAATTAGATGAGATTTGTTCTCAAAAAACTATCTTTGCCACAAATACCTCATCTCTTTCTATCACTGAAATCGCTTGTGCTACTAAACATCCTGAAAGAGTTATTGGAATGCACTTTTTTAACCCTGCTCCCGTTATGAAACTCATTGAAATAATCAAAGGTTATACTACGAGTCAAGAAGTTTATGAAACTATCTTAACTCTCTCTAAAGAGTTGGGAAAAGAACCTGTTTTATGTGAAGAAGCTCCAGGTTTTGTTGTAAATAGAATTTTAATTCCTATGATCAATGAAGCTATTGGAATTTTAGCTGATGGAGTTGCCACTCCTGAAGATATTGATAATGCCATGAAATATGGTGCTAACCATCCTATTGGTCCATTGGCACTTGGGGATTTAGTTGGACTTGATGTTGTTTTAGCTATTATGGATGTTTTAGCTACTGAGTTTGGAGATCCTAAGTATAGAGCACACTCGCTTTTAAAGAAAATGGTTAGAGCTGGAAAGCTTGGAAGAAAAACTGGTGAAGGATTCTATAAATATTAATAAAAAAAGAGAAAACCTATCTTTTATGGTTTTCTCTTTTTCATTTTTCTCTATTTTGCTTTTTTATATTGCTCAATTGAGTTTTGATAAAATTTAATCTTTTCACTTAAAAAATACCCTTCCCTTTCTCCAGTGAATTTTCCCTGTGTTAAAATTTTTAAAAGAAAACCACCCATAACACTGCTCAACATATCATTTACAAAAACTTCTGGTAAGTAGTTAATCTTATTCTCATGGAAAACTCCAGTAAAATGATCAACTAAATAGTTTTTAAAGTCAATTGTTCTCAGAAATTTTTGATTCTCATTATCTGAAAGTTTTAACTGAAGTCTAAATATTATCTCATGTTGTTGTAAAAAATTTTGATACAGTAGAATACTTTTGGCAATATCTTGTTCTAATTCTCCTGTCAGACTCTCATGCAGGGATTTTATAATTTTACTCTCTTCTACAAATTTATTTATTATCTCCTCTAAAACCCTATTCTTAGTTCCAAATAATCTAAAAATAGTAACCTCATTGCACTCCGCTTCTTTGGCAATACGTTTTGTTGAAACTTTATCAAAGCCCTCCTCTGAAAAGAGTCTTTGTGCACAATCTAAAATTTTATCCCGTGTTTTCATCATCCCTCCAACTCTGCCTATATTTTTCAATATTAACTCAATTTATACCTCATTTTTGACTCATTTGTCAATTTTTTTTTTAGAAAAGTGTATATCTTTTTCATTTTACAAACTCTCTCTCTAATTATATGTTTGTAACACCTTTTTTTTGTTCGGAAAAAATATTTTTTATTTAACTATTGACATTTCATTTCTACATGAGGTATATATTCATACTGAAATTAAGCAAGCATGTACTTGCTAACTTAAACAAAGGAGTGAAGTTATGAAAAAATTGGTCTCTGTTGATTTTGCAGCATCACTTATTAAAGATGGTTCTTCTCTTATGACTGGGGGGTTTTTGAAATGTGGGTCTCCCAAAGAGGTCATTGAAAAACTATTAGAAAATGGTACTAAAGATTTAACTCTTATTGCCAATGATACTAGTTTTCCAGATTTTGAAAGAGGAAAACTTGTTGTTAACAAAAGAATTAAAAAAGCTATCGTATCTCATATTGGAACTAATCCTGAAACAGGAAAGCAGATGCATAGTGGAGAGATGGAAGTGGTTTTAGTTCCTCAAGGTACTCTTGCCGAAAGAATAAGAGCTGCTGGAGCTGGACTTGGTGGAATTTTGACTCCAACTGGAATCGGTACTGTTGTTCAGGAGGGAAAAGAGATTATTGAGGTCGATGGTAAAAAATATATCCTTGAAAAACCATTAAAAGCTGATGTGGCACTTATTTATGGGACAAAAGTGGACTCTTTTGGAAATGTTTCCTTTCATGGCTCCACTAGAAATTTCAATACAATAATGGCTACTGCTGCTGATACAGTTATTGTTGAAGCTGAAGAGATAGTTGATGGATATTTAGATCCTAACGAAGTTGTTATTCCAGGTATATTTGTGGATTATATCGTTAAGGGAGGAAGATAGATGGAACTTACAAAAGAAAGAGTTAGAGAGATTATTGCTAGAAGAGTTGCCAAAGAGTTCAAAGATGGAGATGTTGTAAATTTAGGAATTGGACTTCCTACTGAAGTTGCCAACTATATACCTGATTCAATACATGTCGCATTACAATCAGAAAATGGACTAATTGGAATGGGACCAACACCTTGCGAGGGAGAGGAGGATTGTAGAATATCTAATGCTGGTGGTTCACTGGTTACTATTGCTCCTGGTGGATGTTTCTTTGATAGTTTTACATCTTTTGGAATAATCCGTGGAGGACATGTTGATGCTACTGTTTTAGGCGCATTACAAGTTGACGAAAAAGGAAATTTAGCCAATTGGATGGTTCCTGGTAAAATGGTTCCTGGTATGGGAGGTGCTATGGACTTAGTTGTTGGAGCAAAAAAAGTTATCATAGCTATGGAACACACTGCTAAGGGAGCTCCAAAAATATTAAAAAATTGTACTTTACCTCTTACTGCTACCAATGAGGTTAACCTGATTATCACAGAAAAAGGGGTTATGGAAGTTACTGATAATGGCATCGTTTTAAAAGAACTTAGCCCTTACTCATCCATCGAAGACATTAAAAATGCCACTGAAGCTGACTTGATTATTGATGAAGATTTAAAAATTATGGAAGTATAAACTATTTTAGGAGGGTTTTGAATAAATGGAAAAAATCTACATTGTAGCCGCTAAAAGAACTCCCATTGGATCTTTTTTAGGATCTTTAAACAAAGTATCTCCAAGTCATCTTGCTGGAGAGGTCATAAAGAATATTCTTGAAGAGACTAAAATAGATCCTAGCACTTTAAATGAAGTCATTATTGGAAATGTTTTATCTGCTGGACATGCTCAAGGAATTGGAAGACAATCTGCCATTAGAGGTGGTGTTCCCAATACTGTTCCCGCTTACTCTTTAAATATTATATGTGGTAGTGGAATGAAAGCTGTAATGTCAGCTTATCAAATTATAAAATCTGGTGAAGCTTCCCTTATACTAGCTGGAGGAACAGAGTCCATGTCTCAAGCTCCTCATCTGATTAACCACAATATTAGAACAGGTATTAAAATGGGGGACTCTTTAGCTAAAGATCATATGATTTTAGATGCTCTAACTGATGCATTCCACGGGGTTCATATGGGTATAACAGCTGAAAATATCGCAGAAAAACATAATATCTCTAGAGAGGAGCAAGATCAATTCTCTATAGAATCTCAGGAAAAAGCTATTGCCGCTATTGATAGTGGACGTTTCAAAGATGAGATTGTCCCTATTGAAGTTAAAGATAAAAAGGAGATAATTTTAGTTGATACAGATGAATATCCCAATAGAAAAACATCTCTTGAAAAACTTTCAGCACTTAGACCTGCATTTAGAAAAGAGGGAACTGTCACAGCTGGTAACGCTTCTGGTATAAATGATGGGGCTGCTATTTTACTTATAGCTTCTGAATCAGCTATAAAAAAATATAATTTAACCCCTTTAGTTGAAATTATAGGTGTAGGACAAGGTGGAGTAGATCCTTTAGTTATGGGACTTGGACCTGTTCCAGCTATAAAAAATGTACTGGATAAAACAGGTTTAAAACTTGAGGATATGGATATCTTAGAACTTAATGAAGCCTTTGCTGTTCAATCTCTTGGAGTTATAAAAGAACTTTGTGAGATGTATTCAATGGATCCAGTTTGGTTTAAAGATAAGACTAATGTCAATGGTGGAGCTATTGCATTGGGACATCCAGTTGGAGCTAGTGGAGCTAGAATACTTACAACTTTGGTACATGAAATGAAAAAAAGAGGTTCTCAATATGGGCTAGCTAGTCTGTGTATTGGTGGAGGAATGGGTACTGCAATAATTGTAAAAAATGTTCAATAAAATATATTAGGAGGAAATAAATGGATTTTACATTAACTAAATCGCAAGAACTTTTTAAGCAAATGATTACAGCTTTTGCTGAAAATGAAGTTAAACCTCTTGCTGCTGAAATTGATGAGGAGGAGAGATTCCCTATTGAAACTGTAG